>CAMZFA010000028.1 GCA_947305945.1 uncultured Spirochaetales bacterium | reverse complement strand
AGGGTTTCAGGGACAGTCTTCCCACCCAGGAAATAGCCAGACAGAACCTCATGTCGGAAATTCAGGAGACTTTCAGGAGCTTCGGTTTTGTACCGATTGACACTCCTGCTCTTGAGTATACCGAAGTACTGCTGGGCAAAGGCGGCGGAGAGACCGACAAGCAGATGTTCCGTTTCACGGACAACGGAGGACGTGATGTTGCACTGCGCTTTGATCTGACTGTTCCTCTTGCCAGGTATGTAAGTGCAAATGCATCCTCTCTTTCCTTCCCCTTCAAGCGTTATCATATGGCCAAGGTATGGCGCGGAGAAAAGCCACAGAAAGGCCGCTACCGTGAATTCATGCAGTGTGATTTTGACATTATCGGCGCAGACAGCGCCCAGTCGGATTTTGAAATACTGCTGCTTATTTACTCCTGTCTCAAAAACATAGGAGCACCTTCATACCGTGTCCATATCTCACACAGAGGCCTGACCGGAAAGTTTGTCTCCACCCTCTCCTCCACCGTTGCCGCGGATGAAGTGCTGAGGGCAATTGATAAACTGGGAAAGATAGGAAAGGAAGGTGTGAGCGGTATTCTCACAGACCTTGGAATGACGGAGAAGGACATTGAATCACTTATGACATTCATCAGCCTGCCATCGGATGATTATTGTGCAACACTTGAAAAGCTTTCCCTTATGTTCGGACCGGATTGTCCTGAGATTATCAGACTGAAGCAGATTGGAGAAATGGCAAAGGCCTGCGGGATTATCGGAAGTTTTGTTATAGACACTTCAATTACCCGCGGTCTTGATTACTACACCGGAATTGTCTGGGAGACTTTCCTTGAAGGTATGTCTTCAATAGGCTCTGTCTGCTCGGGCGGAAGATATGACAACCTTACAGGACTTTATTCCAGGGAAATCCTTCCCGGAGTAGGTTCCTGCATAGGCCTTGACAGGCTGATTGCAGCCCTTGAGGAGATGGGAAGTCCACTGGTTACCGGAAACAGACCTTCCGATGTCATGGTCCTGGCCGACGGTGATCCGGTGTGGTCCGAGAAAACGGCAAATATACTTAGGCAGTACGGCATAAAGGCTGACTGTTATCTCGGCTCCAAGGGCAAGGGTGCCCAGTTTGCCTTTGCCGAGGCAAACGGAATTCCCTATGTTGTGTGCTCAGAATCTGACGGCCTTTATACCGTCAAGGAAATAAGCACAAGACAGATGCTTCAGGGCCTGAGTGCTGAGGAACTTGCACAAAGGATAAAATGACGGATCCTAAACTTCTTCCCGTATGGCAGAACAGGGACATAATAATCAAGGCTCTCAGGGACAATCAGGTAATAGTTGTGGAAAGTCCCACAGGAAGCGGTAAAACTACTCAGATTCCCCTTATTCTCCATGAGGAAGGCTTTACTCAGAAAGGAATTATCGGAATTACCCAACCCAGAAGGATTGCTACCCTCAGTGTTTGTTCATATATAAAGAACCAGATTCATGACACGCAGTCATTCTGCGGTTACAAGATGAGGTTCTACGATACAACTTCCAGGGATACACGGATTAAGATTCTGACCGACGGCATGCTTCTTCAGGAGCTCAAGTCAGACCCTGATCTCAGTGCCTATTCGGTCATAATGGTTGATGAAGCGCATGAGAGAAGCCTGAACATAGACTTCATTCTGGGTCTTCTTAAACAGATATGTGCAAGAAGACCGGAACTTAAGGTAATCATTTCATCTGCAACCCTGAACACAAAGGTATTTGCAAAGTACTTCAACGCTCCGGTCATATCAATCAAGGCAAGACAGTACAACGTCACCGTAAAATACTTACCTTCCGAGGACATAAACCTCAATGTCTGCCGGATCATCAACGTTATTCTCAAACGCTTTCAGAAAAGCAGCTTTAAAGACAATGAGGACACACTTGTATTTCTTCCCGGTGAGGCTGATATAAAATCCTGTATCAACAGTATTTACTCTGACTGTGATTACTCAAGACTCCAGATTTATCCTCTTTACGGAAGGCTCAACAAGGAAGAACAGGAACTTGTTTTCTCACCCACTGAGGAAGGAAAGGTAAAAGTAGTTCTGGCAACCAATATTGCCGAAACAAGTCTGACCATAGACGGCATAAAGGTTGTCATAGACAGCGGATTTGCAAAGATTAACAGGTACAATCAGTTTGACTTCACATCCTCTCTTGTCACAAGTCCGATAAGCAGGGCCTCTGCCGATCAGAGAGCCGGCAGGGCCGGAAGAACATCCGACGGTTTCTGTTACAGACTCTACTCGCAGGAGGATTATGAGAACAGGCCGCGTTTTACCCAGGAAGAAATCCTTAGAACGGATCTTTCTGAAGTTGTACTGAGGATGATTGACCTGGGAATAAAAAACTATGAGTCATTCCCCTATGTCACAAGACCCGATTCAAAGGCCCTGATCAGCGGAGAAAAAACCCTGTTGCTGCTTGGAGCCATAGACAAAGAACGCAATCTTACACAGACGGGTACCATGATGGTCCGTTATCCCCTGCTTCCCAGACACTCAAGGTGCATGGTTGAGGCAATATACAGGTACCCTGAGATAATATCATGCATTGCCGTCTGCGTCAGTTTCCTGTCCTGCAAGACCCCGTTCCTCCTTCCGGCGGGAGAGGAAGACTCTGCAAGAGCCTGTCATAAACGCTTTGCATCGGAATTCGGGGACTTCATCGGTTATCAGATCCTGTTCAGAAAATATACATCGCTGAAGAACCAGAAGGATAAAGAGGAATTCTGCAACAACAACTATCTGGATTTCCAGAGTATGGAGGAAATTGTCCACGTCAGCAATCAGCTTTGTGAAATTACCTCCGAAGCTGGAATTCCCGTGATTCCCTATGAAGGCAGATTTGATGAGGAGACTGCCCGCAAGTGTCTTACCTGCCTCTGTACCGGTCTTATACAGTATGTCTGCATACGCAAGAAGTCAAACACTTATAAAACCCTTACTGCAGATGAAATATACATCCATCCCGGTTCTGCATGGTTCAGAAATCCTCCCACCTTCCTGCTGGCAGGAGAGATAGTTCTCACATCAAAACTCTATGCCAGAACTGTTTCACCTCTGGGTAAGCAGTGGATTGAAAGCGTCAAACCGGGTCTTTCAGACATGCTTGTGAAACTGGCCGGTAAGGCTGCAAGACAGGAAAAGGGAGAGAGCAAAGGCCGTGAAGGAAAGGAAAAGAAGAAGACTGTAAACATTTACGGCTTCAATCTTCCCGTTGTTTACGAGGGCGGAAAGAAGGACCGCGCCGTTGCCGTGATTGATTCGGACATTCTCTTCTCACTGTCAAAGGCCTGGAAAAAGGCTTCAAGACACCCCAAGAGCGTTTCAAGTACAATCCTGTTCAAAGGTAAATATCTCTGTTACGGGGAAAGACTTTCAGAAAACCTTGGTCTTGCAGGCAGAATCAAGTTTGATGATGCACATTTCTGTGAAAATGTTCCCGACAAGGTCTTTTTTACGGAAAACATCAACGAACTTGCTTCTTATATGAACCTCATCATGATGACTGCTCCGCTTAAGAAATACAAAGACAGACTGGGGTTCATCGAGCTTGTCTCAAGCGGAGGAAACATGTTCCTTCATGTGAACAGATACTTCAATGAAGCTCTGAACAACAGTGCCTATTCCCTGCTCTCACTCATGGACTGCACGGACATAAAAGCCTTCAGGGATACCTATAACAGAATAGTCAGATTACTTGATTGAATGGGTTCTCAATAATAAGATAAGAATACTTAGGAACATTATTTTGAAGACCATTGCCGATACTATGGGAACCGAGATACTCATTGCCGATTCATTTTCGGAACTTGCCTGGGAAGTTGGAAACCTGGGCAGTCAGATTCTGTGGGTTTTTGATTCCAATACGGCACTCATGGTCAGGCCTCTCCCCGAACCCAATGTGATACTTGAACCGGGTGAGGATTCCAGAAGAATGTCAAACGTCCTCAGGATTCTTGACAGTGCCTATGATGCCAAGCTTGAGAAAAAATCCGTGTTTCTTGCATTCGGCGGAGGTGTTGTCTCGGACATAACCGGTCTTGCAGCCTCCATGTGGAAGTACGGTTCGGGCTTTGCCTGCGTTCCCACCACACTTCTGAGCATGGTTGACTGCTGCATAGGCGGCAGGAACGGAATCAACTACAAGGGCAACGGCAGGATTGTGGGAAGCTATTATCCTCCCGTCAAAATCATAATCTGCCCTGAAACCCTCAAGTCGCTTACAAAAACCGAATACGCAAACGGACTTGCACAGGCCATCAGACTTGCAATCATCTCGGAGGATGAGGTCCTTGGAAGAACCCTGATACTTGAAAGACAGGACATTCTTGCCAGAAAACCTGAAACCGTTGCCCGCATGATTGAACAGGCAGTTTACGTAAAACAGAAGTTCGTTGAATCAGATCCCATAGAATCCAACGGATTCTCCGATGCCCTCAAGGTGGGCAACACCCTTGCAGATGCATTGAAAGTCCTTACCGGACAGTCATTTACCTACGGCAAAGCACTTGCCTGGGGTCTTTCAATCTGCGCAAACATAGCCGAGGAAACCCGTAACTGCACATCTCAGTTTGCCGGTTCGGTATCAAGACTTTACCAGTCATACGGCTTTGATACATCATTCAGAATCTCACGCGGTCAGTGGCAGGAACTGAGGAAACTGCTTGGGTTCACAGCACCCGGAAGCAATATAAATCTTCTCCTTCCCGTATCACAGGGAAAAGTTATCCGTGCCCAGGTCGGTGAGGAAAATATCAGGGAACAGGTTATACAGAATGCACTTCTTTGACTGGACTTCTACTTCACCCATATCCGAATCTGCACTGGAAGAATACTGCTCCGTCAGTACTCAATATCCGGGAAATCCGTCTTCAACCCACCCTATGGGACTTGAGGCCGCAAGGTTTCTTGAGGACTGCCGCAAAACTATTTCATCTGTACTCGGAGTGGTACCTTCAGAGGTTTTCTTCACCTCAGGAGGAACCGAAGCGGACAACATTGTCCTTCAGAGCCTTCTCAACATTCCCTCACCCGGAGAGATAATCACTACGGGAATTGAGCATGCCGCAGTACTTGAAAACAAAGCTGTTCTTGAGCAGCACGGATGGAAGTTCAGCGTTCTCAACTGTCCGGGAGGTTACCTCAGACCTCAGACTCTTGAGAAAGCACTGAATCCAAAAGTGAAGATGGTCTGCATCATGGCCGTGAACAATGTCACCGGTACGGTACAGGACCTGAAGGCCTGTACTCAGGTGATCAGAAACTATGAAAAGACCACCGGAAGAAAGATTCATATTCACTGTGATGCGGTTCAGGCCCTTGGTAAACTTGCCTTCAGACCTTATGACTTTGACATAGATTCTGCCGCTTTTTCCGCACATAAATTCCGCGGCCCAAGGGGTACGGGGCTTCTCTGGTGCAGGAATTCTGCCGTAAGAGCCCTCTCCAAGGGTGGAGGCCAGGAGAGAGGAATGAGGGGCGGAACTGAAAACGTACCGGCCATTGCAGCCATGACAAAGGCTTTGGATGAAGCCGTATCTGCAATTGATTCAACTCTTTCTGTAGTAAGAGAATACAGAATACTTGTCGAAAAGGCTGTCAGGGAAGCAGGTTATACCCTGCTATCGCCCGCATCTGACAGCGGTCTTGAATTCTCACCTTATATAATCACAATCAGTGTGAACAAGCTTCCGTCAGAGGTCTTTCTCCGCATAATGGCAGACCGCGGTTTCTGTCTGAGTGCGGGAAGTGCCTGCAGCACAAATTCACGCGGCAAGGCCGAACGTGTGCTTGAGGCCATGAATTTCACACCGGGACAGAGGATGAGCGCAGTCCGCATATCCCTCAGTCCTCTCAATACACCCGAAGAGGTAAATCTTCTCTGCAATGCACTCAGGGAAGTTGCAAAGGAATACTGAAATGGAAAAATTCGATACAACAGGGATGAAACTTTTTCTCATCAAACTCGGTGAAATAAGCCTTAAAGGCCTCAACAGAGGTTTTTTTGAAAAGAAACTGAAAAACAACATAAAGCTCAAACTCCACCCCTGCAGAAGCTATCTGACAAGGGAAAAGGGAAGATTCTACCTTTATGTGGACAACAGTGTTTCAGATGAGAAGATAGAGTTCATTCTCAAGACCACCTTCGGTGTTGTGGGTTTCTCAAAGGCACTTGTAGTTGAGAAAGACTGGGATGAAATGGTCCGTGCTGCAGCAGAGCTGATTGAAAAAGAACCTTTTGCAGACGGCAAGGGAAGTTTCCGTGTCCAGTCAAGACGCTCGGACAAGAGTTTCTCAATGAGAAGCCTGCAGATAGAGCAGCAGCTGGGCGGTGTTGTTCTTGACCGTTATCCTGAAATGACTGTCAATCTGAAACATCCCGACAAGACCCTGTATGTTGAGGTCAGGGAAAAGGTCTATCTCTACACCAGTCCCGTTGACGGTCCCGGAGGACTTCCCGTCAGTTGCGCAGGAAAGGGGCTTCTGCTTCTGAGCGGAGGAATTGATTCACCTGTTGCAGGATGGAGAATGGCAAAACGCGGACTCAACATGGACTGTCTTTATTTCCATGCCTACCCCTACACTTCCGATATGGCACTTCAGAAGGTAAAGGATCTTGCACTTCTTCTGGGACCGTGGCTTCAGGGTACAACTCTTCTTGTTGTTAACTTTACCGAAGCTGAACTTTGGATAAAGGACCACAGTGTTGAAGAGGAACATACACTGATGATGCGTGCATGCATGATGAAGGTTGCAAACAAGATGGCCCGGAAGAGAAATGCAAGGGTGATTGTCACAGGAGAAGCCCTGGGACAGGTAGCCTCCCAGACTCTTGAAAGTCTTTGCTTCACTGATTCAATGAGTAAGATCCCGGTTCTCAGACCCCTTATCGGAATGGACAAGAATGAGATTATTGAAACAGCCAGAAAGGTGGGAACCTATGAAACAAGCATTCTCCCCTATGATGACTGCTGTGTGATCTTCAGCCCCAAACACCCGCTTACACGTCCGGATGTTGAACAGCAGACAAAGTCCTACAACAACATGGACATTGAGGAAATTCTTGATAAGTGTGTGAATGAGGCTGCAGAATATCCGATCAACTATATCTGATCAGAACTTTCTGGGAATCAGACCTACTTTTCTGTAAACCTTGGAAAGCATCTTTCCGGCAATTCTCTCAGCCTGTGCGGCTCCGTTGGAGAACACACCGTCAAGATAATCCTTGTCCTTGATTATTCTGTCTTTTTCCTTTTTCAGCGGTTCAAGATGGTCGGCAACAGCCTCTCCCACAGCAAGTTTGAACTGTCCGTAAAGCTGGCCTTCAAACTCCTTTTCGGCTTCTTCAACGCTCTTGCCTGTAACGCAACTGTATATGGTAAGAAGATTTGTTATGCCGGGCTTGTCCTCTGCGGCCCTTACCTCGCTTCCGCTGTCCGTGACTGCGCTCTTGAACTTTCTGATAATTGTGTCCCTGTCATCATCAAGTGAGATGAAAGCCCTGACGTTGGAATCTGACTTTGACATCTTCTTCTCGGGATCCTGAAGGCTCATGATCTTGGCACCGGACTTTGAAATATAAGGCTCAGGAACGGTGAAGGTATCGGACCAGCGTCCGTTGAAACGTATGGCAAGGTCACGTGCAATCTCAAGGTGCTGCTTCTGGTCTGCTCCCACCGGGACAAGGTCTGCACTGTACAGAAGAATGTCGGAGGCCATGAGTACCGGATAATCCATAAGACCCATGTTCACATTGTCCGCATGGCTTCTGCTCTTGTCCTTGAACTGTGTCATTCTGCTCAGTTCTCCGGGATATGTGATGGTGTTGAGAACCCAGGTAAGCTCGGCATGTTCATGGACATGACTCTGAACAAAAAGAATGCACTTCTCCGGGTCTATTCCGCAGGCAATATACCAGGCTGCAAGGTCATAGCTGTGAGCCCTGAGCTCTGCGGGAACCTGTTTCACGGTAAGCGTATGAAGGTCTGCAAGAGCATAGATGCACCTGTAGTCATTCATAAGAAGCTTCCAGTTTCTAATGGCTCCTATATAGTTTCCCAGAGTGAGGATTCCGCTCGGCTGAACGGCTGAGAACAATGTCTTTCTGTTATCCTGTTCCATATCAATTCTCCGTCATGATGGAAGATATTATCTTTTTGTCGAATACCTGTTCCTTAAGATATACGTTTTTCCCGCTGCTGAAGACAATGTCCTTCAGTGCGCTGACATTGACCTTCTCCCCTGCTTCCTTAAGTGCAGCTACATAGGCTGCCCTTAGAAGCGTAAGGAAGGAAGATGCGTAGTTTTCCGTTGTAAGACCGAAGTCCAGGTCATACTTTGAAGTGTCTGCAAGAAGCATTATGTAGTCAAAACGCTCGGTTGCCGCTCCGTCAAGATCAAGTCCAACATCAGGCATCACAACGGGTTTTTCCACATAAACACCGGTATCAACAGAAATTATCCGGGAGGCCAGGTCAGTCCTTTCATTGAGTACCGGGTTTGTGAAAGTGCTTTCAACAACACCTGCTATACCGTCTGTTGCAAACAGAATTATTCCGTTTGCGGGAACTGCAAGCTCAATCCCGCTTTCCCTGTGTTTCCAGTATGTAAGACCTTTTCCACGGATCTTATCAAACTGTCCGCTTACCGACAGACCGGTATTCACATAGCCTTTTCTGAAGTCACCTTCAATGGCTCCGTACATGCGCCCTGTAACCGGATCAAGGCAACCTGTCACTCTTCTGTACTGAAGCGGGCCAAGGTCTGCAAAGTTTGATGCAACCTCGCTGTCTGTAGTTGAGAAAACATAAGAGCCCTTCTGCCCTATCACGTAAACGTAGGGATTCTCCTCCCCGTACGGATTGGGAGTTGCACATGAAGCCAGCAAAAGGCAGAGCACAACTGCAAGAGCGGGAAGAAGGGCTTTTCTCATCAGACTCCGGCCTTTGAAATGAGAATTACCATTCCGGACTCACTGTCTGTTACAACAAGTGAGCTGTCAACGTCCAGACTGAGGGCAAGAGTTTCATCGGAAATTCTCTGTGAGAAGCGTTTTACAGCCTCAAGAATATCATCATCTCCGTTGATCCTTACATTGATCCTGTCTGAAACTTCAAGGCCTGTTTCCTTTCTCATGGTCTGGATGGCCCTGATTATATCCCTGGCAATACCCTCATAGAGAAGTTCGGGAGTAACCTCGGTATCAAATCCTATGGTCAGTGCACCCTCATTGAGGATCTTCAGATTCTCTTTCTCTTCTCTCTGGATCACAAGGTCATCTGTTCCGAGGTCAATGCTCTGGCCGTCACCGAACTCAAAGGTCTTCTTTACACCGTCAAGGATCTTTGCAATGTGTTCGCTGTGCATCTCCTGGATCTTTGAGGCAACATCCTTCATGTGCTTGCCAAGTTTTGCTCCCAGAACCTTGAAGTTGGCCTTTGCACGGTATGTGACAAGGCTGCCCTCCTCACTCTGGATGTCAACTTCCTTGACGTTCAGCTCTTCGGCAATTATGTCCTTCATTTCGGAAAGCACATTTCTGTCATCCTCATTGCGGTCAACAATGAAGACCTTCCTCAGAGGCTGCCTTGTCTTGAGGTTGTTGGAACTTCTCAATGCCCTGCCCATTGTGATTGTCTGGACAGTAAGAGACATCATTTTCTCAAGAACAAAGTCTCTCTGCTTCTCGTTGTATTCGGGGAAGAAGCAAAGATGTACTGACTCGGGGTCTCCTTCCTTCTTGAGGTTCTGGTAAATCTCCTCTGTAATGAAGGGCACTATGGGACATGCAAGTTTAACAAAGGTCATGAGTACCTTGTAGAGGGTGTCATAGGCCATTTTCTTGTCGGTATCGGATTCGGACTTCCAGAATCTTCTCCTGCTTCTTCTGATGTACCAGTTGTTGAGGCTGTCCATGAAGGCAACAAGGTTTGTACAGGCTCTCTGGACATCATACTTGTCGTAGGCATCGTCCATGTCCTTGACCAGGGCCTGAAGGGTGGAGATTATCCATCTGTCAAGCGGGTTGGTCAGCTTCTCGAACGGTGTCTCGGAAGGAGTGTAATTGTCCAGGTTGGCATAAGTTACAAAGAATGAATATGAGTTCCACAGGGGAAGGATAAGCATCTTCAGCACGTCTTTGACCAGGTTCTCGGAGAACTTGAGGTCATCGGCGTGGACAACCACGCTGTTCATCAGGGCAAAGCGCATTGCATCCGCACCGTAGCGTTCGATTACGGTCATGGGATCGGTGAAGTTGCCCTTGGATTTGGACATCTTCTCACCGTCCTCGGCAAGAACTATGCCGCTTGTGACGTTGTTGAGGAAGGCCGGGCTGTCAAACAGTGCCGTTGCAAGGACGTGCAGTGAATAGAACCAGCCTCTTGTCTGGTCAAGGCCTTCATTGATGAAGTCTGCAGGGAAGGTTTTCTCAAAGCGCTCTTTGTTCTCAAACGGATAGTGGAGCTGGCCGTAGGGCATGCTGCCGCTTTCAAACCAGCAGTCAAGGACATCGGGTACCCTTCTCATGGTTCCCTTTCCGTCCGGGCTGGGCCATGTAAGGTCATCCACAAAGTGCTTGTGAATGTCCTCAACCTTCTTTCCGCACCTGGCCTCAAGTTCGGCAATTGAGCCTATTACCTCAATGTAATCCGATCCGTCACATTTCCATACGGGAATGGGGTTGCCCCAGTAGCGGTTTCTTGAAATGGCCCAGTCTCTGGCGCCTTCAAGCCACTTTCCGAAGCGTCCGTTCTTTATGTGTGACGGAACCCATGTGATTTTCTGGTTGTTCTCTACAAGTTTGTCCCTGAACGAGGATACGTTGACGTACCAGCAGTCCATGGCCCTGTAGATGAGGGGTGCACCTGTTCTCCAGCAGAAAGGATAGCTGTGGAGGTAGTTCTCCCTCTTGATGAGCTTACCTTCTTCCTTGAGCCTGCGGATTATCTCCTTGTCGGCATCCTTTACGAAAAGGCCCTTGTAATCGGGAACCTCATCCGTGAAGCGGCATTCGTCATCAATGGGGCAGACAACGGGAATTCCCGTGCCCTTGAGAACGTTGTAGTCATCTTCACCGAAACCGGGAGCGGTATGTACAATTCCGCATCCGTCTTCCGTGGTTACATAGTCTCCCAGAACCGTTACAAAGGCTCCCTGATCATAAAGATGAGCAAAGTACGGGAACAGGGGCTCGTATCTTAGACCAGCAAGGTCCTTTCCCTTGTACTCTTCGACAACCGTGCAGCCTTCTCCGTCCTTGTAGTAGGATGTGAGGCGGCTCTTTCCCAGAATATAATAATCTCCGGTTTCATTGTCCCTGACCTTCACATAGTCAATTTCAGGTCCCATGGCAAGTGCAAGGTTGCTGGGAAGTGTCCACGGAGTAGTGGTCCATGCAAGGAAATATGTGTTTTCGGAGCCTCTGAGCTTGAACCTTACCGTGATTGCAGGATCTGTTACATCCTTGTAACCGCCAAGGTTGACCTCCATGTTTGAAAGAGGACATCCGAGTCCGGGGCTGTAGGGCAGAATGTTGAAACCTTTGTAGATGAGGCCCTTGTCATAGAGGGACTTGAAGACCCACCAGATGGACTCCATGAAGTCCTTGTCCATGGTTCTGTATCCCTTTCTGAAATCAACCCATCTTCCTGTTCTGGTAATATCCTTCTCCCAGTCCGATGTGAAGCGCATGACAAGAGAGCGGCACTCCTCGTTGTATTTTGCAATGCCGTACTCCTCAATTTCCTTTGCGGTTGAAAGGCCGCGTTCCTTACGCATTATGTTCTCAACCGGAAGACCGTGACAGTCCCATCCCCAGTTTCTGACCACGCGCATTCCCTTCATGGTCTTGTAGCGGGGAATAATGTCCTTGATAGTACCCGGAACAAGATGTCCGTAATGGGGATGACCTGTGGCGAAGGGAGGGCCGTCATAAAATGAAAACTCGTTGTCGGCCGGTCTCTGTTCAATCGATTTTCTGAATATCTCATTATCTTCCCAGAATTTCAGTATTCCCTCTTCCATCTTGGGGAAATTCTGCTTGGGATCAACATTTCTGAACATTATGAAACTCCTGTTATGATTATGTTCAAAGTAATGAAATTATATATAAATATGGGTGTCTCTCTCAAGGTAATTTGATATATTAAAGTACATGAAAAGGATGCCGGTTCCGCTTAATATCAGGGATTTCTCACAAGTATTCAGAAACAACGGCCACTCCCTCTACGTAGTTGGCGGAGCGGTACGTGACTGGCTGCTCGGAATTGAGAACAACGACTGGGATTTCTGTACCGATGCAACACCCGAACAGGTCATGGCCATGTTCCGTTCAGTCATCCCCACCGGCATAAAACACGGCACGGTAACCGTAATCTTCAGGAAGGAGACCTACGAGGTAACCACATTCAGAACCGAAGGAGCCTACTCCGACCGCCGCCATCCGGACAGCGTGAACTATGTCACAGACCTGAAGGAGGACCTATCCCGACGTGACTTCACGGTAAATGCCTTTGCAGCCGACTGCTGTGACGGAACAATAACCGACTGTTTTGACGGCTTCCGGGATCTGAAGGCCGGAATAATCAGGGCCATAGGGAACCCTGCCGAACGCTTTTCAGAAGACGCACTCAGACTCATCAGGATGTGCCGTTTCTGCTCAAAGCTCGGCTTTACGGCCGATGAGCTTACATTTGAAAGCGCCTGCTCTCTCAGTCAGACAATTTCCTGCGTCTCAAAGGAAAGAATCTATGATGAGATGTCAAAGATTCTCATGACCAGAAAACCTTCGGTCGGACTGAACATGATGTACGAAACAGGACTGCTCAAGGTTCTTATTCCGGAACTTGACCGGTGCGCCTCAATTGAGCAGGACAAGGTGGGTTCCGACAATGTTCTTGCCCATATCCTTGTTGCCGTTGATGCTGCCGCTTACTACGGATACAGCCTTACCGTAAGATGGGCCATGCTTCTTCATGATATAGGTAAACCCTCATGCATGAAGAAAATAGGAAACTTCACCAGGTTCTTCGGTCATGACATGAAAAGTGAGGAGATTGCCCGCAGGGTAATGCTTGACCTCAAGTTCTCCAATGCCATGCAGGAGGATGTTGCCGTACTTATCAGAAACCATATGACCAGGTACAACAGCTCATGGACCGACGGTGCGGTAAAGAGACTTGTCAACAGGGTGGGCAAACAGAGACTTGATATGTTCTTCGAGGTTCTGTGGTGTGACCGCATTGCATCGGACGGTAAAAGCGGCATTGAGGAAACAGACCTGCTTAAAGAAAGAATTGATGCACTAGCCGATCAGCCAATGACACTGAAGGATCTTGCCGTAAACGGAAACGACCTGTACAACGCAGGCATTCCAAGGGGTCCTGAAATGGGAAGAATCCTGAATGCTCTTCTTGAAATGGTTATTGATTATCCTACTCTGAACAACAGGGAAACCCTGCTCGGGCAGGCGGAATTACTTCTGGATTCCAAGACCTCTGCAGGCAAGTGAAGCCACGTTCTGCTCTGCATCCTTCTTGCTGTGTCCCTTCTCCGGGCCGAACTCCTTTCCGTGAACGGTTACGCTCACCCAGAAGATCTGCTTATGCTCGGGTCCTTCCGTTCTGACAGTATTGTAAACCGGAACGGTCTTCCATCTCTTCTGAACGTATTCCTGTAAAAGTGTCTTGTAATCCCTGTGTCCGGAAGTGATGTGAGGTATGAGAAGCCTCAGAATGAAGGAACGTGCCGTTTCAAGTCCGCAGTCAAGATAGACAGCGGCAAACACAGCCTCCATGCAGTCTGCAAGAATAGCTTTTTTGTGCCTTCCTCCGGTAAGTTCTTCTCCTTTTCCTATAAGAAGATACTTATACAACTGGATGGATTCGGCAACCTCTGCAAGGGAATCTTCGGAAACGGCGGCACTTCTGATTCTGGTGTAATCTCCCTCATCCCCTTTGCTGTTGGAGTAGATGTAATCCGAGACTGCAAGAGAGAGAATGCTGTCACCAAGAAACTCAAGTCTCTCGTTGTCCCTTACACCAAATTCCCTTGCCTCATTGGCATAGGACGAATGCGTGAATGCATTGTCAAGGAGACTGAGGTCTCTGAAACTGAGGTTGTTCTGCTGTGTAAAAAATAAAAGCTCCCTCTCACGCTCGGGCGTCAGATAAGGAGCTCTTCCGTTATCAGGCATATCTTGATCAGATAAGTGTCTTCAGATAAGCAACAGCTTCTCTGACTGTCTCAAATGCCCTTCCCTTGTCATCGGGAATTGTGATATCAAACTCTTCCTCAAAACCGCTGACCAGGTCAAGGATATCCATGCTGTCAGCCTTAAGATCATTGACAAATGATGAATCAAGAGTGATTGACTCTTCATCATCAATGTTGAGTTTCTCAGCGATAATGCCTCTGACTTTCTCAAAGATTTCGTTATCTGTCATTTTTTATCATTCCTCCGGGTTTACTACCTGAACTCCCTTGTAGTATCCGCACTTGGGACATACGCGGTGCGGCAGAATAAGTGAACCGCACTTTGTGCACTTTGTAAGTGTGGGAGCTGCAAGTTTCATGTTTGCTGCCTTGCGTGATGCAGCGGATGCTTTTGAAGTCTTATATTTCGGTGTTGCCATATATTAACCCCTATATGTAGTATTTATTGATAACAGTCTGAATATAATGGAAAGAGCCTTTTAAGTCAACAGTGTACGGATTTCAGGACTGACCAGACCGTCAAGATCCTGCCCTTCATCCTTCATCTTTCTCACCGTGGTGCTGCTCAGCTCTGAAAGAGATGATTCGGACGGCAGAAATACGGTTTCAATGCCGGGGTAAAGACCGCTGTTGGTGCATGCCATGTCATATTCATAGGCAAAGTCCTGTTCGTTTCTAACGCCCCTGACCATTACACCTATGTCATTATCCTCAGCATATCTGACGCTCAATCCGTCCCAGGAGGAGACGGTCACATTGTCCATGCCCCTGGTCATGATATTAAGCATTTCAAGTCTCTGTTCAACAGTGTAACGGTAAGTCTTATCAGGATTTACAGCTACAACAACATGAAGGCTTTCAAACAACTGCGAAGCACGGCGGATTATGTTCTCATGACCGGCTGTGGGAGGATCAAATGAACCTGCCAGCATGGCACGTCTTCTGTTCATTCCCCTGAGTTCCCCACAAGCTTTTTCATGGACAAAAAGGAATCAGAACTCTCATAGTTGATTCTGTCCCTTATGGTGTATTTTCCGTCCTCCCCTTTTGTGCATACGGCAAATCTGCCCTGCCCTATGTAGGAGACGGTATCAGGCTCCTCAACACGGTACTGCTTTCTGATTTTCTCAATCACGCAGTCAAAGTGGCTCAGTCTGCCGTCAGGCTCGGAAATGGCATCCGTTATGAAATCCAGCGGTTTTCCGCAGAGTGCACAGATGTGCTCACTTTCTTTCTTCTTCATTCAGAAGGCTCCTTCTATGCATCTGATGCTGTTTCCTGAAACAAAAACCGCATCGAATCTTATTGAATGATAAACTTCATTACTGCTGCGGGCAAGATAATCGGAAGCACTCTTCTTTATCCTCATCACCTTTGCAGGCGGAATCTTCATCTCCATGTCTGAAGAATCCCATGAGGCCGGAATGCTTTTGACCTCACTGAAAACAAGGACAGAGCCCTTTTTACAGATTATATCTATCTCACCGAATGCAGATCTGTAATTCCTTTGCAGAACAGTAAATCCATTGTCAGAGTACCATTTTGCGGCAAAGTCCTCACACTGCCTTCCCCTGTTGTTCTTGTCCATATAAAAAAACCGGCTGTTCCGCAGAACAGCCTGAATAGATTTTGATATGACTCAGATACCCTTGTGGCCTCTGATCTGCTCGGGAACCTTTGCAGCCTTTCCGACTCTGCCCCTGAGATAATAGAGCTTTGCTCTTCTGACGCGGCCGCGTCTGACAACCTCTATCTTCTCTACTCTGGGTGAGTGGAGCGGGAAAATTCTCTCAACGCCAACACCGTAGGAATTCTTTCTTACAGTGAAAGACCTTCTGATACCCGTGTTGTTCTTTGCAATGACAATGCCCTCGAAAATCTGAACACGTTCGGTTGTTCCTTCAACAATCTTGAAGTAAACCTTGACTGTGTCTCCGATGTGGAAGTTTTCGGCATCCTGCTTCATCTGTTCCTGTTCAATAG
>CAMZFA010000027.1 GCA_947305945.1 uncultured Spirochaetales bacterium | reverse complement strand
AACTTCCGGATTTCAGGTTGCTTTATGCGGGATAGCGGGGTACACGTAATATAAATATGCCGGATTCATGGGACATTTATATTATTTATAATATAAAAATCGAGGTTTTCAGGGCAATTTATATTACATCGCACATGCTATAAGCGAGAGGAAACGAGGAACGAGGCTGGAAGGGGCAAAAATAAAGGGACTGTGCAGTTTTTTCATTTTGCGACAGTCCCCTTTTCCAGGGCTTTCTGGTGGAACTTGTCGTAGTTGACTATGAAACGGTGGTGGGTGCCCTCTCCTATTTTTTCCTTCTCGTCACTGGCCTCAACGCTGAAGGTGAGTTTGCGGCCCTCTACAGCAGTGAGAACGGCCCTGACTGTAACCTTCATCCCCACGGGAGTTGAGGCAAGATGGGAAATGTCCACATGGATACCTACGGTGACACAGCCTTCATCAAGGAAGGGCTTCACACACTCGGTGGCGGTGTATTCCATAAATGCAATCATGTAGGGCGTGGACAGGGTGTTCACCCCGCCGCTCTTCATGGATGCTGCGGTTTTGTCCTCTGTTACAACGGTCTCAAATATCTTTTCTGTTCCGATAAACTGCGTAAGGTCTTTCATAACAGGTGAAAAATAAGACAAAAAGCGTTTTTCTTCAAGAATAAGCGGGGATAAGCTGGGCAAAGACAGGATAAGCGAGGATAAGCTGGGCAAATACAGGCAAGAATGGGGGCAGGAGCCCGGAAAAAGGCAAAAAAATACCCTCATGGTAAAAGGAGATCAATAACCATAAGGGAAAACAAAAGGAGGTTTAAAACAAATTCTCTCGGAAAATGCTTTATACCGGGAATATATTTTTTAAATCGTTTTAAGTCAATACGGTTTATAAAAATACCTGTAATTTACAATTTAACGTCGGTTTTGTCCTTTTATTGTATTTCCGACAACTTTTTCCGGAAATCCTCAAAAGGTTCATTGAGAAGATCCTTGCAGCGGTTCTGGAAACTGTCATAAAGCTCAATGAAAGACCTGGCCCAGGGGGTGAGGACAATGCCGCTCCGGTCGTGGCCGCCGTGCCTGCGCTCTACAACCGGCCTGCCTACGGCCTGCTCAAGGTTGGAAATCATGTTGTAGGCCTTGGAATAGGAGATGCCCAGTCTGGAGGCGGCGGCACGGAGAGACTTCTCGGTCTGCAGGGCCTGAAGAAGCCACAACACACCTATTCCCATGAATTTCTCGTTGTCGTTTTCAAGGTAAAGCTTGATTTTAAGATTCATATCCATAAACACCTCCGCGTAAAACTCAGAACAGGCTGCCCTGCGGATCCTGTTCAGGATCCTGCTCCGGCTCATGCACCTCAACGGGTTTCTGCCCAATCATGGCAAGGAATTCGTCTTCATTTACAATACGCACCCCGTACTCCGCGGCCTTTGCCAGTTTGCTGCCGGCGTTCTTTCCGGCAAGAAGACAGGTGGTCTTGCGGCTGACCGAAGACACCTCGGAACCTCCGCGCTTTTTGATTTCCTCCATGGCCTTCTCGCGGGGCTGGAAGTGTTCGAATGTACCTGTGACACACCAGGACTGGCCGGCAAAAATCTGATTTTCGGAAGCCCGGGGAGCTTCGGACAGGCTGTCATCCATGCACAGGCCGGATTCCTCAAGACTGTTGAGAAGGGCAATATTGTCAGGGTCTGTAAGACCGGAGATGATTTCGGCTCCGGTCAGGGGACCTATGCCGTCAAGGGAGGTAAGAGTCTCCAGAGCTTTTTCAGGGTCCGAGACCAGATCAAAGAGGCTCTGCTTGGAGCGGTAACCTGCATTCTGGAGAATCTCAATGGCCTTGTGGCTAAACTCGTTCATTCCCAGACCGGCAAGAACCCTGCGGAACGGGGTTCTGCGGCTGTCTGAAACAGCCCTGGCAATGGCCTGTGTTTTCTTCTCCCCGAAGCCCTCTATGTTGTCACGGACAAGGGCGTTCCAGTCAAAGCGGTAAATGTCTGCAATTGTGCGGATGTAGCCCAGGGAATAGAGGATTTCAAGGGTTCTGGGTCCCAGACCCTCAATGTCCATCTGTTTCTTGGCGCAAAAGAACTCCAGGCGCCCCTTCTCGCGGGCCGGACACTGCCTGTTCGGGCAGTAATGGTGAGCTCCGCGTTTTTCCAGCACAGAGCCGCACTCCGGACAGTTCTGAGGCATTTTCCACGTTGTGTTGCCCTGCGTGTTGGGCTCGGTAACACTTTCAACTGCGGGAATCACGTCTCCGCGCTTGGAAATGGCAACTGTGTCTCCCACGGCCAGTTCCAGACTGTCTATGTAGTCCTGGTTGTGAAGAGTTACGTTCTTTATCACGGAACCGGCCAGTTTTGCAGGCTTGATTCTTGCCATGGGGGTTATGCGGCCGGTGCGTCCCACCTGCACGTCAATATCCTCAACAGTGCTCTGGGCCTGCGGGGCCTCGAACTTGTAGGCTACGGCCCAGCGCGGGTGGTGCTCCGTGTAGCCCAGTTCCTCGCGGAATCCTATCTCGTTCACCTTCAGAACAAGGCCGTCTATCTCATAGGCAAGGGACTTTCTCTCTGCGGTGTGTCTTTCAATTTCAGCCGGAAGATCCTCATATGCGCAGGCCCTGCCCTCAAGACCGGCAGCAACCAGACGGGCTGCGGCATCTTCTTCCGTGGCACAGAAATAACTGAGGTTGGGGTCTACCGGGAAACCAAGGGTCTTGAGCTCTGAAAGGATTCTGATATGGTCATCAAAGCCGCCGTTTGCCCAGAAGCCCTCGTAGCAGAAGATTGACAGGGGCACGCGGGCGGTCTCCGAGCTCTTGTTACGCCTGATTGTGCCGGCGGCCAGATTGCGCGGATTAGCGTAGGGCTCATCAAGGGTGAGGTTTATGCGCTGAAACTCCTCAACCGGCAGGAAAACTTCTCCGCGCACGGAGATATCGACAGGCTTGGAGAGCCTGAGCGGGACCGATTTTATGGTCTTCACGTTGGGCGTGACGTCATTTCCCACGCTGCCGTTGCCCCTGGTGACCGCTCGCTCAAGAATTCCGCCGCGGTAGTATAGGACAATGGAGAAGCCGTCAATCTTCTCCTCCAGCACAAAGCTGGCCGCACCGTTCGACCTGTGGATGCGGTCAATGAAGGTGTAGACCTCCTGGGCGCTGTAGGCTTTGTCCAGGCTGAGGACGGGAATTGTGTGGGCAACCTCGGGAAAGTCCGAACTCAGGTCGCTGCCCACGCGGTGGGTGGGCGAGTCCTCGGTCAGCGCGTCCGGATGCTCTTTTTCTATGGCGGCAAGCTCGTCGAAGAGTCTGTCGTACTCCAGATCCGAGACCTGACTGCGCCCCGTTGTGTAGTAGGCGCGCTGGTATTGTTCAAGCAGTTTTCTGAGCTCCGAAGCCCTTTCCAGATAGGTCATAACGCTATTTTATTTCACCATGCCAAGGTCTTCAAGAAGTTCCCGTGCGCCTTTTTCCGCCCCTCCGTCCATGTTTATGACAAGGTCACAGATGTCCTCATTGCGGAACTCCGAGTCAAGGCTCAGAATCCTCAGGACCTTCTCGTCCTCATTGCAGTCCATGTTGATTATGTGCTTCAGAACTGCCCTGCGGGAGCGGTCCGTGAATGCTATGACGCACCTTCCGGGGAATGCGTTCTTCACGGCAATTGCACCGCAGATGTCTATGGGCATGACGGCAACAGAGCCTTTTTCAATTATGCAGGAAACATCCTGAGCCCTGCATCCGTAGTAGTTGCCGCCGTAGACGGTGAATTCCAGAAATTCCCCTCTGTCCTGGGCCTTCTCGAACTCCTTTTTGGGAATGAAGTTGTACAGACCTTCCTCTCCGCCCCTCATGGCGCGTGTTGTGGTGGTGACAGGTCTTGCGAAACCGTGCTGTGATGTAAGCAGGGAGGCAAGACCTCTTTTTCCCGAACCTGTGGGCCCCACAAGGCACACCACACCGCCGTTTTCCAATGAAGGAATGTCCTCGGTTCCGTTACCCCTGATCTGGTCCACAAGACGCAGGAAATCATCATAGCCGTTCACGGCAAGAAGGCCCGTCATGTTGTTGTTCCACGGTCTTCTGAAAAGCACGGGATATTTGGCACAGGAACCCAGAATATTGTGCGCCCCGTCATCCAGCAGGATGTCCAGGGAGACCAGGTCCTTTCTGGACCCTATGATTATGTTGCGCTCCGGCACCTCCGGAAAATCCTTGAGAAGGCGGCGGGCGCGCTCTGCCATGCAGGCGCTTCCAACTGCGGTGACAAAGAAAACCTCACCCTTTTCGGAGAGTTTTCTGATGAAGTCCTGTGCACCGGGGATGACCGGCTGGCTTTTGACGAAGTCAGGACTGGAAAAGTATGCAAGACGCTCGTCCAGAACGCTTGCCGTGCTTCCGGCACCCCATCCGCTTATGTCATGGATATCCAGACCCTCAAGGTCCCTTTCACGGGAAAGGAGGTCAATTGCGTGCTGGTTGCACAGATACAGGACATCATCTACGTCTACGCCTATTCTCAGGGTGTGTTTTTTTCTCATGGTACTAATATAATACTTAATACATGTGTATAAGTCAAATATGCTTCTACAAAAGCTTCTTCTGTTGTGCTATATTTGATTTCATGGTTGATGTTTCGGAAATCTTCAATATCCAATACAAGCACCTGGTCGGCAGACTGATCCACGCCGAAAGAGTGGGTGCCGTTATATCTGACATCTCAATGCCCAATGTGGACAACGTTCTGGTTCTGTCCGGAGCCGACCTGAAAAACAACTGGATCCGGGTGGGAAAGGTTGATATTCCGGTGCTCTCGGGAGAGACAATAGCCTACAGAAGACAGGCCGTTCTTGCCGTCTTTGCACAGGACAGGGACTCTCTTTCCTCCTTCTGCTCCAAGATAAACATTGTCTACACGGACGGAGACGGGGACACGGGAAAGAGGAAGGAGAACTCGGCCACCTGGACAAACGGGAAAATGCCGGAAACCAATGACGGACTTACCGTCATCTCCTCTCATTTTCACGTGAACAGTTTTGAAATGCCGCTTCTTGCCGAGCAGAGAATACTTGCCAAGGTCCATGAGGGAAAACTTCATATCAAGATTTCCTCACAGTGGCCGGCCCATGTGAGAAAAAGCATAGCCCTCTCAACGGGAATGAAGGAAGAGGACGTGATCATCCATGAGAACCGCGTCCACTCCCCTGATGACCAGCTTCTGTTCTGGCCCTCATTTGCCGCGGTTGTTGCGGCTCAGGCCGCAATCATCTCAGGTAAACTCATTGAGTTCAATGTTGCCATGCAGGGCATACAGCCGGAGATGGACTTTGAGATTTCCACCGGAGTAAACAATGAAGGTGTTCCCGTTTTCCAGAAGACCCATGTGGATGTGGACCTGGGAGCCTTCCCCCACTACACGGCAGAATATGCCCGCAGCGTGGTTGCAGGCTGTGTTCCGCTCTACAAGATAGATGCCCAGGAAGTGACAATAGACCTTTATTCAAGCTCAAGAGCCCCGGGGGTCTTCTTCGGAGACCTGGGTTATTCCATGTCTCTTGCCGCTGTTGAAAGCCACTACTCCCACCTTGCCGGTCTTACTGCAAACCCCGCAGTCTGGAAGGAGGAACACTGCGGCTTTGAGATTCCCTCCGTCAGGCAGTCTGACTGCAGGGAAATGCACGCACAGGTTATCAAGGATTGCTCGGAGGCAGCATCCTTCCCAAGGCTCTATGCCGCCTTCTCGCAGAAAGACATCCGCAGCGCAATCATCACACCCATGTTCACATACTCCAGAGGCATAGGACTTGCCGCCGGAGAGGGCATTCAGGGATTCAGCAACAAGAGCGGAGAGATTTTCGGTTTCAGTGCGGACCTTACGCTTGATGAAAACGGAAAGGTTGTCATATCCGGAGGCCTTGCCTACAAGAAGGCAATGGTTGAGATTGTGAAGGGCATTGTCACCGACATTCTTGGAGTATCCCCGGACGACATTGTCTTTGACAACATCAACGAGGAGAAGGAGAACGACCTGGGACCCTACACCCTCTCAAGGACAATCTGCTTCTTCCCCAACGCGGTGGAAAGGGCATGCAAGAACATCCTGTTCAAGAAGAGGAACGACACTCCTCTGCCCATAACCGAGAAACTGGTCTTTGATGAGACCGACAAGAACATCCTGTTCTCATCACACACCTGCGGCGCCGTCTCACTGGAGCTGGAGGTGGACCCGCTTCTGTTCAAGCCGGTCATCAGAAAGGCCTGCATAAGGCTCTTTGTGGGCAAGGTCTTTGATCTTGCAAGGCTTGAGAACAAGGCAAAACAGGAACTGACAAGAGTGGTCAGAAAATACTTCCCCTGCTCGGACAGTTACTTTGAGATAAACATAATGACTATCGTCAATCCGGAGTTGAAGACGGGCTCGGTGACATCGCTGATAAGAGCACTTGCAATCTCGGCAGCATGCCAGGCCCTGGGTCAGGCCATGGGTTGCACCGTTACGGAGCTTCCCGTGACGGTTGATGATATTGAGCGGGCTACCAGAACCGAAAGGACGGATTCCAAATGAAACTGAACTGCACCATTGACGGCACACAGACCAGCATGATAGTGAATGCGAACAAACCCCTCAAACGGATTCTGGAGGAGCAGTCGGACAGCTTTATCAAGAACCACGGCTGCAGGGACGCCAGATGCGGAAACTGCATTGTCCTGATCAACGGCGCGGCAAGGCTTTCCTGCCTGATTCCCGCCTTCAGGGTCAACGGAGCGGCAATCCTCACCTACGCGGGCTTCCGCAAGACAAGGTTCTGCCATGATATCGAGCGCGCCTATGCGGAGCTGGGCGTCAAACCGTGCTCCATGTGCTACGCGTCCAAGACAATCCTGATCGGAGGCCTTCTGAACAGATACGACCAGACAAGGGCCTCCACCATGATAAACAGGGAGGGAGAGAGCAAGGTAAGCTACTCAATATACAGCAGGGAATATCTGGAACGTGAAATGGGCATCAACGTATGCAAATGCACGGACATAGAGGACCTGGCCAAGGTGGTTGAACTTGCCTACACCTACAGGAGGCAGCGAAGTGGCAGATAACATCAAGGCCCCGGCCATCCACGTCCCCAAATCCCTTGCAGACCTCATAGCGGAAAAGGGCAAGAACCCCGCCCTGCGCATCTTTGCCGGCGGAACCTACCTCATGTCCAGGCCGCTGTTCTATACAGACGGCAGCGGCGATGACATTATCTCCATCTCGCAGATTCCCGAACTCACAAAGGTCTCACAGACCGACCGGTATCTTGAAGCAGGCGCCTGTGTGACCATTGAGCAGCTTCTGAACTCCGGTTCATATCTCATAAGCAAGTCGGCATTCAACGCCATTGTCTCAATAGGCTCATCCATGATCAGATCCCAGGCCACGGTGGGCGGTGCCCTGTGCACCCCGGACACAAGGTTCTTCCTCAGCTGTATTCTTTCAACCATAGGAGCCCAGGTGGAGATAAGGCTCATCTCCAAGCGCGGCCTCAACGGCAAAAAGGTCTCAAGCTCCCAGATGTGGATTCCGGTGAACAAACTCTACAGCCCGGAGGGCGTGTTCCTGTATGAGAACAAAGGCATTCTGACAAAGGTCAGAATCCCCGCAAAATCCAGCAATGTCCAGATCTTCAGGGTTTTGGGCAACCCCATGAGGGAAACCGACAGCACAGTGTTCTTCGGACTTGAGTACACCCCGGTCCAGAACGGAATCTCCCACGCCAACCTCTGTCTGGTCTTCCCCAAGGACGGCTTCTTCCAGAACCTGGATTTCTCAAACCAGATCTCGGCACTGAGCTTCCCGGCCAACCCGCAGCAGATCAGCGACATGGGAAAACTGCTTGAGGACAAACTCAGGGAATTCTGCCCCTTAATCACGCCCATCCAGAAGGAAAGGGCAAGAAGACTTTTCTACTACGTGATGTACGAGATTGCTCAGGGCTCCCTTGTATAGAACTTTATCATGTTCCTTCCGTACTTGCGGGTGTCCGTAAGCACAAGGTCCCTGTATGAAGACGGCCACTGGCCTTCCTCTGCAGCGGGAATATGGACTATGAACTGTCCCTGAGGGATAACCATTCCCCTTCTCTGAACAAGTTCAAGGATGTTGGGCTTTCCGCTCATGGGGAAAGGCGGGTCTGCGTAGACAATGTCATAAACGGTCTTGCACTGGGGAATGTACTTGAGGACATTGGAGAAGAAGATTTTGATCTCACAGTCATCCTGCGCCCAGGATATGTTTTTCTCCATAATCTCCCTCTTGGCCCTGTCCAGTTCAACAAGGTGCACAAGGGAGGCCCCGCGGGATGCAGCCTCAAGGCCCACACAACCGCTTCCGGAGAAAAGGTCGCAGAAGGAAATGCCCTCCATGGGCCCTATTATTGAAAAGAGGGACTCCCTCATCCTGTCCATTGCAGGTCTGATTTCAAGGTTTCCCTCCGGGATTATCACTTTGCGGCCGCAATATCTGCCGCCCGTTATTCTCATTGTAAGCATTTTCTTATTACCGCATTCTCCATTTTAATCAGCCCGGGATCTTCTGCAAGTATGGCTTTGACCTCTTCCCTTGCACATCTGATCATCTCAAGGTCCTTCTCCTCGTCCAGTGCGGCAAACCTGAGATTTGTAAAGCCGCTCTGCCTCAGGCCGGACATTTCTCCCGGGCCGCGGATCTTCAGATCCTGCTCGGCAATCACAAAACCGTCATTGGTCTGCTTGAGGACGGAAAGCCTCTTTGCAGCATCTTCAGTGGAGTCCTCACCGTGGACCAGGAAACACCAGGATTGCAGCGTACTTCTTCCCACACGGCCTCTCAGCTGATGAAGGGCGGACAGACCGAAAAGATCCGCATGGTCAATCACCATGACAGTTGCATTGGGAACGTCAATTCCAACCTCGACAACACTTGTTGCAACAAGAAAACGTATCTTTCCCGCGGCAAAGTCATTGAGAATCTCTATCTTCAGGTCATCTTCCAGGCGGCTGTGGATCATGGCGCCCCTGTAACCGGAGTACCGCTTTGAAAGCTCTCCGAACATCTGCTCAACCGAACGCAGTTCTCCCGTTTCATCCTCTTCGATGCGCGGGTAGACAAAGTAGACCTGATGGCCGCGACCCAGCTCCTCTCCCACGGCCTTGTACATCTCCTCCATGCGCTCAGGGCCCACCCTGAAGGTTTTAATAGGAAGTCTTCCGGCCGGCATGGTCTTTATGGTGGAAACATTGAGGTTCCCGTAGATTGTCAGAGCCAGAGTTCTGGGGATGGGGGTTGCCGTCATGAGGAGAATGTCCGGATTGGTTCCCTTGTCCGAAAGCGCCCTTCTCTGCTCAACGCCGAAGCGGTGCTGTTCGTCAATAATCACATAGCCAAGGTCTGCATACTCTACATCCTTTGAGAACAGGGCGTGGGTTCCTATGATAAGGTCAATGTCTCCGTTTTTCAGGGCAGTAAGAAGCAGCTTTCGGCTCTTGCCGTGAACCTGACCGTCAAGGTAGGCCACGTTCACCCCGCTGTTCTGAAGCAGTTTTGCAGCACCCTGTGCATGCTGGCGGGCAAGAAGCTCCGTAGGTGCCATGAAGGCAACCTGACGGTGCTCCTGGATTGCATGGAGGGCACTTATCCAGGCAACAAGGGTCTTTCCGGCTCCTACATCACCCTGGAGCAACCTGTTCATGGGCTGACTGTGACTCATGTCCTCCCTTATCTCATCCAGAACACTGATCTGGTCTGCAGTAAGCTTGAAGGGAAGACTGTCAATGAAATCCTGCTCCGCCCTGTATATCTTCTTGGGGACCGCGCGACGCATGCTGCTGTCCGTCCTGCGCAGGGAGAGCATCTGCATGTAGAACACCTCGGAAAAGCCGAGTGTCCTCAGAGCCTGTCTTATGTCATTCTCACTGTCCGGGCAGTGGATCTTCCTTATGGCACTGTCCCTGTCAATGAGCCTGTACTTTGCATAAAGGCTGTCCGGAAGGTCATTTTCAATGCACTTTATACGGTTCAGGGCGTTTCTGATGTCCCTTCTGACTGCAGTCTGGGTCAGGGTGCCGCTGAGAGAATAAACAGGAAGAAGGCCTCCGTTTACCACAAAGTCAGGAGCAACAAGGTCCTCTTCCCTCACCGGGGCAATGTCGAACTGTGAGAACTGGTACGGGCCTGTGCCCCTGTAGGGCATCTGGTCGGCAAACAGGCGGTAGTACTCACCCTCATGAAGCACGTGATCAAGAAACAGGCGGTTGAAACCCAGAAGCTCTCCGCGCACGTTGTTCTCAGTGTCCTGTACCACGGCTTTCACACTCTTGAGCCCTTTGCCGAAAAGGCTCTTTCTCAGAACCCTGACAATTGTGTTTGTCTTGAGGCCGGATGAAATCTGGTTTCCTATGCAGACCCTGTGGGTACGGTCCTCGTACCCCCTGGGTCTGAACAGGATGAGGTCATGTATGTTCTCAATGCCCAGAGCGGCATAGGCTGTCTGGGCCTTGGGTCCTACACCCGTGAGTTCTCTGATTGAAACGGCTTTCAGTTCACTGTCTGTCACAGAGCCACCAGAAAAGCAACCAGAGCCTGTATGCCGTATTTGAGACCCAGGAAAATCAGGCCGTAGAAGATGATGGATGAAATGACAAGCTTCTGGTCGGAGGGATTGCGGTCCGAATAGAAAAGCCTGAACACCACTGAAACCGGGCTGTTGAGGGTGCGGTCAATGCCGTCCAGCCACATCTGTGCCGTGGGGCTGCCGGAAGAGGCAATGAAGGCCCTTGCAATGAGCATTATCAGCAGTATGAGCAAGGTATATCTGAAAATGTAGAACCACAGGTTCTGCAGAACCACGGCAATTACCAGCCAGAGCGTGAACTTGGAATTCACGGCCACCATGTTGAGAATGCTCCTGACTATGTTCAGGCACATAAGTGCCACAAGAGGAGACCAGTCCACACGGCCGGAATTGAAACTGCGGCCCCTGAAAATGTTGAGCCAGGGGTCGGTGAGAGAACACAGCACCCTGTACAGACTGCCGCTCTGAATCTGCGGATTGCGGACCCAGGAAAGGACAAGCCTTATCCAGATGAGGGATGAGTAGACTGACAGCAATGAGGCCAGAACCTCACACAGTTTGAAAACAGCTTTCATTTCTCACTCCGAATAAACGTCAAGCACGCCCTCAAGGGCCCTGATTTCCCGCTCCATGTCCTCCGTTGCGTTCAGGGAGAAGGACTGGTCGGCCGCAATGCACCGTGCCGGCTTGCGGTAGCTTCCGTCCTCTTCCTTGCCTGCGTAGATGACAAACTCCACTGCAGCTGCGCCGCGATACTTTGAACACAGTTTCTTCAGCTCCACAACCGTCTGCCTGTTTCCCCTCTCTCCGTCCATCTCTATTATGACCTTGCGCGGAGTAAGGGGTCTGAGCTGTGACATGTCCGCCACAACCAGGTCCGCGGAGAAACTTGCATTTCCGTTGTACTCCTTGAAGGAGCCCCTGAAGGCCATGATGCGGCCCTTCTGGACAACGCTTTCACACAAAGACCACTGGGTGGGGAACACCGTCACATCAAGCTTTCCGTTGTAGTCCTCTATCATCACGTGGCCCATCTTGGTACCGCTCTTGGTGATTATGCTCTTTACATCAGTGACCAGACCCATGACGTTGAACTTGTTGCCCACGGTGAATCTTTCAGGCTTTCCTATGTTCAGCCTGACGCAGTTCTTCCATATGTCCTTGTAAGTATCAAGCGGGTGGCCGGAGAGGTAGAAGCCAATGTAGTTCTTCTCAATCTCCAGTTTCTGCATCAGGTCATAGTCCGAGACAACCTTCATTTCAAAACTGGTCATGCCCTCATCATCGGCACCGAACAGCATGTTCTGCCCGAAGCTCTTTGCTTCCTTGTCCTCCCTGACGCTCCTTATGGCCTCCTCGTAGTTGGACAGAAGCGTGGGTCTGTTGTAACCGAAGCAGTCGAACGTGCCGCTGTTGATAAGACCTTCCATCGAGAGGCCGTTGAGGACCCTTGAGTCCGATCTTCTGACAAAATCCATGAAATCCGTGAAGGGGCCGTTTGCGTTTCTCTCATCCAGGATTGACCTTACGGTGGCCTCTCCCACGCCCTTGATTCCGGCAAGGCCGTAGACTATGTTGCCGTCAACAACGTTGAAGAACATCTCTGAATTGTTGATGTCCGGGGGCAGGATCTTTATCCCCTTACCCTTCACGTAATCCAGGTATTCCTTGAACTTGTCTCCGCTGGAAATCTCATTGGTGAGGTTTGCGGCGTAGAACTCTGCCGGGAAGTGGCACTTCATGTAGGCGGTTCTGAAGGAGAGGACGGTGTAGCACACACTGTGGCTCTTGTTGAAGCCGTAACCGGCAAACGGGGCCAGCATGTCGAAAATCTCCTTTGCATGCTGCTCTGTGTGACCGTTCTTCACCGCGCCGGCTATGAATTTCTTCTCCTGCTCGGGAAGCATCTCCTTTTTCTTCTTACCCATGATCTTTCTGAGCGTATCCGCCTCACTCAGGGTGAAGCCCGCTATGATCTGGGCAACCTTCATGACCTGCTCCTGGTAGACAATAACGCCGTACGTGGGGGCAAGAAGGTCTTTCAAACTCTCATCGGGATAGACAATTGCCGTTCTTCCCTGCTTTGAGTCAATGTACTGCGGGATGAACTGCATGGGACCGGGTCTGTACAGACTGGTCATTGCGTCCAGCTCCTCAAACCTTGTGGGCTCAAGTTTCCTCAGGTTCTCCTGCATGCCCGGACTTTCAAACTGGAAGACCATTGTGCTGTCTCCGTTGGACATCATCCTGTAGGTCTCAGGGTCATCCATGGGCACTTTCTCAAGGTCAAAGTCCGGAAGACGGCGCCTTACAAGCCTTACCGTGTTTCTCAGCAGCGTAAGGGTCTTGAGTCCCAGAAAGTCCATCTTCACAAGGCCGCAGTCCTCCAGTACCGTCATGGTGTACTGGGTGGAGATGCTGCCTGTCCTGGGGTCCATGTACAGCGGAACGTAGTTCTTCAGCGGTGTTCTGCCTATAACAACTCCGCAGGCATGGGTACTTACGTGTCTTGAAAGGTTCTCAAGCCTCAGGCTTACGTCAAACAGTTCCTCATACACTCCTCCACGGGAGCGGAACTGCGCCAGTTCGGGCTTTGTGTCCAATGAGTACTGTAAAAGCGAGGAGTAGCCCTGCTTTTTGGCATCGTCAGGAAGAACGTCGTCTATGTACTTGGTAAGGGTGTTGGACTCGTCAAAGGGAATGTCCAGAACACGGGCCACATCCTTCACTACGGCCTTGGCTTTCAGTGTTCCGAATGTTGCTATCTGCCCCACCCTGTCCTTTCCGTATTTGTCGGTAACGTAGTTAATTACATCCTGTCTTCCTTCGTAGCAGAAGTCTATGTCAAAGTCCGGCAGGCTGATACGGTCAGGGTTGAGGAATCGCTCGAAGAGCAGGTCGTGGGAGATGGGGTCCACGTTGGTTATGTCTATGCAGTAGGCCACAAGGCTTCCCGCGCCGCTGCCTCTTCCCGCGCCTACGGGGATGTTGTGGGTCTTGGCCCAGTAGATGTAGTCACGCACTATGAGGAAGTATGAGTCAAAGCCCATTTTGATTATGACGCCCAGCTCGTAGTTAAGGCGCTTTTCCAGCACCTTGCGCTGCTTCTCATCTTCCTTGTAGCCCGGGTAGCGGCGCTCAAGGCCCTGCCAGGCAAGAGATGTTATGTACTCGCCGGTATTTGCATAGGGTGCAGGCACATCAACTTCAGGCAGCTGGGGACCGGGGAACTTTATCTCAAAGTCCGCGCACATCCGGGCAATCTTCACGGTGTTCTCAATTGCCTCGGGATAGTCCTCAAAGAGTTTTTCCATCTCCTCGGGAGTCCTCATGTAGAACTGCTCGGGCTCGTAGCGCAGCCTGTTCTCGTCACTCTTCTTCCTGCCGGTTCCTATGCACAGCAGTATGTCATGGGCGTTGGAGTCGCTCTTATCCACATAGTGAATGTCGTTTGTTGCAACAAGCGGCAGATCAAGGTCCCGTGCAAGTTTCACAAGGCGCGGAAGCACCTTCTGTTCTTCCTCAAGGCCGTGTCTCTGAAGCTCTATGAAGTACCTTCCCGGAAACTGCTCTTTGTATTTTTTTGCCGTTTCATATGCTTCCTCGGGATAGGCGCTGAGCAGTTTCTGCGGGATTTCTCCTGCAAGACAGGCGCTGAGACAGATGAGGCCCTCCGAGTGTTCGAACAGGCTCTGCTCGTCGATTCTGGGCTTGTAGTAGTAACCTTCGGTCCAGGCTATGGTGTTCAGCTCCATGAGGTTGTGATAACCCCTGTCCGTCATTGCCAGCAGGATGAGGTGGTAGTACTTGTTGTTGGAGTCCTTTATCTCCCTTCCCGTGGGGGCAATGTAGAACTCACAGCCGATTATGGGCTTTATGCCCGCCTTGCGGCACTGACTGTAGAACTCTATGGCACCGAACATGTTTCCGTGATCGGTTATGGCAAGGCTTGTCATGCCCAGCTCTTTGGTTCTTTTTATGTATTTCTTTATGCTTCCTGCGCCGTCAAGCAGAGAGTAATCGGTATGGTTGTGAAGGTGTACAAATTCGGCCATAGGACAAGTATAAACAAAAAGTTCCTATAAGGCCATGAATACTACTTATAGAGTGCAAGAATTTTCTCAAGCCTTTCTATGAACCTGTTTCTGTACTTCTCCGGTGCCAGTATCTCCACAGAGTCAAAGCCCTGTATTATTCCCAGCATGAGTTCTATGGAGTTTTCCGCCTCAAAGCTGCAGATATAGCTTCCGTCTGCGGTTTTCTCCGTCTTTATCTCTCCGTGGGCAAGGCGGCTGAAACTGTTGAGCGCACTCTTCTCCGTCACCTTCAGCACCACCGGTATGGTGTCTATGACTTCATTTACGGAATTGTTCGGACTCTTCTTTGCAAAGGCCTTCAGGTTGTCCGGTATTGTATACGTTGCATCCAGAATCTCAACCTTCTGGATATTGACAATCTCAATTGTCACTATCTCGGTTGTATGCCTGAGTCTTCCGGTCACGGTTATGGGGTTGCGGCCGGTCTCCCCTTCCACAAAACCTATGAAGTAAGGGGCAAGCTCCGCCTCCTCCTCGGCATTGTTCTGGGTATGGATGATCCTGACCATTCTTCCGCTTGTCCAGGCATCTATGAGAACCTCCAGCGTGGAGTTGGCCTTCCCGTATTCGTTGCGTTCCTTCATCTGGCTGTCTATTTCCTCAGCCAGTGAGTTTATGTTTCCCGCAACCGAAGGCGCGTAACGCAGCATGTTCTTTGCAATCTTCCTCAATCCCGAGGAAAGGTGCGGGTTTCTGAACTGTGATTTTGTCAGCAGCAGCTCTGCCCCCAGATTTATGGCAAGGCTCTCATACACGCTCAGCTCCAGCTGCTCGCTGTCCTGCGGTACCTTGATCTTCACAAGGCCGTTCTCCTCGTAAATCTCCGCCTCGGTGTACTGCATGAGTTCCTCTATGTAGCGCCCCACCGTTGAGCGGTGCACTCCCATCCTTCTTGCTATGTCGGACTTTCTCAGTCCCTCCGGATGGGACATGAGAATTAGTTCAAGCTGTGCAACTCTGTCGCCTTTCACTGTTTTTTTCCTCTTTTTTGTGTTTTCAATTATAAAATGGCTTTCATTTTGTTGCAAGTTTGTTGCAAAACAATTTAAGAAATTGACGTTACTTGACCTTTATTGCTTGATTTGAAACAATTTCACTATGGATTTTGAAGAAAAGATTGAGACGGATATCTCCTACATGCAGGACCAGCTCCGCCAGCTTAATGAAATAGTCACAGACCTCCAGCACCAGGTCATGCGTCTCGAACGCCAGAACGAATACCTCAAGGGCAAGCTCGAGGAAATGGACACTGAGGCCCGCCCCAACCGCAAACCTCCCCACTATTGACTTAACCCCCTCCCCGCCGGGTTTCAACAAAGGATTTAACCTCTCCCAGCCTCGTTTACCCTCGCTTATCCTGTCTTTGCCCCGCTTATCCTGTCTTTGCCTCGCTTTGCCCCGCCGTGCCTGTATTTGCCCCGCTTATCCTGTCTTTGCCTCGCTTATCCTGTCTTTGCCCCGCTTATCCTGTCTATGCCTCGCTTATCCTGTCTATGCCTCGCCTTGCCCCGCCAAGCCTCACATGAAATGCACATGAGCTGGCTGTGTAGGATAGATCAGTTGGATTAAATAACTCATGTGTGTCGGTTGGATCAAGTGGAACAAGTGGATTAAGTGGTGCGGGCTGGATGAACAACAGGAACAACAGGCACACCAAACTCACCAGGAACAACAGGAACATCAGGAACA
>CAMZFA010000026.1 GCA_947305945.1 uncultured Spirochaetales bacterium | reverse complement strand
CACTGCGCTCATGTGCATAAGCTGATGCATACCCTGATGCATTTGCTTTCCGCCTCCAAGGCGCAGGCCCTGAGAGTATTATTGCTCTCCGGCCCGCCTTTCCGTCTTGCAAATGCACAGGTTATGACACAACTTGTGCACAATCGCTCTGTGTTTTCTCAGTGATTGTTGGAAACCTGTGCAACAACCTGTGCAGGCGTTGGCTCTGCACATGTTTTGCATTCAGGTTTTCAACATGAACCTTCTCTTTACAAATCCCTTATAGCATCAACAATCTGCTGGTAGCCCGTGCAGCGGCACAGATTTCCGCTCAAAGCCCTGCGGATCTCCTCTTCGGTGGGGTTGGGATTCTCCTTAAGAAGACAATAGGCAGACATTATCATGCCGGGACTGCAGAATCCGCACTGGACTGCGCCGTGGCTGATGAAAGACTTCTGAATTGCAGACATCTCTCCGTTCTGCTCAAGACCTTCAATGGTCAGAATCTCGCACCCGTCGGCAAGAGGGGCAGGGAAGAGACAACTGTTTATGCTCTTCCCGTCAACTATGACAGTACAGGCTCCGCAGTCACCTTCGCCGCAGCCCTCCTTGGTTCCTGTCAGCAGCAGTTCGTCCCTCAGAAAATGCAGGAGGCTCATGTCATCCGCAACGGAGCGCTCAATCCGGTTTCCGTTTACAACACATCTGATTTTCTTCATAGTCCGGCCTCCGAAACAAGTTTTTCAAGAAGATTGCGGGATACCGCCTTTCTGTATTCCACGGTTCCCCACCTGTCATCAATGGGCCTGATCTCGGAGACCAGAGCGTCCTTTGCCTTTTCCATATCTACAGCATCCGTTGAAAGAAGGGCCGAAGTCCTGCTGCAGAATAATACATGCGGCGCTGTGCATCCTGCGGCAAGTCTGAAGAGCTTTCCGTCTCCGGCAAGTGCCATGTTCAGGACGGAAACAGACATTGCATTGCGCTTTCCAACCTTCTCAAAGGCGGAGAAACAGAAACGTGTGGGAACTATGACGGAAGTTATAATGGAACCGTCCTTCAGCTCCCGCAGTCCTTCCACCGGCATCCTGTGATATGAGCCGTCATAGAGTTCAACCTGTGCATCCAGTGCAACAAGGGCTGTCACCGCATCCGAAGCCGGTGAGAAGCACCCTATGTTGCCCCCGATTGTTGCACGGTGACGGATCTGCGGACCTGCAGTCAGGCATGCCGCCTGATGAAGGGACGGAAGCTTGTCCATGATGCACCGGCACTTTTCAATCTCATCGAATGTGACAAGAGCTCCGATTGTGATTGCTTCTCCGCTGTCCTCAATGCTCTTCAGCCCCGGTATCTTCTCAAGACTGATAAGGTCTTCTGCGTGGCTGTGGTTTACAAGAATCACCGTTCCGGCAGCCAGATAGGTTCCGCCTGTGCTTCTTTTCAGCTCCAGGGCCTGGTCGAGTGTTGTGGGTATATGTAGTCTGTATCTCATGCTTTGCCTCCTGCGCGGAGGATTTCCATCCTGTCAATCGGGACCCTGTTGATTTCAAGGCCTTTCACAGCATCCGACACTGCAGCAGTAACAGCCGGTGCCACAGCCACGGTCGGAAGTTCCGCCATACCTTTGGCCCCGTATGGGCCGCTGGGCTCCGGCTTGTCGATGAAATCGCTCGTAAGAAGCGGCACATCCATTGCAGTAGGCAGGATGTAGTTGGCCAGGCTGTTTTCCATGCTTATGCCGTCTTTGTACCTTACCTGCTCGGAAAGCGTCATTCCAAGGCTCATGGCCACACCTCCGAAAACCTGGCCGTTGAACAGGGTGGGGTTGATGACGCGGCCCGTGTCGGTGGTGCTGTGCATCCAAAGCACGTCCACCTTGCCGGTAACAGGGTCAACCTTCACCTTGGCACCCTGGACCATGAATGCAAAGTATGTGTGCCGTGCCTCGCCCGAAGCCTCGGGGAATGCGTAAGCGGCCTGTGCATGAACAGCCCCGCCCAGAATCTCCGATGCGGCTTTGATGATTGCGTTTCCGCATATGAACGTGGACCGGCTTGCGGCGGTGGACCCGCTGTCCGGGTTGCCGTCGGTCCGGCCCATCCGCATGTCAATTTTGTCTACAGCCACGCCGAGTGCCTTTGCGGCAATCTGTGCAAGGACCGTCTGGCTTCCCTGGCCTATGTCAACAAGGGAAGTACTGACGGTGAAACCTGAGTCTGTCCTGTCAATTGTCACATAGCAGGTGTCCGGGATGTGCTTTCCCAGTCCGCTGGACATCATGCCCACGGCAATTCCGTAGCCGCAGCCTTTTTCCGGATTCTCCGACATCTCTCTATAGAAATCACTCCGGCTGAACTTCTCCAGCGCCTCCTCAAGCCCTGTCTCGTGTTCGTTCACCCCTCCCATGGGACCTTCCTGACCCTTGTGGATGGCATTTATTCTTCTGATTTCAAGAGGATTGATTCCGAGCTTCTTTGCCGCCCTGTTGAGAATGCTTTCAAAAGCAAGGGCAGCCTGTGGAGCACCGAATCCCCTCATTGCCGATGCCGGAGCATGGTTTGTGTACAAGAGCGAGCCGTCAAGCCGCACATTCGGCACAAAGTACGCACCCGTGAAATGCTCAAGTCCCAGCCCCAGAACGGACGGTCCCAGAAGGGCATAGGCCCCGGTATCCAGAAGCATGCTGCAGTCCGCCGCCAGAATATGGCCGTCCTCGGAGAAGCCCACCCTGGCATGGGTCAGGGACCTGTGGCGCTTCATGCCCCAGCGGATGTTCTCCTCTCTTGTGTATACATATCTAGCAGGTTTTCCGGTCAGGTGGGTCACAACCGCCGCATAGACCTGTGCGGTGTTCCCGTCCTTGCCCCCGAAGCCCCCGCCCACGGTTGCGGCGCGGGATGTGATTTCCTCATTCTGCCTTCCGGTTGCAACGGCGGCAGTGTACAGATCCGAGTACGCGTTCTGGGTGGCTGAGACAATTGCAAGCCTGCCCTTTTCATCCAAACAGCAGAAAGCCGCCTCGGGTTCCATGAATCCGTGAATCTGCACGGGGGTCTCGAAAGACCCTTCCAGCACCAGCGCGCTCTGCTTCAACGCCCCTTCCACATCGCCCTTGTCGGAGTGAAACACGGAGCAGACATTTCCGTTCTCAAAAAGACGGGGCGCATCATCTTTCACGGCCTCCTCAATGCTGTCCACGGTCCTCAGAATTTCAAGCTCAAGCTTCACCTCTGAGGCAAGCTCATCTGCCTTCTCCCTTGTGGGAGCGGCGATAATTGCAACAGCCTCGCCCTGATAACGGATATGATCCGATGCCAGAACCGGCTGCTCGCTGAAAATGGACGGGATGAAGTTTCCGCAAAGGTCCTTTGCAGTGAACAGATAACACCCGTCCGGAATTGCGGGCGCCTGAATTCCCTTCAGCATGGCATGTGCAACGGGGGATCTTACAAGGGCCACCTCCAAGGTCCCCTCCATGTGAATGTCTGCTGTGTAGACAGCCCTGCCGGTGACCTTGTCCGGGCCGTCAAGCCTCATGGGCGATGAACCGATAATTTCATGCATGATTTCATTGTATTTTGTTTCAGTCCTATTTAAAAGCCGGTAATCCGCCGCGTTTCTTTAACATGGCCGACACTGGAAAACCCGGTTTTGGGGCAAAAATGTGCCGAATAGAGGGAGTATTTACTCCGGGGTGAGATTGCACTTAATATTTACACATGAGACGAAAAGACCGGGAAGTTACAGATATTGGGAAAATACTTGAGATTGTGGAAAAAGCAAAAGTCCTGCACCTGGGGCTGTTTGACGGGGAGTTTCCGTATGTGGTACCGCTTCACTACGGGTTTGAGTACACGGACGGGATTCTTGTGTTCTATCTGCACAGTGCAAAAGAGGGACACAAACTGGACCTGATAAAGGAGAATCCCAATGTCTGTATTGAACTGGAATGTGATGTTTCAGATATCTCAGGCGGTGAAAACCCGTGTAAATACAGCAGCACGTACGCGTCGGTGATGGGGCGCGGAAAGGCGGAAACGGTTCAGGATGTTCAGGAGAAGATAAAGGGCCTGAAGCTTCTGATGGAGAACCAGACGGGGCGCGGTTTTGAGATAGATGAAAAAATGACCTCCGCAGTGGAGGTCATAAAGGTTGTGCTTTCCGGGTTCACGGCCAAAGCCAGGCCGGAGAACTGAAATCAGTCTATGGTGTGCAGGATTTCCGGAAGGAGCTGTTTCTTTCTGGAAAGAACCTGCGGCATGTCGTAGGTCTGATCTGCAATTGCGCGGTATGAGAGTTTTTTCTCGTACTTCGAGGCGCTGCAGAGAAGAACGCTGTTGCCGCGCAGAACATCTGTGACCATGAGCATGGCCCAGTCCAGACCGTTGACTGCTTTCTGCTTTTCAATTGCGGCAATGTACATTTCCCTGTAGGAATCAAGGTCAGTGAGGAAGGGCACTTCGCACTGTCCCACGCCGAACTTGACGCCTTTCTCGTTGTACATCTTGAAGTCTGAATTGATGACCTTTTCCGGGTTTCTGACCGAGAGCGATTCACTGAAGCTGAAAAGCTTTGTGCCGAATTCAATAATGTCCTCAACGCCGCAGAGTTTTGCAAGTTCCCTTGCCGAGACCTCATCCACCACTGTTGTTGTGGGGGACTTGAGAACCAGCGTGTCACAGATTACTCCGGTAAGAAGGACCTTTGCGGTCATGGGATCAGGTGTAAGACCCTTTCTGAGGTAGTTCTGATAGACAATGGTGCAGGTGCTTCCCAGAGGCTCGGCATCAATGAAGATGGGTGTGCTTGTGGTGGGAGCATCAAGTCTGTGGTGGTCTATGATTTCACGGATTGTGGCCGTTTCAAGACCCCTGATGCTCTGACCCTGCTCGTTATGGTCCACCAGAATGACATTGTAGGACGGTCTTTCGAGGAAGCATCTTCTGGTGACAAAGCCAACCCATTTCTCCTTGTCGAAGACAGGGAAACCTCTGAAACGTGATCCCACAAGGGCTTCCTTCACATCATCGAAGAAGTCCGTGGTCTGCACGGGCTTGGCCTGCTTTCCCATGATTGTATAGATGGCCGGCGCCATTCTGAGGCGCCTGATGGCTTCAGCAGTGGGAAGGGTGGTCTGGTAGACAAAGCCGTTGAAGTCAGAGAAGTCCACGTCGGGGGTCTGCTCGGAGGCTGAGATTATGATTGCGGGTATGTTCATCTTGGCAGCCTGTGCAAGATGCTCCTTTCTGGATCCCATGACAACCATGCAGTCCGGCTGGTCCTGGACAATCTTCACAAAGTCATAGAAGGCGGCGGCGCCTGCCAGGATGTTGACTTTGACGCTGTCCGTATTTCCTCTCTTTATTTCCTTTCCGGGAAGGACTTTGCTTACATTGTCCAGAAGAATGTCATAGGAGGGCTGGAGTTCCTTGTTGTCCGTGAGGAACCATGAGGTTATGTCATCTACGCTTAGAAGACCGTAGAAATCGCCGTCCTTCAAGACGGGTACTATGGAGCCCATGAGGGTGTTGTCATAGAGCTTGATCAGGTCATAGATGGGGGCGTTGTAGTCAATGGTCAGCGTGTCATGACGCATTACGTCTCCGGCCTTGGGATACACGTCCTTCATGTAGGGCGGGGGAACGAACTGAACAAACTCAAGCTGCTTTTTGAGGCTGTCCGAGAGGTGACCGCAACGGACCGGGATGTAGGTGTTGTCCGGGTCGGTCAGGTTCTTGAACTGTGCATAGGACCAAGCGGCTGTAACGCTGTCCATGTCCGGATTTCTGTGTCCTGTAATGTAAATGTTGCTCATACTTGAATTGTAGTGTCACCCCGGAGCAATAACAAGTATGGAGTTTTGTAACCCGATGTATTATCATATGTTTGTATTATAGATATTATCATAGGGCGGTCTGTCCGGAGATTGGGAGATAACCGGCTGACTTTGATAAAACTGAGGAAACAAAGAATGAAAAAAATACTGATGATTCTGCTTCTGTCTCTTGTTGCCGTTTCGCTGTTTGCAGCAGGCGCAAGAGAGGACAAGGGCTATCACGGCGTTACGGACAATGCATTTGTCCCCACCCTTTCCGATGTGAAAGGAACGCTGACAAGAAAGCTCTACTACAACCCTGCCGAACTGACGGAGAACAAACTCATTATCGAGGCGCCCAACGCGTCCGTCTCCGTTTTCAACTTTGCAAAGGCTCTTTCAAACAAGACCGTTGCGGAGGCCGTGAGCAGGTTCACACATCTGCAGTTCAGCAAGAAGGACCTTCTTGCCGTACTGACCGGCCTGGTGAACAACGTGGGCTCCGGATACAACGACCTTACAACAGTTGATCTGGGATTCGGTTTTGCCGTCAAAAACTGGGGCGTAAGTTTTGATGCACAGGGTGCACTCAAGTCAATGCCCAAGTTGGATGAAAACGAAGAGATTGACGAAACCAGCGGATTCAGTCTTACCTCAACCGGTTTTGTTCCCATGCTTGATGCCGCACTGTCCTTCGGTTACGGCTTCAGGGTTTTCGAGAAGGATGATGACTTCCTGGATCTTGGATTTGCGGTGCGTGTTGCAGACAAGGTCTACGTTGAGCAGCTGACAGCCTCAGACATTGTGAATGACTTCAAGATTGACAAGATGGAAGCCAGAAGCGGAGTTGCCTTTCCGTTCGATGTAGGTGCTGTTTACGGCATTCTCGGCGGCAAGCTTCTCTTCTCCGCCACGGTGAAGAACCTCAACGGCTACTATTACATGCACGAGTACCAGAACATCAATGATGCCATTCTGTTCAAGAACGGGACGGGCGGTTATGTGCTGTACACTCCGTGGAAACTGGGTACCGAGGTTGAGTACACTCCGCAGTGGAGGCTCTTCAATCCTGTCTTCTCGGTCAGGCTGGAGGATATTAACGGTTACATTGCAAATGACCTTTCCAAGCCGATCAATGAGGTATTCAGACATCTTACGGCAAAGGTCAACATTGACATAATCAAGCAGGTGGGACTCTCTGCCGCATTCAAGAACGGCTATCCGGAAATAGGTGCGGATGTAGACCTCTGGGGCAACACCATTGAGCTGAAGTACGGCTTCAGGGAAGAGGGATACAGCGTCAGGAACGGCTATTCCTACGGCTCAAAGCCTGTCGATGCTTTCACGGTCCGCGTCAAGCTGGGCTATGACGCAAACTAAGGAGGTGCCGGAATGAAGAAGATTCTTGTTATTGCACTTGCCGCTCTCTGTATCATCTTTGCAGTCTCATGTGATGCCGATTCCATTCTGAAAACTGCAAAGGGCCTTCAGAGCATGTCAGATATCAACCTTGCCAATGCCTCAGTCAAGGAAGATTCCCTTAATTTTGTGAAGGACACGGTTGTAACAGATCTTGTCGAAGATGTTACCGATATTAACTATACCGGAAGCACATATGATAAGAACTACATGAGTGCCCTTGCCGTGGTCATTAATGACATAGATCAGAAAGGTCAGGATGCCAAGCTGCGCGAAGCCCTTTCCAAGGAACTGGGAGACAACTCTCTTTACAGTCCGGGCTCTGCAGTGAAGAGCCTTTCAACACTGGTTTCTCATATTCTTGACCTTGAAGCTTCGGAAATGGTGGATGAGTTGAACAGCCTTCTGACGGAATTCGGTATTTCCGCATCCATCGGCAGTACTGCAGATGCATCTATTTCCAAGATACAGAAGATTGCCAATGCCATACTGCCGGCTGCTGCTGCATTTGATGCTGTCAATGAGAGACTTCTGACCAGTGAGCAATTCACGGCTGCCGACTACCTTACCTACCACATGCTGACTTCCATAATGGAAAATGCCGTGGATTTCATCAACAGCGGAGACACCTCCATTGCCAACCTTCTGGACAGTGAACAGGCTGACAACATTCTGGCCTGCATTGGTGCCGTTTCCGTTATAAATGACATTGATTTTGACCTGCCTTCCATAGTGTCAGGTCTGAGATAATATGGACTTTGTCACAATTGACTTCGAAACAGCCAACCAGTACCCGCAGAGTGCCTGCAGCGTAGGGTTGGCCAGGTTCGATTGTGACGGAAACATAACCGACAGGTTTTATTCTCTCATCAAGCCGCCCAGAGGTTACAACAGCTTCTGGGCGCGCAACATTGAAATACACGGAATCACCCCGCGTGATGTGGCGGACGCTCCGGACTTTGCCTACATATGGCCTGAGATCGAGCTGTTTGTAGGGGATGATGTTCTGGTGGCCCACAATGCTGAATTCGACATGGGCGTACTGAGGAGCCTTCTGGCCCATTACGGGATAGAGAAGCCCGACATGCGTTATTTCTGCTCCCTCAGGATTTCAAGGAAAATCTGGCCCAACCTGCCCAGCCATGCACTGACCTATCTGTCCGAGCATTTCAACATGGACTACCGTGCGCACAATGCGCTGGACGATGCCATAAACTGCGGTAAGGTTTTCATCAGATGCTGCAACGGAAAACTGTACGAACTTCAGGACCTGAGAAAGTTCCTGATTGTGAGAGGAATAGAACTGAAAAAACTCTGAGCCTTACTTTTCCCTGTAGATGATGCGGCCCTTTGTGAGGTCATAGGGAGACATTTCGATCTTGACTCTGTCACCGGGGACAATCTTGATGTGATTCTGTCTCATTCTTCCGGACATATGGGCAAGGATGATGTGCCCGTTCCTGAGCTCAACTCTGAACATGACGTTGGGCAGTGCTTCCTTTACAAGTCCTTCTACCTCAATAGCTTCTTCTTTAGCCATTCTTCCTCCGATGTTTCAAGGTTAATAACAGCCTTAATTCTTGTCAATATTGCCCTGTAATTACCTTTCTGATTGACCGGTTCTGAACGGGGAGAGTATTATATTATTGATATAAAATGTACGGAGGTCTGCTATGGGCAGAGGTGAAATAAGAAAAGAAAGCAAAGGCAAGAAATCCTCAAAGGATACAAAGCAGAAGGCAACAGCACAGAATGTCTATGTTGCAGCGGAAGTGATCTCAAAGAAGAAGGACAAGGAGAACTGGTGATGGACGTACGTGAATATGTGAATTCCGAGTACGTGAAACACATGGATACGGACGGTCTGAGAAAGAACTTCCTTATCGAGAAGGTGTTTGCGGAAGATGAAGTGACCATGACCTACAGCCATGTGGACAGGATGATTGCCGGAGGCATTATGCCGGTAAAGCGCGCCCTGACCATTGAGTGCTCAAAGGAGATAGGCGTGGATTACTTCCTCCAGAGAAGGGAACTGGGCCTCATCAACATAGGCGGAGCCGGCCGCGTCACCGTGGACGGAAAGACCTTCACCGTTGAGAACAGGGACGCCCTGTACATTGGCATGGGCTCAAAGGACCTGAAGTTCGAAAGTGACAGTGAGAGCAATCCCGCCAAGTTCTACTACAACAGCTGCCCGGCACACCACAGCTATCCCACAAGGGTTGTCACACTTGAGCAGGCCGTTCACATGGAGGCCGGAACTCTTGAAGACAGCAACAAGAGGGTTATCAACAAGTACTTTGAGCCGTCCATCCTGGACACCTGTGCCCTGAGCATGGGCCTTACCCATCTTGAGGAAGGTTCGGTATGGAACACAATGCCGGTTCACACCCATGACAGGAGAATGGAGGTCTACTTCTACTTCGACATGAGCAAGGACAACGTGGTGTTCCACTTCATGGGCAAGCCGGATGAGATCCGCACCATTGTCATGCGCAATGAGCAGGCCGTAATCAGCCCGGCATGGTCAATCCACAGCGGCGCGGGTACGCACAACTACACATTCATCTGGGGCATGACCGGAGAGAACAAGACATATTCCGATCAGGACTGGATTGCAATGACCGACCTCCGCTGATAAGCGCAGGCGGAGATGAAGATATCGGCCGGGCAGGGAGAAGCCCGGCCATTATACTCAAAAGGAGGGTTTATGGGTTATCTTCTTATCAAAAACGGCGTTTTGGCAGATGAAAACGGGACCAGGCAGGCCGATATTCTTGTCGAGAATTCCCGCATTTCACGCGTGGAGGCCTGTATTGACGCGTCTTCCGTGTCCGGAGAGGGGCGGGTCATTGACGCAAAGGGCCTCATGGTCCTTCCGGGCCTGATAGACGCCCACACCCATTTCCACCTTGTTTCCCGCGGTACCGTCACCGCCGATGACTTCGGGCCCGGCAGTGCCGTTGCTTCCTACGGCGGCGTGACCACCGTTGTTGATTTTGCGGACCACAACAAGGGCATGAATCTGGTGGACAGCGCAAAGTACCGCCTTGATGAGATGAAGAGCATGGCCATTGACTACTCCCTGCATCAGGGTGTTTACGGTCACGGCTACAACAGTGAGATTCCGTCACAGCTTGAGAAACTCAAGGAGATGGGAATCAAGACCCTCAAGATTTTCACAACCTACAGGGAAACGGGCTATCTGCTTGATGACCCGGAGGAGCTTTCGGACCTGTTCCGCAACGCAAAGCGTCTGGGAATGCTGGTCACGGCCCACTGCGAATACAACCCCATGATCGAGGCAATTTCCTCAAACTGGAAGGGAACCTTCACCCCGCGTGACCATGCGGACCTCAGGCCCGCCGAGGCCGAGGCAGAGGCCATTGAGTTCTACGGAACATGCGCCATGAAGGAAGGCTGTCCCCTCTACATTGTCCATGTCTCCTCAAAGGCCGGCATGGAGGCAATCAGAAAGCTCAGAAAACAGGGTGCGGTCATCTATGCCGAGACAACACCCACATATCTTTTCCTGGACAGGTCCAAACTGGAAGGCCCTGACGGACCTCTGTATGTCATGACCCCGGCTCTCAGGACAAAGGAGGACAACCTTGCCCTCCAGGAAGCCCTGATGAACGGAGAGATTCAGGTTGTGGCAACCGACCACTGCACGTTCACAAGAGAACAGAAACTTGCAAATCCCGATGTAAGAAGAACTTACCCCGGAGTTCCCGGAATTGAGGAGATGGTGCTCCTGCTCAACACGCTGAGGGAGAAGAACCCGGACAGGATGACAATCAGGGATATTGTGAACCTGATCAGCGTGAACCCTGCAAAGATATTCGGCCTCTACCCGCAGAAGGGAAGCCTGAAGGAAGGCACGGATGCCGACATTACCCTGTTCGATCCCAACGCAAGGCGCACCCTTGAGGATTCAAACGTCCACACCCACGCCCTCTACACCCCCTACAGGGGCTTTAATGTCTGCGGAAAGGTGTGCATGACCATTCTCAGGGGCAATGTCATTCTTGAAAATGATGTGTACAGCGGCAGGGAAGGCGAGGGCCGTTTCATCAGACAGAGTTCCTGACGGAGAAAGCTATGATCAGAGGAATACTATTTGACGTTGACGGGGTGATTTTCGACTCCGAGGAGTTCATCAGACAGTCTTATTACGACTGGTATGAAAAACGCCATAATATAAAAATTACCTACGAAGACCTTCTTCCGTACACCGGAACCGGTGAGCCCACAAGTATCAACGGTCTGGGCAGGGCATTCGGCCTTGATTATGACCTTGAAGAGGATAAGAAGGGCATTTATGACTGTTATGCCAGACTCATCCAGGGTGTTTTGCAGCCTCTTCCGGGAGTACGCAAATTCATAGAAAACGCAGGAAAGGCAGGGCTCAGGCTTGCCCTGGCAACAAGCGCGGACAGGTCAAAACTGAACAGCAGCATGAAGGCCACCGGACTGGGGCCTGAGAATTTTGACTTCATTGTCAGCGGAGACATGGTGTCAAAGACAAAGCCGGACGGATCCATATACCGCTATGCCGCAGCAGGCCTTGTTCTTCCCAACGAAGAGTGTCTTGTCATTGAAGATGCCCTTTCCGGGCACATTGCCGCAAGAAGGGCGGGAAGTCACAGTCTGGGTCTCATGACATCCTTTACCGCAGATCCGCAGATTCTTGCAGGAGCGGACTGCGTAATCAAGGATCTTTCAGAGTTCCCGTCATTCTCAACTCTTGAAGAGTTCAATGCTGTCTGGGAGAAGATGTGCAATGACTTCAGGGATGCCAGCATAGTGGGAAAACTGATAGACAGGGCCTCCGGTGCAATCAGAAATGCCTATGCTCCGTATTCTCACTTCCGTGTAGGTGCGGCGGTTCTTACCTCAAACGGCAGGATTTACGGCGGTTGCAATGTTGAAAACGCCTCATACGGTGCTACAATCTGCGCCGAGCGCGGAGCGGCAATGGCGGCAATTGAGGCCGAGGGAAAGACCGAATTCAAAGCCATTGCCATAGTGTCCGAATCCCCGGAGCCGGCACCTCCCTGTGCGCTTTGCAGACAGTTTCTGGCCGAGTTTGCTGGTCCCGACATGCAGGTTTATCTGATCTCAATCAAAACCGGTGTTTTCAGGCACTACAATTTCGGCACGCTCATGCCCATGGTCTTTGAACTTGAGGAGCCGGGAGAGAAAGCTTGAAAAAACTCATTCTCATTTTTCTGGCCGTCTGTCTTATGACGGGGTGTACGTCAACCTCCGCCCTGGTGGATGATGCACTTGTAACAGATACCTCCCTTGCCCTTGATGAGAAACTGACGCTTCTGGGTTTTCCTGAAGTTCACATAAGTGCGCCTCAGGCCTTCTTTGACGGAAAAGCCTGGATGCTCCGTCTGATGGAAATTCTGGAAAATGCGGAGGATTATGTGATTCTGACTTCCTATCTTGCCTCCGAAAGTGAGAGCAACAGGGAGTTTTATGACCTTCTGATCAGAAGAGCCGGGGAAGGTCTGAAGATTTATCTTCTTATGGACTCCAGCAGCACCTTTGACATGACAAGGTCCAGAGAGTATGTACGTCCCCTTATGAAACTGAGGGAGCACGGCATACACGTGCTGGAGTTCAATCCGTTTTCAATCAACAGGGCAATTACCCCTTCAAGACTGTTTCTGCGTGACCACAGAAAGGTACTTGTTGCGGACGGTCTGTATGTGGCGGTGGGAGGAATGAACATAAACCATGCCTCAACGCTGGGCCTTTCAGAAGGGTCCATGGCACAGAGGGACTCAATGTTCCTCATGCAGTCTTCCTCCCTGGCACATCTGTTTGTCTCCCAGTTCATTGAGTTCTGGAATTCATACAGCTGGGAAAGTGTGGATGAGAGCACCTTTGCCTACAGAGCTGAAGGTGCGGGTGAGGCACAGGACATAAGGGCCTTTTTCATAAATCAGGATGACCCCTCATCCGGAGCGGACGTGAAGTTCCTGGGCTCTGTGCTTTCAAGTGCAAGGGAGGAGATTCTTGTTCTGCCCTTTGCGCCGCTTGAGGATGAAAACACATTTGAGGCCATGGAAAATGCCGTAAAGAGGGGAGTCGGAATCAGAATGCTTCTGACAAACGAGCCGCGTGAAGGTCTGCGCAACGCCTCTTACTATGCTGCAACCCGTCTTCTGGAAAACGGGGTGGAGCTTTACTATGAACCGGATGTTGAAGAGAGGCAGACCCTGCTTCATGAGAAGCTGATGATAATAGACAACCGCTGGGTCATGGTGGGCTCCTTCAACCTGAACTACAGGAGCCTTGTTCTTGCCAATGAGACCATCCTTCTGGTGGACAGCCCTGAGTTTGCCGCCTTCATGAAACAGCACTTCGAAGAGGTTCTGGACGGGACCGTTTATGTGGATGAGCAGACTGCGGAGCAGTGGAAGAAACTCTCTGATGACCTTGCGTACATGCTCAAGAGGATGATGGGGTGATGACCATGAAAAAGATGCTGATTGTTCTTCTTGTACTTGCACTTTTCTCTCCGGCTTTTGCTTCCGGGAAGAACCGCATTTGCGGGGCAGGACTAGGTGCGGGCGGAAACAGCTCGGCTCTTTCTGATGTGCGCCTTCATTTTCTTGCAAGGCCTTTTTCATCAGATGTCATGAATCCGTTTGTCAGGCTTGAAACGGGCCTTGAGTTCGGAAAGGACACGCTCTGCTGGTCGGGCCTTGACTGCGGACTGGGTTTTGAGATTTTCCGTACAATGCACAATCCGTTTGCCTTTGCCCAGACAAATCCGGGTCCCTGGAGCCCCAGTGTATACTGCGGTATGAACACTGATTTCGGGTCTCTAAAATGGAATGTCGGGTTTTCTCCGGTCAGGGTTCTGGACAGGGACTATGTCTACGAGTGGTTCGGCATCTTCTGGAACTTTGACGGAAACGGTCTTGAGAACTGGGGAGTCAGGCTCTTCAGGTTCAGCGCTATGTTCTGATCCGCTGCGGGGTGAGAAATGAGAAAAGTTATTGTTGTTTTGCTGATACTTACCGCATCAACGGCGGTTTTTTCCTCCGATATTGCACTGAGGATAGGACACGGAGCCTTTCTGCCCGGTGAGAAAGGGGAACTTGGGCTTCACGCCCTCGGCGGAGTGAGTCTTGGCCTGACAAAGAGGGTGGAGCTTAACCTGGAAGTGATTTCTCCTCTGGTTCCGGCGCCTTTTTCGGATGCTGTTGCCGGCTTTGAGGTTGGGTACAGCCTGCTGGGAGACAGAAACCGCAACATCTACTACAACGGCAGTGCAATGAACACCGTGGTGAGCCTCGGGCTTTTTGCATCAGACCATGCTCGGAACGGCAGGTTTCTTCCCACATACCTCACACTGAGAATCACGCCGGTGACAATAGGTACCCCGCTGACGGGAAAAAGGGAGAGTTTCATGCCCGTGGGACTTGCATGGAACTTCAGAGAGAAAACTCTTGGTGTTTTCATGAGCGTTATGCTTTATGATCATTATATAAAAGGTACTTGGAGGGACTATGAGAGTAGTTATGGCAAATGACCACGGAGCAGTGGAACTGGCTGAGAGACTTGCCGGTTATCTTGAGGAACGCGGCATAAGCGTGGACTGGCTGGGAACCAGGACAACGGACAGCGTGGACTATCCGGACATGGCCAGGCTTGCCTGTTCAAAATACCTTGAGGGCGGATATGACTTCGGTATTCTCTGCTGCGGTACGGGAATAGGTATTTCCATAAGTGCAAACAAGATAGACGGCATAAGATGTGCCCTTCCGCAGAACTGCTACGCCGCGGAGAAGACAAGGGAGCACAACCATGCCAACTTCATTGCCTTCGGCGGACGCATAGATTACCCGGAAGACCCTGTGAAAATGCTTCAGGCATACATTGATGCTACACCTTCCACGGAAGGACGCCATGTTAACAGAATTGCCAAGATGATGGCTTTGGAAGAAGCCAGATAAAGGTATCGGTCAGGCCGAGGGGGCCGGCGAGATGTTTATCACGTTGGGAATGCCCCTTATGGCCTTTACAATCTTGTTGAAGTCCTCTTTGTGATCGCATTCCATGGTGAAGGTGCCCTGGAGGTTGCCTGCCTCGTCATCCACAAGGGAGCCGGAGATGAGGTGGCCGTGTTCCTTGCGGATGGCGCCCTCAATTTCGCTGAAGAGGTTCTGTGTCCTTTTGCTTGTGACCAGAAAGCGTTTTGTGACCGTTTCCGTGCCGGTTTCCCAGTCAACGGCTATCTTTCTCTGGTCAATCTCCGCCATGTGCTCGAGGTTGGGGCAGTCCGTGCGGTGGACAATGATTCCGCGGCCGCGTGAGACGTAACCCACAATGCTGTCTCCGGGGACGGGGTTGCAGCACTGGGCAATGGAGATCATGACGTTCTTGTTCCGGCCCACGGTGACCGAGCTTCTGGACCTGTCGGATACGGAGCGGATTATGTCGCTGTCACGGATTTCAGGTTCCGCCGGCTGCGGCTCCTCCTTTATTGCCTCCTCAATCTCTTTCTTGTTGGCAATAATGTTCTTCTCTATGACAAGGTTCTCATCGTATTTGTTCAGCCAGTTCCTGATCTTCCTCCTGGCCGAGGTGGTATGGGCATATTTGAGCCAGTTCACCTTGGGGTGGGCGTTCTTCTGGGTGATTATCTCAATGACCTGTGTATTCTCAAGCGGCTGGGCCAGGGGGATGATGGACCCGTTGGCCTTTGCCGCCACGGTGTGGTTTCCAACCTCAGTGTGAATGGTGTATGCAAAGTCCAGGGCTGTGGCCCCGTGCGGAAGTTCAATGGCCTGTCCCTTGGGGGTGAAGACGTAGATTGTGTCCTTGAGAAGCTCACTCTTCAGGTCATCCATGAAGGATTCACTCTGCTCAATCTCGGAGTTCCAGTTCTTGAGCTTTGTGACAATCCTTGAGAGCTGCTGGCTGTCCATGTTGACCCAGCTCTGGTCGCTCTCACTTCCGCTCTGTGCCTTGTATACCCAGTGGGAGGCAACACCGAACTCGGCTATCTGGTCCATCTCATAGGTTCTGATCTGGACCTCAAGGATGGTTCCGTTTATTGCCATTATGGTGGTGTGCAGGCTCTGGTAGTTGTTGGCCTTGGGCATGGCAATGTAGTCCTTGAACCTGCCTTCCATGGGCGGCCAGAGCTGGTGGATTATTCCCACCAGTGTGTAGCACTCGGGAACCGTGTTGCATATTATTCTCA
>CAMZFA010000025.1 GCA_947305945.1 uncultured Spirochaetales bacterium | reverse complement strand
AGAGCATCTGCCTTCTAAGCAGAGGGTCAAAGGTTCGAATCCTTTTTGGTGTAAACAGGGGTAAGTCATACAACTTATCCCTGTTTTTTTATTCATGGATTGATGAATTTATCACAGAATGGGGTGGCGCAGACCTTCTGCCCTGCAAATTCAACGGTGCAGGTGCCGTTGTCCTCAATGATCTTTGTGACACCCAGATACGGATGCGGGATGGAGGTGTAGCTTTCATAAGGGTGGCCCGTGAGAAGGCAGGTGACAAGGGAAATTACAGTCCAGTGGGTGGCAATCACGCTGTTGCCCTGAGTCTGTGTCAGGGCATGAAGCATGCGTTTTGCAGCCGCGCGCATGTCCTCGGAGCCCGGAGGAAGCACTGTATTGTCGGACTTGCGCATCTCAAAGAGCTCCGGGTCATTCTTCCTGTTTTCTTCCCAGCTTTTGCCCTCCCACCTGCCGAAAAAAACCTCTGCGGCGTCCTGAAGAATGATCATCTGAGTATTGGAAGGCATGAATTGTTCGAGGGTCCGGCGGGCCCGCTTAAGAGGGCTTGAGTACCAGTTATCTATATTCCTGTCTGCAAAATATGACCTGAGACCGCGGGCATCCGGATAGCATCCGGGGTTCAGGTCCAGATCCGTATAGCGCCCCTGGATTACCGTGATTCCGTTGGGGAAGTCCGGAATTCCGTGCCTGACAAGATAAATGCTTCTCATGAAAGCTTTTTCAGTACCGCATCCAGGTAGAGTTTGCAGGCAGTATCAATATCCAGTTTGCCTCCGCTGTTCTTTACAACCACCTCCAGAATCCAGAGAGGAATATCTATTGCATGGTCATCTGAAATGACATGGTTGCGGGCAATATCCTCAATCTGGTCACGGGGGTCTGTACCGGAGAATTCAAGTTCATACAGCCTGTCAGCCCTGCGTCTGAAGGCCCTTGCACTTCTGTTGTGAAGGAGGCGGACAGCAGTGGCAATAGAGAACGTAAGGGGCATGAATGATATAAGAGATACCCATGAGGGGATGTGGGTGAAGAAGCCGTAGAAATCGTCCCAGCCGCCGTTGTCCGGGCCCAGGATTTCAACCATGAAATAGTAGACCATTGCGTAGAGCATTACCGGAACAAGAGCATAAAGGGATTCCTTGAATGAAATTACATGGCTTGTGATGAAAAAACAGAAGGCCACAATGGCAAGCACCGGGCACAGCCCGTGAAGGAAGAACCTGGAACCCGTGAAAATGAGCACAAAGCCTTTTACCGGAGAAAGGACGCACAGGGAGATGAGGAATGTCAGCGCAACCGAGGAAACTCCTGCAAAGAGAAAGCACACCAGCCAGTTGGGAAGGTGGAACCTCTTTTTCCTCATTCCGTCTATTGCAAAGGGGAATGTCATAATCATGCCAAGGGCACAGAGGAGGTTCGAGTTGACTGTGAACATGCAGAACGTTCTGAGTCCCATGTGATCAAAATTCTCATCGTAAAGAGTGGTAAGATTCATGGTCACTCCTACGAGCACACATACAAATACCACGGCCGAGCTTATCATTGTGGCAAGACACTTTTTGCCTGACAGTTTGTGTTCAATTCCAAGGTTTTTCTTTTTCATAGCTGTTGATTATAACCCCATAAGGGCCCACATACCAAGACTGACGGCATAAGTTGCCGTATACATGGCCGTCATGCTCCATATCCACCTTATACCGTCTGCAAAACCGTACAGGTCATCCCACTTCTTCCCCTCCGGTGAATATATTACCTTGTACAGGTAAAGCAGGCTGTAGAGGACAACGGGGGCAAATCCGGCAAAGGTTGCGGCAAAGGGAAGTTTCACGGGACATCTGAGGGACAATGCTGCAATTGCAATCAGCGGGCAGAACAGATGCATCCAGAGGTTTGCCCCTGAAAGCAGAAAACCCCAGTTTCTGAAACGCGGTCCCAGATACAGGAAAACGGTGAGAAACGTTACGGTTACGCTGCATGTGGCCGAGTATTTGAGAATGAGAAGCCACAAGGGCTCGGGTGCAAAGAATGCCCATATTCCGCATAACAGGCTTACCGCCGATACATAGATGTTGGACTGAACCGTGAAATACTGAAGTGCCTTGGGAACGGACTGTTTGCGTGAAAATACAATCACAACAACCAGGGTTCCCACAGCAACCAGCAGGTCAAGCATTGTTCTTAAAGTCATTGTTCACTCCTCCGTGGTCGGGTGCTTTCAAACTCAAGATGCATGGCCCTTTCTTCGGAGATACGGTAACTTGAAAGATCCAGCAGAATCCTTCCCTCTGACTCCTCGAACAGGGTTTTCTTTATCTTGTAAGGATAGCCTTCGTTTCCCTTGAGCGCACCGTTGTGGATTGCGCTTATTATTTCCTCTATATGGAATTGACAGTACTCGGGTATGCCGGGGTTTCTGTCAATGTAAACCGACAGCGGGATGTTCTCACGGTACTTGTTGCCGTTGTTGGAGACCAGCAGAAAATTTCCAATGCTGTCCTTGCCGCCCGTGCTGTGAGGCTTCACATGCTCTATGGTTGCCACAGACCCTATCAGAAGCCTTCGGAGTATGTCCCCCTCCTCCCTTCTTGAATACTTGACTACAAAGGCATTCTCGCTGCTTCCGGATGTAGGCAGGAAGAGAGCCAGGTTCATTATCTCGGACAGGATTCTCTGTTCATAAGGGTTTTTGGGCTGAATACTCTCAAGTGCGGACAGAAAAGCCTTTCTCTTGAAGAACGGCCCTCCGTTGCCGTTTTCCAGGATCCTCAGTCTGCTCTCTGCGGTCACCCTCCTCAGGGCAAGCTGTGTGTCCGAGGAAAGAAATGAGGATTTTGTATCAACACTGTCTATGACCTTGAACTCCTCCAGCCTGAGTTTTGTCAGGTGCTCGGGGTATCGCCTGGAAAGGCATTCCGTAAGGCCGGCTTCGGGATTTGAATCCACAAAGTACATGAAGTGGTCAAAGATGCGATGCTCCACGGGTTGCAGGCAGGCGGCGTATCTCTGAATCAGATAGAGTTTCTCCTTCAGATTTCCGCATGCGTTGAGCTTTTCAATGATCCTGTTCATCATTGAGCCGTTTATCATCCTTATCCCCGTGTACGGACAGGTGATGTTTCTCAGCCTCTTCAGCACGTTGCCTCTGGATGTGTCCCCGTTTGAGCCCGGATTTTTTTCTTTGAAGTCCATGTTTTTATTATAGCACTGTTACCTTGAACACACCCGGATTGTTTTACTTTACGAAAAGGGCGTTGTGAAGTAGTATTTCCACGGATTTCAATTGATATGAATAAAAACAGGTTTTCTTTAATCAGCATCTCAATAATTTTACTCATTCTCATCACCCTGACTTCATGCTTCAAGGGCACACCTGCACAGCAGGGCACGGCCGAAACAGAGCCTGCAACGGCGCCTGTTGCTACAGTACAGCCGGCCCCTCCGGCGATAGTTCCGGCCCCGGCTCCCGAACCTGCGCCGGCAGTTGAACCTGAGGTTGTGCCCGAAGTGGTGATTGTTGTCGAGCCCGAACCCATTGCTGAACCGGAAGCGGTCATAACAGAAGATATCCCGGCTATTGAAGAAAAGCCTGTTCCGGAAACGGTGCCTGAAACAGAACCTGTTGTTGATGTAATAATAATTCCGGAGCCGGAAACAGTTCCGGAGCCGGAAACAATTCCGGAGCCGGAAACAGTTCCGGAGCCCGAAGTAGTTAAAATTGAAGTTACCCCGGTTGATGAACCGGTAGTTGAACCCGAGGTTATAACGATAGAAGAAGAGCCTGTTATTGAGCCTGTTGTTGAGATTGAAACTATCCCTGAAACGGTTCCCGAGGAAACATCCGTACCGGAAGTGGAACCTCCGGTTGAGCCTGAAGCAGTGATTGCCGAAGAAGAACCTGCAGTTGAGCCGGAACCAGAATTGGTCATTGTTGAAAAAGAGCCTGAGGTTGAACCGCCTGCTGAAGAACCTGAAGAGGAAAGGGTCTACGCAAGAAACCTGACTGTCAGTGTGGACAACTTCGGATTTGAAAACCACGGAATCTACCGCTACAATGCGGACTTCAGTTTCAGCAACCTGGATATGGGAATAACTGTCTCAAAGAACCTGCTGAGCGCACACGGAAATGTCTTTGTTTCATTGCCTGCAGATAGTTTTATTCTGGGTGTTAAAGGTTCCTATGCCGTCACGGATGAAGAGAGAACCGGATGTGCATCGGCATACGGCACCCTGCCCCTGTTCAGAACTGAGGACTCACTGTTCAGCGCAGACCTTGAGGCAACATACAAATCAGACAGCAATTCGGATCTCACCCTGGCAAAGGGCGGATTCGGGATGAAGTCAGAATCCGGGATAAGCCGGGTTGCAGCCGCTTTCAGCGTAACAAAGGCCTTCCCCATCTATGACAGCGCCTCAGACTACACACTGTTCGAAGGAAACTACACCATAAAACTCGGCGGAAACTCAATCATTTATTTCGAAGGGAAAGGCCGCTTCCAGCTTGTTACAGATCCTGCAAAGCTTCCCGCATCGGAGGAATTGAAGGCAGGCGGTGCTGCAACTGTCAGAGGTTATAAGGAGAATGCCGCACAGGGAAAGAACGGAGCATTGGCAAATGCAGAACTTCACGTGGGAATAATTCCACAGGTGCTTGATGTCTTCGGCTTTGCCGATTACGGCTATACCGGAGCGGACCATCTGGCCGGAATAGGTCTGGGTGCAAAGCTGACATTGCTCAGGTTCCTGGATCTCAATGTGACAGCAGGCTTCCCCAGGATTGTTCTTCCCGGAATGGACAGCGGTGACACGGACAAGGCAAGAATCAACTTCTCGCTCTCCCTCACTCCCCGCTTCTGATAAAGATGCATAAGACAAGCACTCTGGACTTCACACAGGGAAGTCTGGGAGAGAACATAATCAGATTCTCACTGCCTCTCTTTCTCGGGAACCTGTTCCAGCAGCTTTACAACACAGCAGACTCGCTCATAGTGGGCAACACACTGGGACCTCAGGCCCTTGCAAGCGTTGCCTCTTCCGGAAGCCTGATCTTCATGATGACAGGCTTCTTCAACGGTCTGGCCGTAGGTGCAGGAGTGGTCATATCCAAATACTTCGGAGCAAGGGACTACGCAAGGATGAAAAAGGCCATCCACACGGATCTTGCCTTCGGCCTGGTTGCAGGTCTTGCACTGGCTGCCCTTGGTGTGCTGTTCACACCCGTTGTGCTCGGATGGATGCGCACGCCGGCAGACATAATGGAAGGCTCTGTAACTTATTTCAGAATATACTCTTACGGTATTCTGTTCTGCGTAATGTACAACATAACAATGGGTATAATGAACGCCACCGGAGACTCCGTTCACCCGCTTGTCTACCTGCTCATATCATCCGTTGTGAATGTAATTCTGGACTTCTATTTCATAAAGGCACTTCACTGGGGCGTGGGAGGTGCGGCAGCGGCCACAACCATAGGACAGGGCCTGTCATTTCTGCTCTGCTTCATACGCCTTGTCCGTACGGATGAGGTCTACAGGGTCAGCCTGCGTGACATAAGATTTGATATTCCCATGCTCAGGGAGATTATCCGTTACGGCCTTCCCAGCGGCATACAGAACTCCGTAATTGCCATTGCAAATGTCTTTGTACAGTCAAACTACAACACATTCTCATCAACCGCCGTTGCCGGCTGCGGTTCTTACTCCAAGATTGAAGGCTTTGCCTTTATTCCAATTAACGCATTTGTTGCTGCAATAACAACTTGCGTGAGCCAGAACCTGGGCGCGGGAGAATATGAAAGAGCAAGACAGGGAGCAAGGTTCGGCATTGTAACATGTCTGCTTCTTGCAGAGACCATAGGACTTTTGGAGTTTGTGTTTGCAAAACAGCTCATAGGATTGTTCAACAGTGATGAGCAGGTGGTTGCCTACGGTGTGAGACAGATTCACGTGGAGTCCCTGTTCTACTTCCTTCTTGCCGTCTCCCACTCAATAGCGGGAGTAATGCGCGGAGCCGGAAAGGCAAAGGTGCCAATGTTCGTAATGCTGGGTGTCTGGTGCATATTCAGGGTTCTCTACATAAGTACGGCCATGAGCATATCACACACCATAGAACTGGTTTTTGCCGCATATCCGCTGACGTGGAGCATATCCTCGGTAATCTTCGTAATCTACATGAGAAAATCAGACTGGATACACGGCCTTGAGAGATAGTTATCAGGCCTTTTTGCGGGCTGCGGCTGCAAACTTCTTCAGTCTTGCAAGAAGTGAGGCGCTTTTGGGAGTATTGTCCTCCTCAGCCTTTCTGTATTCCTCAATTGTGGAACAGGCCTCAAGATAGAGATTGTCAAGACGCCTCACCCTGTCACAAAGCTGCTGGATGATCAGAACTATCTTTGCGGGTTTTTCCCTGATAAGATTATTAAAGTCATCTATAGTAAGCTTTTTTACTGTAACATCATCATCCAGGGCAATTGCGGAGGCAATACGGGTAGACGAATCTATAAGCTCAAGTTCGCCAACAAAATCACCATCCCTGAGAATCCCTATTTCCTTCTGGGCTTCATGACCGTAATGCATGTATATCCCCACCTCACCTGAGACAATCTCAAACATATGGGTGGCAATATCTCCCTGACGGAAAAGAGCCTCATTCTTTTTATAACTGACAATCTCCATCAATCACTCCGCTACCGTAATGGTCATTATGTGTCTTGCACTTTTACCCGGACAGAGGTGAAGGGAATCTTCCCTCTCGGCAAGATCATTGAGTCCTTCATGACCGGGAAGCGTGAACCACGGCTCAAAACAGACATAGGGTGCAGCCATTCCTATTTTATGCCAGAAAGCACACCAGCGGGTTCCGGGATAGCACACGGTAACAGTAGCGCTGTCCAAGTCTGTTTTCAACACAGCCCTGTAGCCGGTGTTCTCAAGACATACGGCATCATTGTCAAACAGGTTGTGTCTGAGATGCAGACGCTTGTTGTCCAAAGGATAATCCTGTGAAATTCCGGTATCAAGAACACCTGGAGTGAAGATTCTTCTCTTTACATCACCTGCATCGGGAAACTCTACGTAATAATCCTCAAATGGTATTCCTTCCTTGATAGGAACATTAATGGCAGGATGACTTCCCAGGCCGTAGTACATGTCATCTTTGCCGCGGTTGGTCACAAGATAACTGACGGTGAGGGTCTTGTCCTCAATCTCAAAACGGACACGGAAATCAAAATCAAAGGGATAAAGGGCACTGACCGAAGCATCCTTGACCATGAGAAGCGTGCAGCTGCTTTCCTCCCAGCTTTCCACAAGATAGTTCATTGTGGGGGCAAATCCGTGACACGGAACAGGACCGTATTTCCTGCCGTTCACCGCGTACATGCCCTCGGGAAGTCTTCCGACAAACGGGAAGAGCACGGGAGCGTGCTTTGTCCAGATTGCAGGGTCTCCCTGCCAGACATACTCCTTCTTTGCACTTGCAAATGATGAAAGCTGTGCTCCCTTCTCATCTATTTTTGCTGTCATTATACCGTTGCTTATGGTTACCATCCCTCTATCCCCTTTTACTGTCAGCGCTTGATCAGCAGAACCGTAAGGTCATTCACGTTGGTTCCGGTTGCACCGGTCATGATAAGACCGTCACACTTGCCGAGAGCGTGGTAGGCATCGTTGTCCGCAAGGACAGCCTTGATGTCAATTCCCTGAGCGGCAAGTTTGGCCCGGGTGTCCTGGTCACAGTATCCGCCTGCGGCGTCCGTGGGGCCGTCGGTTCCGTCCGAACCAACGGAGAATACGCACGTTTCCCTGCATCCGCTTACTTCAAGTGCTGCAGAGAGTGCAATTTCCTGGTTTCTTCCGCCAAGTCCGTGGCCGGTCAGGTGTACAACAGTCTCACCGCCTGCAATGAAGGCAAGGGATTTTGTGCTGTCCTGGTGGTCACGTGCAATTGAAGCCAGGAATGAACCTGCATCACGTGCCTCACAGTCAAGGCTGGCCGAGAGGAAGAAGGGCTCGTACCCGAGTTCGGTTGCAGTCTCCATGGCTGAGGCACAGAGCTGTTTCACGCTTCCGGTGATGAATGTGGTCACGTTGTCCAGGCTCTTGGGTGTTTCCTTTCTCAGAAGTTCCTTTGCCTGATCGGAGAGGTCAAGATTGTATCTTGTTGCAATCTCAACGGCCTTCTCGCAGGTTGAGGAATCAGGATAAGCGGGACCTGAGGCAATCATGTCCAGCGGGTCTCCCAGAATGTCGGAGAGAACAATGGCAAAGACGTGTGCCGGAGCACATGCCTGTGCAAAACGTCCGCCCTTTACTGCGGAAAGGCGCTTTCTGATGGTATTCATTTCAACAATATCAGCTCCGCACTTGAGAAGCTGGCGTGTTATGTACTGGTTTTCCTCTTCACTTACAAGGGGTTTCTCGAACAGGGCCGAACCGCCGCCTGAGAGAAGGAAGAGCACGTTGTCTTCCTTTGAAAGACCTCTTACGCAGTCCAGTGCCTTCTGTGTTGCACTGTAACTGTTGGCATCGGATACAGGATGGCCGGCCTCAAAGATCTGAAGATTGCCAATGGCCCCTTTGCTGTGGTCATATTTTGTAACAACCACACCTCCGTCAATCCTGCCGCCCATTTCGTTGTATGCGGCATTTGCCATCTGCCAGGCCGCTTTTCCTGCTGCTATAAGCACAACCTTGCCTTCTGAAAACCTGATCTGCCTGAGAGCCTTGCTGACGGCATTGTCCGGAAGGGCGCTGTTGAGTGCCGATTTGATAATTCTGTCTGCATCCTGACGTAATGACATGATGAACCTCCGAGTATGCGTTATGTTCTGATTATAAGGCCTGATAACGCTATCTTCATAGTAAAAATGATTTCCAATTATTCATCTGCCATAACATAGCCGTGAAAAAAAGGGACCACCGCGTTTGCGGCAGTCCCCGTTTACAAAAGTGAGTGTCAGTTCTTCTTCTTTCCGAGATAGGCCTCTCTGACCTGCTCGTTTTCAAGAAGCTTCTTTCCGGGACCGTGGAGAACAATCTCTCCGGTCTCCATTACGTAGGCATCATCTGCAACGTTCAGGGCCATGTTGGCATTCTGCTCGATCAGCAGGATTGTAACACCGGCCTTGTTGATCTCACGGATAATGTCGAAAATCTGGCGCACAATGAGAGGGGCAAGACCCAGAGATGGCTCATCCATCATCATTACCTGGGGTCGGCTCATCAGAGCCCTTCCCACAGCCAGCATCTGCTGCTCTCCTCCGGAGAGGGTACCGGCCATCTGCCAGGATCTCTCCTTCAGACGCGGGAAAAGCGTGTAGACCCAGTCAAAGTCCTTTGCAATCTCTTCCTTGTCATTGCGCAGATAGGCACCTATTTTCAGGTTTTCCTCAACAGACAGGTTTCCGAAGACCCTTCTTCCCTCCGGAACAAGGGCAATGCCCTTTTCACAGATGGAGGAAATGCTCCTGTTCAGAATCTCATCGCCGTTGAGGGTGATGGAACCCTTTTCAGCCTTCACAAGGCCGCTTATGGTTCTGAGGAGTGTGGACTTTCCTGCTCCGTTGGCACCTATGAGGGTGACTATCTTTCCGTCGGGTACTTCCAGACTTACACCGCGCAGGGCCTTGATTCCACCGTATGATACATGAAGATTGTCAACCTTAAGCATTATTCGTCCTCCCCGAGATATGCGGAAATGACCGCAGGATCTGCCTGAACCTCAGCAGGGGTTCCCTTTGAGATGAGAGCGCCGAAGTTGAGCACGTAGATCCTGTCCGAAATGTTCATGACAAGGTCCATGTGGTGCTCAATCATGCACACGGTGAGCTTGAAGTCATCCCTGATCTTTCCTACAAAGTCCGTCAGGTCTATGGTTTCCTGGGGGTTCATTCCGGCTGCAGGCTCGTCCAGAAGAAGAAGGCTGGGATTTGTGGCCAGTGCTCTTGCAATCTCAAGACGTCTCTGAAGACCGTAAGGAAGAGATGTACAGTTGTTGTCCCTCACATCATAGAGACCCAGGATGTTCAGAAGCTCAGCAGTTTCCTCCCTCTGGCGCTTCTCCTCGGCCGCATTGAGACGGAATGTTGCGGAGAACACGTTGGAAGTCCTTCTGAGATGCTTTGCAATGAGGACATTGTCAAAAACGCTCTGGCTCTTCCACAGTCTTATGTTCTGGAACGTTCTGGCAATTCCAAGTTTGGTTATCATGTCCGGAGTGGGCTCCAGATGTTCGGTGTACTTGCCGTTGCCCGTTCCCGCATAGAGCTTTTTCATCTTTCCGCGGGGATGGTTCTCAATTATCTTCTCACCGTTGAAGAAAACGTTTCCGTTGGTGGGAGGATAAACGCCGGTAATGACGTTGAAAGCCGTGGTTTTTCCGGCTCCGTTGGGGCCTATGAGTGAGACAATCTCACCCTGATCAACGTGCATCGAGAAGGAGTTGACTGCAACAACGCCGCCGAACTGCATGGTGATATCATTCATTTCAAGTACAGTTCTGCTCATTTGCTCACCTTCTTTTCAGCTGCAGCGGCCTTTCTGGCGGCAAGTTTCTTACGAATACCCGCCACTGAAATCTCGCTGTCTCCCATAATTCCCCTCTGATAGAGAAGAACAATGGCCATGATTACAACAGAGAATACAACCTTTCTGAAACCGGGGCGCAGAAGAGGTACATGGAAGGCACCAATGTAGGTGTCCGCATTGTCCAGGAATCTGAGCCACCATTCGGAGCAGGCAATGAACAGGAAGGATGAAATGACCGAACCTGAAACAGAACCTATTCCGCCAATTACAACAATCAGAAGAATCTCGTATGTCATTGCGCTCTTGAACTGTGCAGCCTGAACCGTTGTCTGGAACATGGCAAGAAGAGCACCTGAGATACCTGCGAAGAAGGAGCTGATTGTGAAAGCCATTCTCTTGTGATGGGCAAGGTTGATTCCCATTGCCTCCGCGGCAACCTCATCATCCCTTATGGCCTTGAACGCACGGCCGTATGTTGAGTTGATCAGCATGACGATTACGGCTATGCAGATTCCGGAAACCGCCAGGGGGAAAACCGAGGATTTGAACACGGGAAAACGTCTGAGAAGGTTTGAACCGTTTGTCAGACCTCCCAGTTTGTCCCACTGGAAGAGGGCCCTGATAATCTCGGCAAAGCCCAGTGTGGCAATTGCCAGATAGTCCGATTTGAGTTTCAGAACCGGAAGACCGATCAGGTAGGCAAAGAATGCGGCAACAAGACCGGCAAGGATTATGGCCACAAAAACAGGCAGTGAGAACTGAATGATTCCGCCGTCAAAATACTGGTAGACTGCGGCTCTCTGGCTTACCGGAATTGTAAATACCGCGTAGGTATAGGCGCCGAGCAGCATGAAACCCGCCTGGCCCAGGGAGAACAGACCCGTGAAACCGTTGAGAAGGTTCATTGAAACGGCTACAAGAGCGTAGATGGAACCCTTCTTCAGGACGGTGAACAGCATTGACGTCCTGGGCAGTATGTTCTCAAGCACCACAACCGCAACAAAGACAAAGGCAATGACTGCAAGGCTGAAGATAAGATCTTTTTTCTTTTCTTTTTCCATATCCGCCTCCTCAGACCTTGTCCGTTGCCTTTTCACCGAACAGACCGGTGGGCATGAACATGAGAACAACAATCAGAAGAACAAATGTGAACGCATCGGAGAACGTGGTAAGGCCCATGCCCTTGATGAGGTTCTCACAGATTCCTATGATGAAGGCGCCTATAACCGCTCCGGGTATGGAGCCGATGCCTCCGAATACGGCGGCAACAAAGGCCTTGAGTCCGGGCATTCCGCCTACCGTGGGTGTTACACCTGTGTAGTTGGAGAAGAAGAGCGACGAACCTATTGCGGCAAGCAGGGAACCTATGACAAACGTGGCGCTTATGACGCTGTTTATCTTCACTCCCATGAGCTGGGCCGTTTCAAAGTCTCTGGAAACTGCACGCATGGCAATTCCGATTTTTGTGTATTTTATTATGCTGACAAGAACTATTATGAGAAACAGTGTTACGAACGGAGTAATGACCGTTACGCGTTTTGTCATGGCACCGAAAATCTCAATGGAATCCGAAATGAAAGGTACGGGCGGGTAATATTTTGTAAGACCGCCTGTAACATACAGTGCCAGGTTCTGGATGAGGTAGGACATACCAATGGCAGAAATCATGGCAGACATTCTGGGTGCCGTTCTGAGGGGCTTGTATGCAACCCTTTCAATTGCAAAACCCAGAAGTCCCGTTGCAACTATTGCAATGGGAATTGAAATGTAGAGCGGCAGGTAACTGGACGAATAAATGACCATGAGAGCCGCACACATGAATACATCGCCGTGGGCGAAGTTGATCAGACGCAGGATACCGTAGACCATGGTGTAGCCTATGGCAATGAGTGCATACTGACCGCCTGTTGAAATACCTGCCAGCAGATAAGGCAGGTTAGTCTGGAAAAATCCCATAACTGCTCCCGGAAAAACGCAGGCCGCACGGGAAAATCCGCGCGGCCGCGAGGAAATTGAATTGACTTATTTTACGCTCTGTACAGAGACGAACTGCCACTTGCCTGTGGCGTTGTCAACTGACTTGACGTATGCAACGGTTCTTACTGCGTCTCCGTTTGCATCAAATGCAATGTCTCCGGAAACTCCCTTGTATGTTACGCCGGGAAGAACCTTCTGAATGTCGGCACCCTTTGTGGAGCCGGCCTTCTTAAGAGCCTCAAGAGCTGTATAGTAGGCATCAAAGCCCATTGCCGTAACAGCTGCAATCTCGTCGTTGCCGCCGTTGTTTGTCATGGCTGTTGCGTTGGATGCAAGGTAATTCTTGAGTCCGTCAACAAATGCTGTGATCTGAGGATCTTTTGAACCTTCAACGAAGAAGGTTGTTACGCTGACGCTGACCTTTGTACCCTTGGCTGCACCGAGAACAACGTTGGAATCCCATGTGTCGCCGGCCAGGATGGGCATTGTGAGACCCTGTGTGTTGGCCTGCTCAATGATGAGAGCTGCTGCTTCGATTGAAACGGGTGAGAAGAATACGTCACATCCGCTCTTCTTTGCATTTGCAACATAGGCTGCGAAGTCTGATGTTCCCTCGGGGAATGTCTCATAGACAACCTGTCCGCCGAGTGACTCAAAAGCCTTGATGAAGTAGTTACACAGACCTACTGAATAGTCGTCACCGAGCTTGGCAAGAGCATAGGCCTTCTTTGCACCGAAAGCGTCCTTGGCGTAGTTAGCAAGAACTGTGCCCTGGAACGGATCAAGGAAGCAGATTCTGTAGTACCAGTCGTTACCGAGTGTTACCTGCGGGTTTGTACATGTAACGCCGATTGCGGGAACCTGAGCACTGGCAAATGTATCGCCTGCGGCGATTGAAACACCTGAGCCGTATGAACCGAGGACAAGTGAAACGCCCTTGGATACAAGTTCGGATGCTGCTGTTACTGCCTTGTCGTTTGAGGACTCGTTGTCAACGATCACGAGCTGGACGTCATATTCCGTGCCGCCGATGTTGACTGTGGGAGTTACTGAGTTTGCATACTGGATACCCAGTGTCTCCTGCTTTCCGCCTGCTCCGTTGTCTCCTGATGCGGGTTCGTAGACACCGATCTTGACAACCTTGTTACCTTTTGCCTCACTGCTTCCGCCGGCAAATACCAGGGCTGCTGAAACAAAAAGAACTGCGAGGATGGCAATTGTTTTCTTCATGATAATAATTCCTCCTTAAATAAAGTTTCCGTACATATTATCATACCTTGAAATCCATTATCAATTGATTGACAATAAAACCATGCTGAATTTTGTACAGACAGTCAACTCGTATTTGTCGGACTACGTGCTCATAGTTCTCCTTGTCGGAACGGGCATTTTCTTTTCAATCAGGACAAGATTCGTACAGGTCAGGTGCTTCGGTGAAGGCCTCAGACGCTTTTTCAGCTCGTTCAACCTCAGCGGCGGAAAACAGAAAAGCGGTCTGAGCTCCTTCCAGGCACTTGCCACGGCCATTGCCGCACAGGTGGGAACCGGAAACATTGTAGGTGCATGCGGCGCCATTCTCATAGGCGGACCCGGTGCAATCTTTTGGATGTGGATAATTGCATTTTTCGGCATGGCAACAATTTACTCAGAAGCCGTCCTTGCTCAGGAAACCAAAACTACTGATGAGGACGGAAAGGTTCACGGAGGCCCCGTCTATTACATAAAGAAGGCCTTCCCCAACGGCTTCGGGAAGTTCCTTGCAACCTTCTTCGCCATAGCCTGTATCCTTGCCCTGGGCTTCATGGGAAGCATGGTCCAGTCAAATTCCATAGGAGAAACCTGTTCCAACGCACTGGGAATTCCCAAATGGACAATAGGTGTTGCAGTTACGGCCGTGGGCGCCCTGATTCTCCTTGGGGGAGTTCAGAGAATAGCCTCCGTCACAGAGAAGATCGTACCGGTGATGGCAGTGCTCTACCTTGCCGGCGGACTATTGATAATTCTTTTCAGGATAAAGTATATTCCGGAAACATTCGGCATGATTTTCCGTTATGCGTTCAGGCCTGATTCAATAATAGGCGGAAGCCTGGGTTACGCAATCAAGACCACCGTTAGTCAGGGTGTGAAGAGAGGTCTCTTCTCCAATGAGGCCGGTATGGGTTCCACCCCGCACGCACATGCAATGGCAAATGTTGAGAAGCCCCATGATCAGGGCGTTGTTGCAATGATAGGTCTTTTCATAGACACATTCGTCATACTGACGGTTACCGCCCTTGTTGTCATTTCAACACTCTATGCAGGCGGCGGGGTTCTTTCCGCAGGCGCTGCAGAAGGACTGAACAAGGCGAACATGGCCCAGACGGCCTTTGCCGCATTGATGGGAAACCGCGGCGGGGCTCTGTTTGTTGCCCTCTGCCTGCTGTTCTTTGCCTTCTCAACCATTCTGAGCTGGAACTTCTTCGGAAGGGTCAACATGGAATACCTGCTGGGAAAGAAGTCTGTTCCCGTCTACTCGGTCATAGCACTTGTCTTCATCTTCCTGGGATCACTTCTTTCAAATGACCTTGTGTGGGAACTTGCGGACATGTTCAACCAGCTCATGGTTCTGCCCAACGTAATAGCACTTTTCGCCCTTTCGGCAATTGTGGTAAGAAACTCAAGAAAATAATACTTCAGGGACGGCCTCAGGCGTTCTCCAGAAAACCCTTCACGGCAACTGCCGCAGCGCCTCTGGCCCCGCCCATATCATCAAAATCAAGAAAAACAAGGTCAATCCCGTCTCCGCAGGACTTTTTCAGTTTCTCCATGTTTTCCGGGTTTGCAAACAATTTGCTCTCTATGACAAAGCACCCCGGCCTGATTATGTTCGACATGTTGTGGATTGCAATCCCCAGATATCTGATCGCCTCGTCAATAATCTCACAGACAGCCCTGTCCCCGGATTCCTCAGCCTCCAGAACAAGGTCCATGGTCAGTTTTCCGTTTGTACGGATAAGACCGTCAAGCACCTCGGCCTTCTTCTGGACAAGGGCTTTCTCGGCCCTGTTGAGAATTGAAAGTTCACCTGAGTAGTATTCAAGACAACCCTTGTATCCGTGCTCACACTCCGGTCCGTCGGGATTGAAAATGTTATGACCTATCTCACCCTCACCTGCCACTCTTCCGAAATGCGGTCCCACATCGGTGAGAATTGAACAGGCAATGAATGAATTGACAAACAAATATGCAAATGACGGATAGTTTCTTATTCTTTCATAATTGAACAGGCTCAGCCCGTAGGCCCTGGCAACTGCAGTGGTTTCAATATAAACATCTCCCCTGAAACCCAGCTTCACGGCAAAATCCATTGCCGATTTCTTCCTGTCCCACCTGAATGCAGGCACGCAGAGGCCTGCGGCCGATACCTTCTCCACCGGCACATCACATGATTCAAGCAGTTTTTCCGAAATGTTGACACTGAAATTCAGAAGGGTCTCATATCCGTCCCCGGGGCACTCTTCAGTCAGAGATCCCACCTCGTTGCCGCGCAGATCCGTCAGTACAGCCCTGCAGATTCCGTCCCTTATTCCCACACCCAGGAAAAAGTGCGACGAGGGAACAAAATCAACCAGCATGGTGTGCCTGCCCAGCATCTTTTTCTCCTGTATTACAGGTATTTCCCTGAGCATGCCCTGATTGAGCATATTGCTTATGTTTGTGGTGATTGTGGGCAGGGTAAGCCCAAGGTCGTTTGCAACATCATTTCTGGATACAGGTCCGTTTCTGTAGATGTTTTCACGGATGAGAAACCGGTTGACTTCTTTTATACGAGGAAGATTTCTCCCTATCGACCCCATACTCATAAAATACCTCTCCAATCTGCCTGAATAGATTCTAAAAGTGTCTTGCAATCAGCATTCTAGCAAAAGACATAGGAGTATTTCCACTTTTTTTTGACAGATTTTTAAAATTTGTTAAAAAAAATTCAAATGAGCGCCTCGCACTGAGCGACAGTGCGCTTCAGTGAGCTTCAGTGAGCTACAGTGAGCTAAAGTGAGCTTCAGTGTACAACGCTGCGCTTCAGTGAGCTACAGTGAGCGTCAGTGCACCTTGGTGGCCTTCCTTGCGCATGCCCGACACTAGAAAACCCGGTTTAAGGGAAAAAACGCTGTTAATATCGACGTTTTCAAGCCATTTCCCCTGAAAAACGTATACACAATTGAAGAGACACCTTTCTGTTTTGCTCTTCTTTGTTGAGCCTGCTGAACCTGCTGAGTTTGGTGTTCCTGGTGTTCTTGCTGTCCCTCCAGCCCGCACCACTTGATCCACTTCATCCAGCCGACACATCCCGCTCATGTTGAAAACCTGAATGCAAAACATGTGCAGAGCCAACGCCTGCACTCTG
>CAMZFA010000024.1 GCA_947305945.1 uncultured Spirochaetales bacterium | reverse complement strand
TCGCGCTTTGCGACAGCCCCTCTTCGGAGTGATAGGGATTCGAACCCTAGAACGCCACAAGGACGTTACCAGATTTCGAGTCTGGCTCCTTCGACCACTCGGACATCACTCCAGTGGATTTATTTCAGTTCTTCAACGAACCAGTCCTTCAGTCCGGTTATTCTCCTTCTGAAAGACTCCTCTATGTCCACGGTATAGAACAGAACCTTTATTGTGGGTTTCCTGTCATACACCGTTGCAAGACAGCTTATCAGAACACCCTCCTCTGCAAGGTGGGCATCAATGAACATGGAGAGCTTTCCGGCTGCAACGCAGTTCACAAAGCCGAACTTCATGTCCGTATGATTTGTTATCTTAAGGAAAATCTCCTCTTCAGTACAGTTGTAATCAAGAATAAATGTGTTTCCGCCGAACCTGTTGTCCTTCTGGTAGGAATAAATGGTGTATTCAGCGGGGATTGCAGAGAGGACAGGATCTTCAATGCGGGATTTTGCCTTGTCCGGATCGGAGATGCAGAAAGAGTCCTCAATCAGGGTCTTGGGCTTGTAGCCTGCCGTGCGCGAGATGTAGGTTATGCCCTTCTGGCGGGAAACGGCAGCCATGATGTTCAGAACCGCAAGAGTTTTCTCAGCATCCGACATGTCCTTCCATCCTTCGGGATAGGGAGCAAGAGCCACAATACCTACGGTAAAGGAGTTCTCCTCCTTCATGGCCTGCTCGGCTCTCTCTGATATGAGACTGTCCTTGGGGACAATATGCGCAACCCCGTCCGCAAGGGTGGAGTTGCTGAGAGTCTCTCCCTCAATGAGAAGGTTTGCATAGTCTCCTATGCGGGGAAGGAGCTGTTTCACCGTCTGAGCGGCAAAAACGCTGCAGAGAACGGCTGAAACAAGGAGTGCTGTTGCAAAAAATTTTTTCATTTCTTATCTCCGGAAATAAGCAGGTAAAGACAGAGGAATGCAATTCCCAGGAAAACTGCGCCCAGAATGTCTGTTGCCCAGTGTACTCCCGAAAGGGTGCGGCATACAAGAAGAGCCAGAGCAAGAAGCCAGCAGATGACGGAAACCAGGGTTGCAAGAGCGTTGTTGTCAATCATCTTGCCTGCCCTGTCGGAGGCGGAAAGATAAACGGTAATACCGAGGAGAACGTGCGAGGACGGGAAGGATGGTGCAAGTTTCAGGCCTTCCTCAAACACAGGTCTGTAGTTGACCACAAAGACCTTCTCAAAGAACACGTAGGCGGCAACGGTCAGAGCGTAGAGGAACCAGACGGCCCAGATGCCGCGGCTTATGCTCTTGAGCCCTTTCTTGCCGGTAACCAGCTGGTAGACACCCACAACAACAAAGCAGAAACAAACCGCAAGCGCCATGATTCCGAGAATCTGGGAAATCTCATAAGCGGTGTCATTATGACCGATCAGCTTTCTTGCCCACTCATTGAAAGATGAAAGACCGAGCTTGGGTGCCACCGGGAACGGGGCAACATGACCAACGTCCACCTTCAGGAGGCAGAGCACCAGCAGTGCAAACAAAAACGCAAAAGCAAGACCGATAATCAATGTTTTTGATGTATTTTTCTTCATATATTATCCTTTTCAGAACCTTATCCTTCCCCTCAGCGAGCGCACAAGCGTGCTGCGGTCTGCAAACTCTAGGTCCCCTCCGATGGGAAGACCGGCCGCAAGCCTGGAAAGACTCAGTCCGGGATAGTCTTTAAGCATATGTCTGATATAGAGGGCCGTTGTGTCGCCCTCCTCGGTCGGATTTGTGGCAATAATGATTTCCGAGAACTCCCCGTTCTCGATGCGTTTAACAAGCCCCGCAAAATCAAGGTCCTCAGGTCCCACGGAGTTCAGGGGATTGATTGCACCGCCCAGAACATGGAAAAGACCGTTGTAGGCACCTGAATTCTGGATTGTGATTACATCCTGGGGCTGCTCCACAATGCAGAGAACGCTTCTGTCCCTGCCGGGATCCGTGCATACGGGACAGGGGTCCGTCTCGGTGTATGAACCGCAGATGCTGCAGGGCCTGACCTTGTCCTTTATCCGGGCAATGTTCTCGGCAAGAAGGGCGTTGTATTCGGAAGGGGTGCGAACAAGGTGAAAGGCTATTCTGGCCGCACTCTTGGGCCCCACTCCCGGGAGTTTGGAAAGTGTCTTTGCAAGGTTGTCAATTGCGTTCATATGGAAAGTCCGAACTGGCCTCCTGCCTGTCTCAACTCATCGGAAATCCGCTCTCTGACCAGTTCAAATGCATTATTTACGGCTGAGGCCACAAGAACTTCAAGCATGGCTTCCTGTCCTTCCTTCACAAGGGAAGGATCAATTCTAATGCTCTCAACCTTCAGATCTCCGGTTGCAACAACCTCTATCATGTTGCCCATGGCGTAACCCGAGCACCTTATCTGTGCAAGTTTTGCCTTCATTGAATCTGCCTGGGCCTGAAAATCCTGAAGGTTTTTCAACATCTCCAAAGGATTGATCATTTGATTTCCCTCCCCTCGAATGCATATAAGAGGTCCGAGCACAGGTCGGCCTTCTCAAGCCTCTCCTTCTGCTCTTCCTGTTTCTGTGCCTGTTCCGTCCGGATTTCGGTCTGTCTTGTATCCTCAAGCTCCTCGGAGAAAGAGAAGATTACCCTCACCCCGCTGCCGGTGACACTGTGGATGCGGTTTGTTACCGCCTCCCTGTTTCTAAGTGCCGTTGTGTAGTAAAAACGGCTTCCGAACTGCAGAACAAGGCCTTCTTCGGTGTTTTCAACATTGCCCACTCCGTCAGGAAGTACGGCCTTCAGATCCTCTGCACTCCAGAATTTCTCCTCCGGCTCCTGCTGCGGCTCCTCTGATACAACAGCAGGCGCAACTGCGGGCTCCGTTTTAACGGGTTCTGCAGGAGCGGGAGCAGGCTCGGGCTGAACATCAGCTTCTTTTTCAAGAGCAGGGTTGAGCGGAGAGATCTGACCGTTGATCAGGTCATTCTTCAGTCTGGCAAGCTGCTCTATGACAGAGGCGTTCGAGTATGTGTATCTGAGTCTGAAAAGCCTGCTTACTGCAAGTTCCAGTTCAAAGCGCGGATTGATTGAATATCTGACCGAGCGGTAGAGGTTGAGGAACATCTCAAGGGCAGCCTCGAACTGCTCCTCGGTAAAGGCTTCCAGAACGCTCTGCGGATAGGAGGAAATGCTGTTTCCCAGAATGTTCTGGTTGCGGATCCCCTCCTTGAGGAACAGGAGGTTCCGGAAGTAATCCGAAAAGTCCTTGATTATATGCTCCACGCTGACGCCGCTTGAAATGAGGTTTCTCAGGCGGTCGGTAGCGCCCTCACGGTCTCCTGCAAGAACACAGGACATTATCTCGTTCAGAACATCAGTTCCGGCAAGTCCCAGCTTGCAGCGGATACCTTCCATTGTTATGTGTCCGTCTGAGAAGGAGACCACCTGGTCGAACAGGGTGTAGGCATCTCTCATGGAGCCGGTGGACTCTCTTGCAATCCAGAAAAGTGCTTCCTCGTCGGCCTGAACGCCGGTTTCCGATGCGGCACCCCGCAGGAGACGGATTATGGTCTCCATGGGTATGAGCTGGAAGTTGAACTGCTGGCAGCGGCTGCGCACCGTGGCGGGAACCTTCTGGGTTTCCGTGGTGGCAAAGATGAAGACAACGTACTCCGGCGGCTCCTCAATGGTTTTCAGAAGAGCATTGAAGGCACTCTGCGAGAGCATATGAACTTCATCTATGATGTAGATTTTGTAACGCGAGGAAGAAGGCGGGAAGAGCACCTCTTCCTTGATTGCCCTCACGTCATTTACACCGGTGTTGCTGGCACCGTCTATCTCAATTACGTCCAGGCTGCTGCCGGCGGCAATGCCGCGGCAGTTGTCACAGACTCCGCAGGGTTCTGCGGTGGGTCCGTGGACACAGTTGAGAGCCTTGGCCAGAAGTCTGGCACTGGATGTCTTTCCTACTCCCCTCGGGCCGCTGAAAAGATATGCATGTGCAATTCTGCCCTGTGCAATTGAATTTTTCAGTGTGGAAACAACAAAATCCTGTCCTTCAAGACTGTCAAAATTCTGAGGTCTTCTTCTGGTTGCAGTTACTTCAAAACTCATACATGAATGATAATCGGTTTTGCCCTTTAGGTCTACTTTATACCGCGTAAACGGCATATTTCCTCATATGCCTGCTGGATCTCCATGAATTTCCCTGTGGCGTACTGTTTGAACTCGTCCCCGGCTCCTTCCTTCCGGGCCACGGTGTCCGGATGGTACTCCAGAATGAGGCGTCTGTAGGCTTTTTTGATCTCAGCTTCAGTTGCGTTCTCATCAAGACCAAGGACTGAATAGGGGGAGGAGGAAGACTTGCCGTAAAGGCCGTACTTACGTCTCAGGGCTTCTATTATTGAATCCGGAATTGAGAAGCGCCTTGTGGCATAGGAAAGCATTTCCTCTTCCCTCTTTGAAATTCTTCCGTCCACCGCCGCCACGCTGTAGAACATGTCCATGACCAGCTGGAAAACTCCGGGGTTGCCGGCAAAGGCGGCATAGAAGCGGTCCGCGTAGGTCTGGAAGGTATCGCCGGATGAAAGGGCGGCGTTGAATACGCTGCGGGCATACTCGTAGCTGTAGCCGTCAAGGCGCAGGTCGTAGACCATGAAGCGGTTTATGCGCTCCCGTGCGGCGTCAGAGAGGGTGCCGTCCGCAGTTGCCAGTTTGGCCAGCATGGAGAAGGTGCCGTCGAAAAAGGCCCTGTTGCCCACGGAGTAGGATGTGGTGTTGCTCCGGCGGAAAAGGTTTGAAAAGACCCTTGAGGCCACAAAAAGGAAGAATAATACAAAGAAGAAACCGCCGAAGCCGCCTCCCCCGAACGGGAAAAAGAAGATCATCAGAGTTTATCTATAAGCATGGAGCACTTGCCGCTGGGTATGGGAAGTGTCTTTTTCTTGTCCTCGTCTATTATCTCTATTGTGAAATAGTAGAGCTTTTCACTTTCCAGCCTTATCTCCCAGCCGCGGGCGTTCTTGTTGCTTATGATGGTGATGAGGTTTCTCTTCAGGGAGAGTTTCTCAATTCCCATCTCCTCAAGGCTGGGAACGGTCCAGTAGACGGTCTTCCTGGGAAGGGAGACATCAAGACCCACAACATCCTCCACCATGAGGGCAATTGTGACAAGACAGACCTGGGGCAGGAACCTTCTGCGCGGGAATTCTCCGTCTTCAGTGGCTGCGGGCACTCCTTCCCTTGTGGGCAGGTATGCTTCCCAGACATCCCCTGTTACATTCTCATCCGGCTGGAGGGTGTCCAGCATGAAGTAGATATGTCTGATGACACACTCTCTTGCAAAGACGTACTCTCCGTACTTCTCAAGGCCCTTTACCACAACATAAATATTGAAAGGAAGGACGGCACCGCAGTAGCCGTGAACGTTTTCGGAGAAGCACGGGCTGTCCAGACTCACGCTGGGGAACGGGTTCTCGGAACCGAAGACATCCGGATCCTTGAGATGGGCCACAAGACCCATGGCCTTCTCGTCATTTGGAATCTGGGCAAGCATGGTCCAGTATGATGAGATGAGTTTGAGCGGTATTCTCTGCTCGTTTGCATCAAGGTCATAGTAGAACTGTGTTTCGGGGTCCCACATGAGGGAGTTCATCCTTGTCTTGAGGGCAAAGTAGAGTCTCTTGTACTTGAAACTCAGCTCCTTGTCGTTGAGGATGTCTCCTATATAAGAGAAGTAGAGTGCGTTGACCGCAACTGCTGCATTGAAATCAACAGGATAAACCATTGTGTCCCTGGGGATGTTACCCGAGAGACAGGCAGAAGCCGGTACGGAGAAAAGTCCGTTCTCCTTTATGAAGGAACTCTTGAGCCAGTCAAAGTATTTTTCAAGGAAGGGAACAATCTCCTTGAGCCTCTTCTTGTTGCCGATCTTGTGGTAGAAACAGAACTCCACGTAGGCAAGAATCGGCAGGGAAAGTCCCTCCGGGTTGTCCGGAGTAAGGACACTCTGTCCGTTCTCCAGACTGTAGTCAGTCCTTATGGCCCCGTTCTCCTCCTGCTTGCCGTAGAAGAAGTCTATCTGCTCGAAGGGAGAGTACACCTGATTGCTGTAGTTCAGGAAAAGGGAGGACAGACAGCAGTTGAATAGATTTATAGTTTTCTGGTTTTCATGGGAAATATAGTTTCCCTTTATTCCGTTTTCTTCCGTTCCGGGCTTCCAGTGTTCTTCAATCCAGACCCAGGAACGCTCATAGAGGTCCACAAAATCACGGTCATAGAAAAGTATTGACGGTATTGGATCACGATTCACCTTTTTGCCCCTTTAAAAAATTACCAAGTATTAACAGTGTTCAAAATACCGATACTTGGGTAGAATAAAGTATAACACAGAGAAGTTCTCAGGTGCACTTATTTAAATAATTTTATTTTTTGTGTTGCTCTGACCTATATTTGGATTATAAGGGGGAAATTTATGGAAACCTTTAATTATTTCAAGCAAATTTGCGGAATACCTAGAGAGTCCGGAAATGAGGACGGAATCAGGAATTTTCTTCTTGCCTGGGCAAGGGAGAACAATTTCCGGGCAAGGACGGACAGCGCCGGCAACGTAATTGTCTACCGGGACGCCACTGAGGGCTGCGAAAACGTTCCCCCGGTATGCCTCCAGGGCCACATGGACATGGTCTGCGTGAAGACTCCGGAAAGCAATCACAACTTCCTGACCGACCCCATTGAAACGGTTGAAAAGGACGGTTTCCTCTATGCCAGGGACACAAGCCTGGGCGCCGACAACGGAATTGCCCTTGCCATGACCATGGCCCTTTTCACAGACCCCGACGCAAAGCACGGCCCGCTTGAGGCCCTGTTCACATTCTCCGAGGAGACAGGCATGTTCGGCGCCTTCGGTCTGGACGGCAGCCTGATAAAAAGCCGCAGAATGATCAATCTGGACAGCGAGGAAGAGGGCATTATCTATATTGGCTGTGCCGGCGGCACCGATGTCCACGGCACCTTCTGTTCTGACCTTCAATCTGTTCCGGAAGACTGGGAGCCTGTCTTCATAAAGGTAGGCGGCATGAAGGGCGGCCACAGCGGCGGAGAGATTCACAGACAGAGGGCAAACGCAATCAAGGTACTGAGCCTCTTGCTCTGCGCCCTTGAACAGGAGGACAGACCCTTCATGCTCAGCTCAATTGACGGCGGCACAAGGAGAAACGTCATTCCCTCCGAGGCAAGCTGCGTAATCTGCCTCCCCACAGAAACAAAGAAAGCATCAATGAAACTCATCCTCAATGCCTTTGAGCAGGCCAAAGCCCTGTATGCAATTGAGGACCCCGGAATGTTCAATGACCATTACTGCTCAAACCACAACAGCAGCCTGAAAAAGCCGGAAAAGGCATTTTCAGTTCAGGATTCCAAAAGCATTGCAAGGGCTCTGTTCTGCCTTCCCCACGGAGTTGCTTCAATGAGCAAGGCCGTTGAGGGCGTGGTTGAGACATCCCAGAACCTTGCAATCATAAAGACAGAGGGCAACAAGGTTGATGTGGACATAAGCGTGAGAAGCCTTGTGGAATATGCAAAGGCCACACAGGTAAGGGTCAATGAATACATTCTGAAAAACTTCGGTTTTGAGGTGGAGACAGGCGGGGACTACCCGTCCTGGGCACCGGACAGGGAATCGGCGCTTTGCGCCTTCTGTGCAAAGGCTTGGAAGGATGTGACGGGAAAGGATGCCGTAATCACCTCAATCCACGCCGGCCTTGAGTGCGGCATAATCAACAGCCGTGTTCCCGGCATGGACAGCGTGTCCCTCGGACCGGACCTGTTTGACGTGCATTCGGTTAACGAGCATCTGTCCGTTGCCTCCGCAACCAGGGTCTATGACTTTGTGAAACATCTTCTGTCAATAATCCGCTGAAAAGCCTTGTTGCCTTAGTTTCCGCTTACAGGTATATTTGACAGGACATCAATTCAGAGGAGAGGGCCTTGATTACCGAACACATTTCAGACACACAGACAAAAATAACGCTGGACAACGGGGATGAGATCTACCTTGTGGGAACCGCCCACGTTTCCCAGAACAGCGTTGAAGAGGTTGAACAGGTTATTGATTCCGTTCAGCCGGACCGCGTGTGCCTGGAGCTGGACCAGGGCCGCTTTGACAGCAAGACAAAGGCCAGAGACTACTCCTCAATGAACCTGAAGCAGGTTTTCAAAGAAGGAAAGGCCTTCCTGGTCCTTGCAAACACAGCCCTTGCCTCCTTCCAGAAGAAGATGGGAGTGCAGACCGGATCCGCACCCGGCGAGGAGATTCTGAGCGCCGGAAGAATTGCGGAGGAAAGGGGCATTCCCTACTCCCTCTGTGACAGGGACATCTCGGTCACCTTCAAGCGCGCCTGGAGGAAGAGCTCTTTCTTCAACAGGATGAAGCTTCTTGCCACACTGCTCTCAGCAGCCTTTGACAAGGAAGAGTTCAAGCCTGAGGATCTTGAGGAACTGAAGAAGAGCGATACTCTCCAGGAAATGATGAACAGCATGGCAAAGGAGCTTCCCTCAGTCAAGGAAGTACTCATTGACGAGAGGGACAGGTACCTTGCATCAAGCATTCTCAACGCCCCGGGACACAGGAAGGTTGCCGTTGTGGGCGCAGGCCATGCACCCGGAATTGTAAAGACCATTGAAAAGCTGGAGAAGGAGGAGCTGTCCCGTGAGGTTGAAGACCTGAAGGTTGTTCCGCCTGCCTCAAAGTGGGGCAAGGTCCTGTCCTTCACGGTCCCCGTTCTCATTCTGGCAATTGTGGTCTACAGCTGCATAAACTACGGCTTCTCCCAGGGAGTGAGATACTTCCTCATCTGGGTCATTGCCAACGGAGCATGCACCACCTTCTTTGCCATTCTCTCAAACGCACACCCGCTGAACTGGCTGGTCTGCGCGGTAATGGCGCCCATATCCGTCATGTCCCCAATCCTGGGAATAGGCATTGTCTCCGCAATTGTGGAAAGTGATCTGAGAAAGCCCACCGTCAAGGACTTTGAGAGCATGACTGACGATATCTCACACTTCAGGATGTGGTACAGAAACAGGATTCTGCATGCATTCCTCCTGCTGTTCACAACAACATTCGGAAGCATGCTGGGCACAGTGGCCCTCTTCCCTGTCTGTCTCAAGCTGTTCGGCTGATAATACGCCGATAATTCTTTACAGTATAAGTATTAATCTTCTGCAGCTGTTCTTCTGGGGAAGGCCTGTGAAATGCGGGAACACCTGTTAATAAGGAGTCCTGACTTACCGGTTTCCATGCCCTGAGGCACCGTTGCACCTTCAAAACCCATGTCCGCGGCGGCTTTGAGCCTTCGGTCTCCGGCACTTACCTTCCTCACCTCTCCTGCAAGGCTCAGCTCTCCGAAACAGACCGTCCTGGAAGGCAGCCTTACATTGTAGGCGGCAGACCACAGGGCCATGGCAACGGCCAGTTCCACCGAGACATCGTTCACCTTTATGCCGCCGGCAACGTTCACGTAGATATCCTTGTCCGACAGAGTCACGCCTGCGTGGCGCTCCAGAATGGCAGCTATGCGCGTGACACGGGAAGTATCAATGCGGTCCGAATACACCCTGCTCACACCGCTCTTGGCCCTGACCACAAGGGCCTGGATTTCCACAAGGAAGGTCCTTGAACCCTCTGAGACTGCAGTGTATGCAATTCCGGGCGGCAGCTTGTCCTCACCGCGCTCGGAAATGAAGAACGAGGCCGGATCCGGGACCGGTTCAAGCCCCTTTGCGGTCATCCGGAATATACCTATCTCATCCACAGAGCCGAAGCGGTTCTTCACGGCCCGGATTATGCGGACGTTGGCCGAGCCTTCCTCAAAATAGACCACGGTATCAACAATATGTTCAATGATCTTGGGACCTGCAATCGCCCCTTCCTTGGTAACGTGACCAATGAAGAAAACCGCCGTTCCGGCAGCCTTGCAGGCCGATGTAAGCTCCATGCAGCAGTTTCTCATCTGGGCAACCGAGCCCGGCACGGAGGAAAGATCCTCGGATTCCAGGGTCTGAAGGGAATCCACCACAAGAACCTGCGGCTTTTCCTTCTCAACCACGTGGAGGATGGAGGACATTTTTGTTTCACAGAAGATGTTTATCCTGTCCAGATCCAGGCCCAGTCTTTCCGCGCGCTGTCTCACCTGGGAGGCGCTCTCCTCCCCGGACACATAGATTACACGGCTTCTGGAGTTGCAGCTTGCCGCAAGCTGGAGCATGAGCGTGGACTTTCCTATTCCGGGCTCCCCGCCTATGAGAACGGATGAGGAATTGACTATTCCCCCGCCCAGAACCCTGTCCAGCTCACTTATACCGCTTTCAAAGCGGAATTCCCTTTCTCCGGGCACGCTTGAAAGCGAGACGGACTGTGCCTGAACGGCTTCCGTACCTTTTTTCGAACTCTTTTCAACCTTTTCCTCGGTGAAAGAGTTCCACTGACCGCACGCAGGACAGCGGCCCATCCACTTTGAGGTGAAATAGCCGCACTCCGTGCATACGAATCTGCTTGAGTCTTCCTTTGCCATAGTTTCCTTCTTCAGAAATCAAGAAGCTCTACATCAAATACAAGATAGGCGTTCGGCGGAATGACTCCCGGGTATCCGTGAACACCGTAACCCAACTCCGGCGGAATGATGAGGGTCCTCTTCTCGCCCTTTGTCATTGAGACAAGAGCCTCATTCCAACCCTCAATCACCTGCCCTATTTCAAATTGCGCGGGCATACCCCTCTGAACGGAAGAATCAAACACCCTTCCGTCAAGCAGGGACCCGGTATAATGCACCGTGACAGCCTGTCCGAAGCGCGGACTCTTCTTGCCGTCACCCTCCTTCAGGACAACCCACATAAGGCCGCTGGAAGACTTTCTGGCACCGGGCCAACGGTTCTTGATTTCGTTTTCAACGGCCTCAATCTCCTTTCTCCTGCGCTCCATGGCCTTTCTGGCCGATTCCTCAACCAACTGTGCGAACTTTTCCTTGGTTACACTGAAGGCCTTTGCCTTCTCTCCCACAGCCTCAATAGTGACGCTCTTGATTTTGTCATCCTGCCTGATGGCATTCACAACGTCCTGCCCCTCAACAACATGGCCGAAAACAGCGTGTTTTCCGTTCAGCCACGGTGTTTTCACATGTGTGATGAAAAACTGGCTTCCGTTTGTTCCGGGACCTGCATTGGCCATGCTCAGAACTCCGGGGCCGTCATGCCTGAGAGAGTCATCAAACTCATCCGGGAAGGAATAACCGGGATTGCCGGTTCCGTTACCCTTGGGACAGCCGCCCTGAATCATGAAATTATCAATGACCCTGTGAAACTTCAGTCCGTCATAGAAGGGCTTTCCGGGGTTGAGCATGTTGAGCTCTCCGGTAGCCAGTCCCACAAAGTTGGAAACTGTCATGGGAACCTTTTCATATTCCAGTTCAAGTACGATATTTCCTTTGTCTGTATCAATTACGGCGTAAAGACCGTCCTTATCCTTATAACTCATTCCTCATCTCCTCCGAAAAGACTCTCCCCCTTGCTGACAAGGCGGAATATGCGCTCAAGCTCATCACTGCTGTTGTACGGAATCTGTATCTTTCCCTTGTTGAGCCTGCCCTTTACCTTCACGCGGCAGCCTGTGGCGCTGAGAAAGCGCTCCTCAACCATGCCTATTTCCGGACTGACTTTCTTCTCCGGCTTTTCAGCTTCTCCCTTATTGGGATTCACGGCCCTTATGCCCCTGTTCAGGGCAGCGGCCATTTCTTCGGCCTGACGCACGGAGAGCTGCTGCCTGATTATCTTTTCAAACAGAACCTCCCTGTCAACAGGACTTTCAACCGAAAGAAGGGCCCTGGCATGACCGGAGGTTATATCTCCGTCCTGAAGAGAATCAAGCATTGTGGGCGGAAGATTCAGAAGCCTGAGGCTGTTTGTAACCGCAGGACGGCTCTTGCCCAGCCTTACGGCAAGTTCTTCCTGTTTAATTCCTTGTGTAGTAATGAGATACTGATAAGCTCTTGCCTCTTCTACAGGGTTCAGGTTCTCCCTCTGGATATTCTCAATAAGGGCAACCTCCACTCTCTGAAGAGCCGTGAAATTGCGCACAAGACAGGGAACGGTTGTAAGGCCTGCCATCTTTGCGGCACGGTATCTTCTTTCTCCGGCAACAATCACATATGAATGTTCGGCAATCTCCTCAACAATCAAAGGCTGTATTATTCCCTGCACCTCAATGCTTCCGGCAAGTTCTGCAAGTGCATCCGGATCAAAATACTTTCTGGGCTGGCTGGGATTGGGTTTGATTCTGGAAATATCAATTTCCTGAACCTTTACTCCGCTTTCAGCAAGCTTTTCAGCCTCATAGGCAGTATTGTCATAATCATTAATCAGGGAGGTAATTCCCCTGCCCAGTCCTTTTTTATTACCTATTGGCACGTTCAAGCACCTCCATTGTAAGTTGTCTGTATGCTCTGGCTCCCGTACAGTTGTTTTCATATGCGTTTATGGGCAATCCGTGGGACGGGGCCTCACAAACACGAACATTTCTGGGAATCTTTGTCTTGAATACCAGATCATGGAAGTAATTTGTAATATCCTCAACTATTTCATTGCTGATATTTGCCCTTCTGCTGTACATAGTGAAAACAATTCCAAGCACTTCCAGGCCCGGATTTATGTTCTTTTTAACACCGTTGATTGTTTTCAGCAGCAAAGCAAGACCTTCCATGGCCAAAAATTCACACTGCATGGGGATAATAACACTATCTGCAAAGGCCAGAGCGTTCATAGTCACTAAATCAAGTGCAGGTGGACAGTCGGCAAAGATAAAATCATACTTGTCTTCAGCCGCCATGAGGGCTCCCTTGAGGAAGAACTCCCTGTTGGGCTCATCTACAAGCTCCACATCAACACCGGCCATATTAATTCCACCGGTAAGACAATAAAGATTTTCCACAGGAGTTGTCTGTGCACAATCAATTGAAGCCTCTCCAGCCAGAACCTCATAAACACCGGATTTTGAATTATCTGCAGAAACAGCCGTACCCATATTTCCCTGGGAATCAAGATCAACAAGAAGAACCTTGTAGCCCAATTCCGCAAGAACAGAACCAACATTGACCGCGGTTGTGGTCTTGCCTACACCGCCTTTCTGATTCAGAAATATAATCTTCTTAGCGCGCATACACTAATGATAGTGTATCCGGCCGGCCTTGTCACTTGGAAACCATATAATATTGACGATAATTTAAATGGACAGTAAATTATCAGTAGGAGTAAATTATGGATCTTGAAAACAAAGTTAAGGAAGCAATAGAGAACATCCGCCCCATGCTTCAGAACGACGGCGGAGATATTGAGTTTGTCAAAATGGATGAGAACAAGGTTTATGTCAAGCTGGTCGGAGCCTGTGCCGGATGTGCAATGGCTGCCATGACCCTCAAGAACGGCGTTGAGAGAATGCTCAAGTTCAACGTTGATGAGAATCTTGAAGTTGTTAATCTGAATTTTGCAGAATAATGCAATGTTTCACGTGAAACATGCGTAAAACAAAGATTGCCCGGAGATGATCCGGGCTTTCTTTTTGCCATTTTAGAAGAAAGTTTCACGTGAAACGTCCTATTATTACAATTGAATTTCTCAACTGTTTTATTTGCTTTTCCTTTTTTGTTTATATTTGTGTTCAATTTTAGATTTAGTCTGTTTTTACAAAAAATCTGCATTCCAGATAGCTGAAATGCAGATTATTGTACTTGTTTCTATGCATCAGTACAGATTGCAATGGGCCGTCAGTCTTCCTTTGACTCCGTATTGCTTAACACTTGTTCAGCGTTTTCAACAGCCTCTTCCTCTGTCTCCTGATAATCTGTTTTGCAGATTGAAACTATATAGTCATCAGCTGTCTTGAGCCTTACAACATTGACTCCGCCTGCACCTCTTCCCTGTGTTGAAATCTCCTCAACGTGGGTTCTGATGGTAATTCCGTTCTTTGTGATACAGACTATGTCGTTTTCATCATTTACTGACAGAGCTGCAACAATTGTGCTGGTTCTGTCATCAATTCTGTATATTGCCTGACCGCCTGTACCTCTGTGATGGGCCATGAAGTTGCTGTATTCAACCTGTTTGCCCTTTCCGTTCTCGGTTACCATGAGGATCTTCCTGTCATCCTGGACCCTGAGAAGACCTGTTACCTCATCATTTGCAGCAAGACTGATTCCTCTTACGCCGCGGGCACCTCTTCCCATGACACGCACTTCCTCAACTGCGAATCTCAGGCCCTTTCCTTTCCTGGTGACTATCATTGCATGGTCATCATCCCTTACGAAGATGCAGTGTGAAAGAACATCTCCCTCATCAAGAATAAGGGCTCTCACTCCGTTCTTTCTTGCATTCACAAAGGCATTGAGCGGAACACGTTTCACGGTACCCATCTTTGTGCACATGAGAATGCAGCGGTCCTCACTGAATTCCGTAAAGTCTATAACCGTTGTAATGGACTCGTTCTCCTCCAGCTTGGGAAGCACAGCCTTTATGCTGGTGCCCTTTCCAACCTTCTGGCCTTCCGGGATTTCCCAGGTCTCAAGCACAAATGCACGACCCAGGTTTGTGACGAACATTATGTGGTCATGTGTATTTGCAGTAAAGAGATACTCAATGAAGTCCTCATCTCTGAGCGTGGCTCCCTTCACTCCCGTTCCGCCTCTTCCCTGGCTTCTGTATTCCTGTGCGGAAACACGCTTTACAAAGCCTCTGTGGGTTGCAACAACTACACATTCCTCTTTCTTGATGAAGTCCTTGTCCACTATTCCGGTAATCTCGTGGTCATCAATGTAGGTCCTTCTGGCATCTCCGAAGTCATTCTTCAGGGTGACAATCTCGTCCCTTACAACGCCGAGCATCTTGAACTCATCTGCAAGAAGTTCCCTGTAGTAGGCAATTCTGGCCTCAAGTTCGGCAAGTTCATCCATTATCTCCTGGGTTTCCATGTGACTCAGTCTTCCCAGTCTCATCTGGATGATTGAATTTGCCTGGATTTCAGAGAGGAGGAACCTTTCCTGGAGTCTCTGTCCGGCCTTTTCGTTGTTTTCGGCCTTCTTGATTATCTCAATCACCTCATCAATGTTCTCAAGACCTATCTTCAGTCCCAGCAGGATGTGCTCTCTCTGAAGAGCCTTGTCCAGATCGAACTTGGTGCGCCTTGTGACAACGTCCTTGCGGTGCTCAAGGTAGTAGTAGAGCATGTCCTTGAGGTTCAGAAGTTTGGGTCTGCCGTTGACCAGGGCCAGATTGTTGGCATTGAAGTTGCTCTCAAGGGCGGTGTTCTTGAACAGGTGGTTCACAACAATCTCCGCCGTTGCGTTTGCCTTGAGCTCCATGACAAGCCTTATACCGTCACGGTCCGACTCATCCCTTACAAGGGCAATATCCTTCAGTACATCTTCCTTGCGCAGTTCGTCTATCTTCTTGTGAAGCTCTGCCTTGTTGACCTGATAGGGGAGTTCGGTGAACACAATTGACTCGTGGTTCTTGTTCTCCTCTATGTGGTATCTGCCCCTCATCACAATCTTGCCGCGGCCGGTTTCAAATGCGTCCTTTATTCCCTTTCTTCCGCAGATTATTGCGGCGGTAGGGAAGTCTGGTCCCTTGATATAATTCATTAACTCGGAAATAGTTATCTCCGGATTATCAATGAGGGCGCAGAGGGCATCGCAGATCTCGGAGAGATTATGCGGGGCCATGTTGGTGGCCATACCTACGGCAATACCGCTGGAGCCGTTTGCAAGCATGAAGGGGAAGCCGGCGGGCAGGATTGAGGGCTCCTGGAGGGAGTCATCAAAGTTGTTCACAAAGTCCACCGTGTTCTTCTCTATGTCTGAGAGCATGAGCTCTCCCATGCGGCTCATCTTGGCCTCTGTGTATCTGTATGCTGCAGCCGGGTCGCCGTCAATGGATCCGAAGTTTCCCTGGGGCTTGATGACCGGGTATCTGAGTGAGAAATCCTGGGCAAGGCGGACCATGGCGTCATAGACCGATGCGTCTCCGTGCGGGTGGTACTTGCCCAGTACGTCTCCTACTATTCTTGCGCTCTTCTTGAAGCCGCCGGATGCCTTTATGCCCAGCTCGTACATATCATAGAGGATTCTCCTGTGAACAGGCTTGAGGCCGTCACGTACGTCGGGGAGGGCGCGGCTGACTATAACGGACATTGCATAGTCCAGGTAGGACTTGCGCATTTCCGAAGAGAGATCCGAAACAATTATTCTGTCTTCTTTTCTGATATCTTCTTCCATTTTCTTCTCCGTCAGGCGTCTACATTGGCATAGACAGCGTTTTCCTCAATGAATTCACGTCTGGGTTCAACGTTTTCTCCCATGAGCATGGAGAACACGTTGTCGGCCTCCACCGCATCCGAGAGGCGCACCCGGGTTATCAGCCTGCGTTCGGGGTCCATGGTTGTCTCCCAGAGCTGCTCCGGGTTCATTTCACCAAGACCTTTGTAGCGCTGCATCTTGTAGTTCTTGTCTTCATCCTTCAGGTTGTTGTCCGCAAGGATCTTCTCCCTTTCAGCATCATCATAGGCGTAGTATTCCTTGTTCTTGATGGTCAGCTTGTAGAGGGGAGGCATGGCAAAGTACACGTAGCCCGCCTCAATGAGGGGTCTCATGTAGCGGAAGAAGAAGGTGAGCAGCAACGTGCGGATGTGTGAACCGTCAACATCGGCATCGGCCATGATTATCACTTTGTGATAGCGGACTTTGTCTATGTTGAACGTTGGTCCTATTCCGGCGCCTATGGAGGCGATTACCGGCTGGAGTTTGTCATTTCCGGCAACCTTGTCCTCCCTGGTCTTCTCAACGTTGAGCATCTTTCCCCAGAGGGAGAGGATGGCCTGGGTACGCCTGTCACGGCCCTGTTTGGCCGAACCGCCTGCAGAATCTCCCTCCACAATGAAAATTTCGCGCAATGCCGGGTCTTTTTCACTGCAGTCGGCAAGTTTACCGGGCAATGAGCCGCCTTCGTTCTTCTTGCGTTCTTTTTCGCGTGCGTGCTTTGCGGCAACACGGGCCCTTGCGGAGTTGAT
>CAMZFA010000023.1 GCA_947305945.1 uncultured Spirochaetales bacterium | reverse complement strand
ATTGTATATGTATTTAATTAAATTCTCACATATGACGGGTCATTTGTCACCCCAAAGTGATATAATTTCTCTTAAGGAGTTTTATATGGACAGAAAATCTTATCCCACACCCCACAACAAGGCCGTTCACGGAGACTTTGCAGAAACCGTACTCATGCCCGGAGACCCGCTCAGATCCCGTTTCATAGCAGAGAACTTCCTGGAGGATGCCGTACTGGTGAACAATGTCCGCGGCATACAGGGTTACACAGGCTTTTACAAGGGCAGAAGAGTTTCGGTAATGGCAAGCGGAATGGGAATACCCACCATGGCAATCTACAGCCATGAACTGTTCAACTTCTACGGTGTTGAGAACATAATCAGGGTAGGCTCAACCGGCGCCATAAGGGAGAACCTTGCTCTGGGAGACATTGTCCTGGCCATGGGCGCCTCCACGGATTCCTCATACGGAAAACAGTTCGGCATAGGAACCTGCAGCGCAGTTGCAAGCTATCCCCTCATTGAGGCTGCCGTCAACGCGGCAATGGCGGCAAAGGATGAGTTGACGATAGGAAACATATACTCCTCGGACACCTTCTACACCCACGACCCCTCTGTAAATGACAGGCTCAGGGCCATGAACATACTGTGCATAGACATGGAAACCTACGCCCTGTACCTTAATGCGGCAAGGGCGGGCAAGAAGGCCCTGACCATGCTCACCGTGTCCGATAATCTGGTCACCGGAGAAGACATGAGCCCGGAAGACAGGCAGACTTCATTCTCAAGGATGATCACCCTGGCACTTGACACGGCAGCGTCTCTGACGTTCTCATTGAAAGCATGAGCAACCTTACCATATTCACACTTGCGGTCTTTGCCGTCACATACATAATAATGTTCACATTCCAGAAGATCCGCCCCTACACGGCTCTTGCCGCCGCGGCAATCTTCATCACGGTGGGCTCAACGGGTCTTTTCCCGGACTTCAACTATCCGCTCACAGCTGCACTCAGGGCTGTGGACTGGAACGTTCTCATGATGATAACGGGCACAATGGGAACTGTATACTTCTTCATCAAATCCGAAATGCCCCAGCTGCTCAGCGATATAATTATATCCAGGGTTCACAGCGTGAAATGGCTTGTCGTAAGCCTTTCACTGTTTGCGGGAATAGTCTCGGCCTTTGTCGACAACGTGGCCACGGTGCTCATGATTGCCCCCGTTGCACTTGCAATCTGCAAAAAACTCAAGATCTCTCCGGTTGCCCCCATAATCTGCATAGCCATCTCATCAAACCTCCAGGGTGCGGCAACCCTTGTTGGAGACACAACCTCAATCCTGCTTGCAAAAGCTGCAAATCTGGACTTCATGGACTTCTTCTTTGTGGAAGGAAAGATAGGAATGTTCTGGGTAACCGAGGCCGGCGCTTTGGCTGCAACCATGATAATCTGGTTCCTCTTCAGAAAGGAAAACGGGAAGATAAGCATAAATGACAGAACCGTCATTGAGGACAAATTCCCCACCTGGATGCTCTGTCTGACAATACTGTGCCTTATTCTGGCCTCATTCATCCCGTACAAAAGCAACGCAGAGCCCGGACAGTTCTACAAGCCGGATATCTCCAACGGCCTGATCTGCCTCTTCTTCTTCCTTCTCTGCCTGGTAAGAGAAATGACAAAGGCAAAGAGCACAAAGCCGCTCAGAGAGGTGGCCGGTGAGATTGATTTCTACACACTGGGCCTTCTGTTCGGTCTTTTCATTGTCATTGGCGCCATTTCAGAGGCAGGAGTCATTGACCTCATAGGATACACAATTGGGAAACTGAGCGGAGACGGCTCAAGAGCCTCCGTTTTCCTCATCTACTCCGTCATTGTCTGGATGTCTGTCCTGCTTTCAGCCTTCATTGACAACATACCCTACACAGCCACCATGCTTCCGGTTGTGGCCGTCATATCCCAGGGTCTGGGAATCCACCCCTACCTGCTGTATTTCGGTCTTCTTGTAGGAGCAACGCTGGGCGGAAACATCACTCCCATAGGAGCCAGTGCAAACATAACGGGACTTGGAATCCTCAGGAAGGAAGGCCACGAGATAAAAGCTTCCCAGTTCATGAAATACAGCGTGCCTTTCACCCTTGCCGCAGTAACAAGCGGCTATATTATGCTCTGGTTCATCTGGATGTAGTTTAATTTTTTCCGGTCTTTCATTATATTATCCTTATGGACAAATTGGAAAACGTTAAGTTTATCAACATTCCCGACAACAGGAAGGTCGGGGATTTTGTGCTCAGAAGTGACATTCCCCTCCCCGTCCAGATGGACAACGGGAAGAAGGCTGAGGACATAAGTCTTCAGGATATTGCCGCAGGGCTGATCAGGGTTATTGCACATGACCCGGAGAACGAGAACTCGGATTACTATTGCAGGCTTCTGCTTCAGATGCAGCCGGATGCCCCGCGTGAGCTGAACCTTGCCTCAATGGCCAAGTCAAAGGCCGGTGATTATGCCTTTGCCGAGGAGCTCATGCTGGCCGTATGCCACCTCACGCACGCCCCTGAAAGCTTTGTCAATCTGGCCGTGCTCTATGCACAGATGACCGTTGACTTCCATAAGAAGAATCAGGACACGCAGGCGGACATGTATGATGACAAAATCATGGCCGCGCTTTCAAGGTGCCAGGAACTGCACCCTGACTACGCACCCGTCTACTCGGAGCTTTCCGCCTATCACCTCAGGCACGGCGATGTTGAAAACGCACGTGACATGCTTTCAAAGTTCATTGAACTGTCCAAGGACGGTGATGCCGTCAGGGCCGCAAAGAAGAACCTTGATAAGATGAACGGCATGCTGGACAGCCAGAACCGCATACTCTATGCCTATGACAAGATGATGATGGGCCAGCCTGAAGAGGCGCTGAAGGAGATGAACAGTTACCTGGCTTCTGAGAAACCCGTCTGGGAAGCCTACTTCATAAGAGGTTGGGCAAACAGGGTGCTTGAGGACTTTGACGCAGCCCAGAAGCACCTGCTTGACAGCCTTAGGCTGGACGGCAACAACGCCGAGGTCTACAATGAGCTTTCAATCTGCGCCAGGGAAAGCGGAAATATTGAGCTTGCAAAGAATTACCTTCAGATTGCAGTGGATCTTGACGAGGAGAATGTCATTTACATGACCAACCTTGCCTTCCTCTACCTTTCAGACGGTGAATACTCACTGAGCCGTGAGATGATTGAAAAGGCCCGCCTTCAGGATCCGGAGGACCCCCAGCTCAAGTACATAATCAAACAGTATGAGGAGAAGACCGGGGACAGGGTTGACGGCACAATCAGTGAGGAAGTGCGTTCCGATGAAGAGATAAGAAAGCTCCATGAAGAAGGACATGAGGAAGTATGACATACACTTTTGAATGCCTGACCGAAAAGGACATGGAAGATCTTGGCAGAAAAGTTGTCTCTGCCTGCTCACCCAATACCGTAATTTCCCTCAGAGGTAGCCTCGGAGCCGGAAAGACCGTTTTTGCAAGAGGAGCTGCCAGAGAGCTGGGCATTGAGGAGGCAATTGTAAGCCCCACCTTCACCCTTATCCAGGAGTATGAGGGGAAGATGCATCTCTACCACATGGATCTTTACAGAATAACAAGTGTGGAAGACTTCCAGATGACAGGCGGAGAAGATATGCTTTACGCAGGCGGAATCTGTCTGATTGAGTGGTCCGAGGTGATTGATGAGATACTTCCCCGGGACACCGTCTTTGTAGAGATAAAGATAAATGAGGATAAAAGCCGCACGGTTACGGTTAAAGGCAATATAGAGATATGAATATTCTGGCAGTTGATACAGCATCAAGTACACTCACTCTTGCAGTCAGAACAGACACAAAATTTGAGGAACTGAGCAAACAGCCCCAGGGCATGAAGCATTCCGAGATCATCATGCCGTCAATAATGGAGCTTTGCTCGGAGAGCGGAATTACAATTCAGGACCTTGATCTTCTGGTCTGCACCAGGGGACCCGGTTCATTTACAGGACTCAGGATAGGAATGGCTGCGGTCAAAGGTCTTGCTTTCGGCCTTGGAAAACCCGTCTCATCCGTTTCAACCCTTGAATACCATGCAAGATGCATTCAGGACTTTGACGGTGCGGTTGTTTCCGTAATAGATGCCCGCAAGAACAAGTTTTATCTTGGCGTGTTCGAGTGCAAGGAAGGAAACTGCAGCAGAGTCATGCAGGACATTGACGGAAACGCAGAGGACCTGACAAAAGCGCTCTCAGGCTATGAAAGCATACTTGTAACAGGACCTGACAAGAACGTGTTTGCACCGGTACTTGCAGATCTGTTTCCGCAAAAGAGAATAACAACGGAGTGTCAGGAAACAGTATCACCGGGAACTGCACTGATTGAGCTTGGACTTGAAAAGTATGAGACTCAGGGTCCTGATGACATTGGTCAGGGACCTGTCTATCTTAGAAAAAGTGATGCCGAGATAGCATTGGAAGAGAAACAGAGAGGAGAAAGCAATGGCTGATTATGATGTTCTGATTGTGGGAGGAGGCCCGGGCGGACTTGCCGCAGGCCAGTACAGCGCAAGAGCCGGCAGGAAAACCGCAATTGTGGAAGAGATGTCATGCGGCGGTCAGACAATGATAATAGATGAGATAGAAAATTATCCCGGACTCGGCCGTATATCAGGATATAAATTAGCTCAGAAGTTTGAGGAGCAGGCTGAAGGCTTTGGCTGTGAGGTAATTTATGATCAGGTTCAGAGCATAGAACAGACTCAAGAAGGTGAATTCAGACTCAATCTCTTCTCCTCATCCGTCACTTCAAAGGCCCTGATCATTTCAACCGGAGCAAAGCACAGGAATCTTGATGTGCCCGGGGAAAGTGAACTTACAGGTCACGGAGTAAGCTACTGCGCAACATGTGACGGTCCCTTCTTCAAAGGAAAGAAGATTCTTGTCTGCGGAGGCGGAGACAGCGCAATCCAGGAAGCAGTTTATCTTACAAAACTTTCGGACAATGTCACTGTCTGTCACAGAAGGGATGCCTTCCGCGCACAGGCCGGTGTTGTTGCCAAACTCAAGGCTACAAATGCAAAGTTCAAGATGAACCATAATGTCATAAGCATCAATGCAGCTGACGGCAAGGTCTCATCCGTTACTTTCCTGAACAAGAGCACTAATGAGCAGTATACCGAGGACTTTGACGGAGTCTTTGTCTTTGTGGGCATGGATCCCAGATCGGAGATAGTTCCCATGTGTGAGAAGGACAGCGCAGGCTACATAATCACGGACAACACCATGATGACTTCCGTGAAGGGCCTTTTTGCCGTTGGTGATGTGCGCAACACCCCGTTCAGGCAGATTGTCACCGCAGCTTCGGACGGAGCAATTGCCGCTCACTACGCTAGTGAATACATTGATTCATTAAAATGAAAGTTCAATAAAAAAAAGATGGGGCCGTAACATAAGTTACTGCCCCGTTTTTTTCATACTCTCTCCCTGTTGAAGAGTCTGTTATCAGAGAATTGTTCCGTTGGGAATGACTGCATTCTTGTGAATTACAATGATTCCGTCATGGATTGAGTAGTTATCGGCATCACATTCCGGTCTGGGGATGTCATCAATACCTATTCTGCAGCCCTCACCTATTCTTGCGTTGGCGTCAATGATGGTTCTGCGGATGACTGATGCACGGCCGATACCTATGCTGGGAATACCCTTTCTTGCATCCTCTTCCTTCTCGGCTTCTGTTTCATAGTAGGTGGAACCCATTACATATACACCGTCAAGAGAAGCGCCGCTCTCAATGATTGTGCGTACACCGACAATTGAATTTACAATGTAGGCGTTTGTAATGATTGAACCTTCTGCTACGAGTGAGCTTGAGATATTGCAGAAGTTGATCTTTGATGCGGGCAGGAAGCGTCTTTCTGCGTAGATGGGCATCTCTTCATCATAGAAGTTGAACTGGGGCTTCATTGCAGTCAGATCAAGGTGTGTGTCATAGAAAGCCCTGATTGTTCCGATGTCTTCCCAGAAACCGTCGAACAGGAATGATGAAAGGCGTTTCTTTCCGAGCAGCCCGGGGATGATCTCCTTACCGAAGTCTGTCTCCTCTCCCTGAAGAGCTTCCTTCATTGCGTCTGCCGAGAAGATGTAGATACCCATTGATGCAAGGTATTCGTTTGACTCGTTTGCCTTGACGTTCAGTGATGACTCCAGGTACTTCTTGTTGACCTTGTAGTCGGAGATATCAAGGTCGATAGCCGGCTTCTCATAGAACTTTGTGATCATGCCGTCTGCATCTGTGGCCATGATACCCAGACCTGTTGCCTCGCTTCTTGAGATGGGCTTTGCGGCAATTGTCAGATCTGCGCCTGTTTCCTTGTGGCGTTCCAGCATCTTCTGGAAGTCCATTCTGTACAGCTGGTCACCGGAAAGGATGATATAGTAATCGGCTTCCTGATCGCTGAAGTGCTTGAGGTTCTTTCTTACTGCGTCTGCAGTGCCCTGGAACCATGATGTGCTTGTGTTGGTCTGCTCAGCAGAAAGGATTTCAACAAAGCCCTTTGAGAACTGGTCGAACACATATGTGTTTGCAATGTGGTTGTGCAGTGATGCAGAGTTGAACTGTGTCAGCAGATAAACCTTGTTGATTCCGCTGTTGATACAGTTTGAAATGGGTATGTCGACCAGGCGGCATTTACCTGCAATAGGTACTGCGGGTTTTGCCCTGTCTTTTGTGAGAGGATAAAGTCTTGTCCCCTTACCACCGCCGAGAATTATAGCCAGTACTTTGTCTTTCCTTTTTGCCATGTCCTTTTTTAACTCCTTACTTTAGATGTGATTTTCTTATAAACACTCAGGTATTCCTCGGCTGAGCTCTCCCATGAGAAATCCTGATTCATAGCCCTGTATATCATGTCTCCGAAACCGGGGCGGTTGTACAGTTCAACAGCCCTCTTGACCTGTCTCTCAATTTCCTCGGAGGTCAGGTTGTCAAACAGAAGACCTGTGCCTTCGCGGGGGAACTGCCCAATGTCCACAATGGTATCGGCAAGACCGCCGGTCCTTCTGGCAATGGGTATGGTTCCGTATCTGAGTGAGTAAAGCTGGTTCAGTCCGCACGGTTCATAGCGGCTGGGCATGAGGAAGAAGTCAGCACCGGCCTCAATGAGATGTGCAGCCTTGTTTGAGAACATGATGTTCACACTCAGGTTCTCGTTGAACTTGGCTATCTCAAGCAGGTTCTTTTCAAGATAGGAATCACCTGTTCCAACTATGACGAACTGAAGTCTGTTTTCCTTGAGTATCCTGTCAAGCACGGGAAGCAGGGCATCAAAGCCCTTCTGGCTTGCAAGACGGCTTATCATTGCAAAAACAGGTACCTTCGGGGCAATGGGAAGGTTGAACTCCTTCTGGATCTCAGCCTTCAGTTTTGCCTTTCCGGCAAGGTTCTTCATGGTGAAGTGGTAAGGAATGAGAGCATCCTTCTGGGGGTTCCAGTCCTTTGTATCTATTCCGTTGACAATACCCTTGAGGTATTTTCTGCGCTTGATCAGTATGTCCTCAAGACCGCAACCCTGCTCATGGCCCTGGATCTCAACGGCATAGGTGGGGCTTACGGTTGTGATGAAATCACTGAAGTAAAGGCCTGTCTGAAGCATGTTCACACGGCCGTCCTTGAAGCATTTCTCATTGGGACGCTCGGCACAGAGCAGCCAGTCCATTCTGGAGAAGGTTCCCTGGTATGCAAGGTTGTGGATTGTGAACACACTCTTGCAGTCCTTGAAGAAAGCTCCTTCCCTGTCCAGGAAATACGGCACAAGACCGGCAGTCCAGTCATGGCAGTGGAATACATCGGGCTTCCAGCCCAGCTCCCTGCACATCAGGATTGATGCCTTGCAGAACATTGCGAAACGTTCGAAGTTATCTGAATACGGCTCAAAACTGGTATCGCCGTAAATTCCCTTTCTCTCACAGAAGTAAGGATGGCAGACAAAATAATAGATTGTCCCCCTCTCCTTCTTTGCCCTGATCTCAACTTTCTCGTTGCGCCCCAGCATGGGAACTTCAAAGCTGCATGCAAGGGTACCGGCATCTTCCGGTTTTGTGTTGTATGCAGGCATGACAATTCTCGCATCATGGCCCGCCTTCTTGAGGACGGGAGTGAGAGCACCGACAACATCAGCCAGACCGCCTGATTTTGCAAACGGAACGGCTTCACTGGATATATTTAGTATTTTCACATTTTTATTATGACCGAGATTTCTCAAATAACAAGGAAAAATATCACTTAAATAAGGACTATAGAGGGGAAAAGAAAGTGAATACAGGCCGTCAGAAGGGCAAAAGTGCCTAAATGGCGGTTCTTCAGAGCCGCCGATGTCACTCTGTCTCCGCTTGTCAGCACTATGGTGAAATTGAACACAAGTGCAAGCACGGTGAAGGCAGGAAGAAGGTCTCCCAGGATTATGGGACCGGGTGAAACAGGGAAAAACAGCAGTCCTGCGGTGAGCAGGAAACCGGCCAGCGGGAAGGCAATCTGCCTCTTTCTTCCGTCCAGATAGAAACTTCTTATGTTTATGAGAAGAATCATGTGCATGCCGTACCTGTCTGCAAGCAGGATAGCAGCTGAGGCAAGCATGTATATTTCCGACAGAATGAATACCTGAAACACACCTTGATGATAAAAGATTGACTTAAAAACAGCAAGGCTCTACTATGGACGTGTCCGGGGGTGCCGTGCCCTGCGCTGCGGCTGAGATCAAACCCCAGAACCTGATCCGGATAATGCCGGCGGAGGGAGGATCTGATGAAAAAACCGATCATATTCTTTGTTCTCTTTGCATGTGTTCTTGCCTGTGCATTCTGTGCCGGTGCAAGTGAGAAGAAACCCGACAGTGAAGTCAGGGAACTTGTTGTCTACGCCTATGACTCTTTCTGCGGAGACTGGGGCCCGGGCAACGGGATTGCGGAGGCTTTTGAGGAAAAAACGGGAATCAAGGTGCGCTATGTGGAAATGGACAGTGCCGTGGAGGTCTACTCCAGGATTGTCTTTGAGGGTGATTCCTGTCCTGCGGATGTTGCAATAGGCATGTCCGACGGCATGATTACAGATCCTTCTTATTTTGCTTCCTGGACCCCCGGGTGCAAGGCAGAGCTCATCCCCTATGACAGCTCTTCAAACCTTGTTCCCTATGACTACGGCATTTTCTCCTTCATCATAGACACACAGAGCAACGGAGCTCCGGTTCCCACCTGCTTTGAGGATCTGACCAAAGACATATACAGAAACAAGATAATTCTAATTGACCCAAGGACATCGACCGTAGGTCTGGGGCTTCTGAACTGGAGTGTGAATGCACTGGGCCGTGAAGAGGCCTTCTCCTGGTGGCAGCGTGTGAGGAAAAATGTTCTGACCGTGGGGTCCTCATGGTCTTCAGCCTACGGCCTTTTCACCGAGCATGAGGCTCCGCTGGTCATAAGCTACACCACAAGTCCCGTGTACCATTACATGTATGAGGATACGGACCGCTACCGCGCCGTTGAGTTCACGGACGGCCATCTGCAGACCGTTGAGTATCTGGGAATTCTTGAGAAGTCCGACAAGAAAAAGGATGCTCAGGCCTTCTGCAACTTTGTCCTCACCGAGGGGCAGGCGGACATTGCCGTGGCAAATACCATGTTCCCGGCAAACACCGGAACCGTCCTTCCGGAGGCTTTTGAAAAGGTTGCCCTCATGCCCGCAAAGGTTCTAAGCCCCGCAGATCCCGCAGCTCAGCAGGAGCTTCTTGACCGCTGGGTCGGTGTAATGACAGGAAAGTGAGAAAACCCGGATTCAGAACCCTTTTTCCGCTCGTGGGTTTTGTTCCCTTTGTGCTGCTCTTTGCAGTTCCGGTTCTGCTTGTCCTGAGCTTTGTAAGACCGCAGTCCCTGGCCCTTGTCTTCACAAGTGAGTACTACCTCAGGCTGATAGGTTTCACCCTGTTTCAGGCCCTGCTCAGCACCCTGGTCTCATTGCTGGCAGGCCTGCCGGCTGCATACCTTCTTTCCAACTACAACTTCAGGGGCAAGAGGTTCTTTTCCACGGTGTTTTCAGTACCATTTGTCCTGCCGTCCATACTTGTGGTTCTGGGCTTTGTAATTTTCTACGGCAACAGCGGTTATCTCAATTCCTTTCTCATGGCCGTTACGGGAACTTCCGAGCCGCCTCTGAGAATTCTCTACCGCTTTCCCGCAGTAATTGCCGCACATGTGTTCTACAACTTTCCCGTAATTGTCTCCGTACTGACAGGCCACTGGTCCGTCATGCCCCGGGACTGCGAGGAAAGCGCTGCAGTTGAGGGAGCAGGTCCGTTACAGGTTTTCCTGAAGGTTACCCTGCCGCGTCTTCTTCCCTCGGTTGCAGGTGCATGTGCTCTGGTATTTCTTTACTGCTTCACAAGTTTTGCAATTATTCTTGTCCTTGGCGGAGGCCCGGGACTTTCCACCATTGAGGTGGAGATTTACAGGAAGGCCAGACTTGAACTTGATAGCGGAGCCGCAGCATCCCTGAGCCTTGTATCCCTGCTGTTTGTGACACTTGTGCTGAAACTTCATCTGAAGGCGGAAAGGTCTGTCCATGAGACTGACGGAACAAGCTACCACAGCATGAAAAAACTTGGAAGAAAGAGCATTCACGCATACGTATTTCTCTCTCTTGCAGCGCTGGCACTTCTTCTTCCCATGGCCTCTGTTGCATTCAGATCCTTCTTCTCAGCCGCCTCAAGAGGCGGGAAAACGGTTTTCTCGCTCAAGGCGTACTCGGCGCTTCTGAAAAACCCGTCTGCAATCATAAACAGCGTGGTCACGGCACTTGCAGCCTCCGCTGCGGGAACAGTCTGCGCCCTTGCAGTCTGTTACTACATAGTCAACGGCAGAAGCGGTGCAGGAAGAAGACTTGCCTCATTTGCGGTTCTGCTCCCTCTGGCCGTAAGCTCCATCATCCTGGGGTTGGGATACTTCATGATTTCCTCCTTCTTCAGGTCAATACCGCCGCTTCTCATCCTTGTGCCGGTTCACAGCGTAATCATCATGCCCTTTGCCGTAAGGACAATACTCCCCGTATACAGAATCATCCCTGTCTCACTTACAGAGGAGGCGCGCACCATGGGCGCCGGAGACCTCAAGACTTTTGTATTTGTTCATATTCCGTTCATGGGCAGGGCTGTGGCAATATCACTGGCCTTCGGTTTCACAATCAGCATTGGTGAGCTCAACAGCGCTGTTCTGCTGGGCTTCTCATCCTTCCCCACCATACCCACACAGATATATGCCCTGATCAACAGTTACAACTATCAGGGTGCGTGTGCAATGGGAACACTGCTCATAGCAATCTGCTTTATTGCCCTGTCATTCAGAGCGGATGATCAGTCGTAATTGCCGCTCTTTATCTTTTCAATCTCATCGCGCAGGACTGCGGCTCTTTCAAATTCAAGTTCCTTTGCCGCCTCAAGCATCTGGCGCTCAAGCTCTTTGATCAGTTTCTTCCTCTGACCCGAATCCAGAATATTGTAGCCGGCCTTGAGGATCTTCAGGTCCTGCTTCTGGTTCTGGACCCTGTCTTCCTGCTCGCGCTCCAGAATATCCTCAACGGCCTTTGAGATTGTCCTGGGAGTAATTCCGTGCTCCTGATTGTATTTAATCTGCACGGCACGCCTTGAGGCGGTTTCATCAATGGCCTCACGCATGGCATCGCTCATCCGGTCTGCATACATGATTACACGGCCCTCGGCGTTTCTGGCCGCTCTTCCGGCCGTCTGGATAAGGGATGTGGTGCTTCTGAGAAAACCTATCTTGTCGGCGTCCAGAATGGCCACCAGAGCCACCTCCGGAAGGTCCAGCCCCTCCCTGAGGAGGTTTATTCCCACAAGAACGTCAAAGTTGCCCGCCCTCAGGTCCCTGAGAATCTCAACCCTTTCTATGGTCTCAATCTCCGAGTGCAGATAGCGCACCCTGATATTGCGCGCCGCAAAAAACTGGGCAATATCCTCGGCCATACGCTTTGTCAGCGTGGTCACAAGCACCCTCTCGTTCCTTGCCGTGCACTTTCTGATCTCCCCGTACAGGTCCTCAATCTGCCCCTCGGTGGGCCGTACGTCAATTTCCGGGTCAAGAAGTCCTGTGGGCCTTATCACCTGCTGCACAATGCGCGAGGAAAGCTGTTTCTCAAGCTTTCCCGGCGTTGCCGATACAAATATCCTCTGTCCGGCCACCTTATCAAACTCATCATACTTGAGCGGTCTGTTGTCCAGTGCGGACGGGAGTCTGAACCCGTACTGAACCAGGTTGGCCTTTCTCGAATGGTCTCCCTCGTACATGGCCCCTATCTGGGGAATGGTCACGTGGCTCTCATCTATGAAGGTCAGAAAATCAGGCTGGAAGTAGTCCAGCAGCACCGCAGGCCGTTCTCCGGGCTTTCTGTCCGAAAGCGGTCTTGAGTAGTTCTCTATTCCCGGGCAGTAACCTATCTCCTGAAGCATCTCAAGGTCGTACTCCACGCGGGTCTTTATCCTCTCGGCCTCCACCGGTCTGCCTGTGTTGGTGAACAGTTCGTACTGCTCCTCCATCTCCGACCTTATCTTGTCCAAGGCGGCCGTGACCTGCTCCTTTGGCATTACAAACTGCTTTGCAGGATAGAGGGTAATAGATTCCTGGACATTGAGTTTCTCACCTGAAACCGGGTCAAACCACTGAATACTTGAGATTGTATCCCAGTCCAGGGTTATCCTTACGGCACTCTCCAGATACGGAGGCCAGATGTCGATTATGTCTCCGTGGACGCGGAAGGTGCCGTGGTCCAGCACCACGTCGTTGCGGTCATACTGCATTCTTGTAAGTTGCTCAAGCTCCACCGCATGGTCAAAGAACATGCCTGTTTTCAGCACATGTGTCATGTCCCGCAGAGAAACGGGATTTGCAAGTGAGAATATGCAGGAGACTGTGGCCACAACTATGACATCACGTCTTTCCATGAGGCTGAAGGCCGCGGAGAGGCGCATACGGTCTATCTCCGCATTGACATCCGCATCTTTTTCTATGTACAGGTCCTTGCCCGGCACATAGGCTTCAGGCTGGTAGTAATCATATGTTGAAACAAAGTACTCAACCCTGTTTTCAGGGAAGAAGCTCTTGAACTCACGGAAAAGCTGGGCTGCAAGTGTCTTGTTGTGGGACAGAATCAGCGTGGGCCGCTGGACCTTCTCAATGATCCTGGCCATGGTATAGGTCTTTCCGCTTCCCGTAACACCCTTGAGGGTCTGGAACCGGTCTCCCTTCAGAACACCCTCCGAGAGTTTGTCTATGGCCTGCTGCTGGTCACCGGAAGTTTCAAAGGGCGCATGTACAACAAAAGGTTTGTCGGTCCACTGAACGCTTCCGTGGACGTTTGAAACCATCTCCCCGCCCCATGATGAGTCAAGTTTTATGTTGTCCCTGCTGTTATCTGTTGATCCAGCCCACATTTTCAGCTGTTCTCTCCACCAGCTCAAGTTTCATCTGAACCATGTTGCCGTTCCTGTTAACTTCCACCTGAACCTTGTCACCGGGCCTTGTGTTGCTCAGTGCAGTGAACAGATCGGTATACTCGGCAACATCGTAACCGTTGACTTTTGTAATTACATCTCCGCCCAGGTAAATGACGGAGTTACCGTAAATAACCTGGTTTGTACCGCCCCTCAGACCTGCCGCCATAGCCTTGCCGTTGGGGACAACCTGGCTGACCAGTATGCCCTTCTCAACCTTAAGTCCTGCGTACTTTACTATCTGCTCGCTCAGCTGTACCGGCACAATGTCAATCCAGCCTCTGTTCACCTTTCCGTATCTGATCAGGTCCTGAACCGCGTTCTGCGCCGTGTCGGATGCTATGGCAAAGTTCATTCCCTGGCTGACGCCGCTTGATGAATAGATGGCTGCACAAACTCCTATGACCTGACCCTTTGAATTGAGAAGAGGTCCTCCGGAATTTCCGGGGTTTACCTCGGCGTCTGTCTGTATCATGCCCAGCATGATGTGGCCCTTTGAATCCCTGAGGGGTCTTGAGAGACCTGAGATTATTCCGGCGGACAGGGTTCTGTCATAACCGAACGGGTTTCCCATGGCCAGGACCTTCTGACCCACCGCAAGGCTTGAGGATGAGGCAAACTGCAGGTAGTCAAAACTTGTTCCCTCGGGCGGCTCGATCTTGAGGACGGCAATGTCGTTCTCATCATCAGCGCCCTTGAGAGTTGCCTCATAAGTCTTTCCGTCTGCTGTGGTTACAGAGATATAACCGGCACCGCTTACAACGTGGTTGTTGGTGCATATGTATCCGTCTGCCGTAACAAAAAAGCCCGAACCGGTTCCGCTTATCACATCTACGCTGGATATGCCGGAGACACTGATGTCGGATGAGGCGTTTATGTGGACAACCGCGCTGCTGCAGGTGTCGAAAACCGCCATGTTCTGAAGTTCATCCGCGCTGTATGTCCAGGATGCGGTCTCCCCTTTGAAGAGGGTCACTCCCTCATCCCCGTAGTAGATGTTGTTCACCGGAACACCGGCCATCTCAAGAAGGCCGCGCTCACCCGAGACTTTTATCACATCCTCAAGGGCCTGCTTCAGTTCGTTCTGTCTTCTCCTGCTCTCTATTGACTGTGTCCAGCGGTACAGGACAAAACCCACCGCCACAACGGCAATGAGACCAGCTATGAGAATGACTGTTTTCAAGGTTCTTTTGTTTATGGAAGACATGTCAGAATACTACAATCATTAAGGCCGTTTTTCAACAGGTCCTGCACAGCCTGTGATATTGTTCCGGATGCTTCATCGGCGGCTGTGCAGATCTGTGCCGTTGAACTGAATCCGGGCTTTGCCGCAATAAGAACATTTTTGCAGTAAGGCTTCAGTTTTTCTGCCGTATTTTCATATGCTATAACAATTTCACTTCTCTGAGCCCACTGGATGCAAACCTGCTCATCCTGATTGCAGACAGTAAGGTCAAGGCATATTGCAATGTCAGTTCTGTCCTTCAGAACATTCCACACCGCATCCCTGACTGCCCGGGATGTGAAGGCAATTGAATTTGGAAGGACAACTCTGACATCGGTGTTCATCCCCATTGTATTTGCAAGCCTCTTTGCATCTATTGAGAAAATACAGCTTTGTCCCAGGTCCGTCCCGCCTTCACCGTCAATCCATGTGGGTTTCCCGTCATTGCAGAAAACAGGGTCGAAGAATATGCAGTTATCGATCAGGTACTCCAGTATCCTGATCCCCTGTGCATCCGAAGAGACAGATCCGGCAAACATGGCACTTGCTCCCATACGTGTGATTTGGAGGCTGGTTTCCACCGCGGCGCCTGCAACGGCGTTGTCCTTTATGTATGCTTCTCCGATTGAAACTATCATGGGTAAATTATACAATAACTGCCGGACAAACCAAAGGGTCCCTTTGAAAGGACATTCGGAGGAAAAATGGAAAACACAACCAACACACCGCTTAACTTCATTGAGAAAATCATTGAAGATGATCTTGCAAACGGAAGAGTTCCCGACAACAAAATAGTCACAAGATTCCCGCCTGAGCCCAACGGCTATCTGCACATAGGCCACATCAAGAGCATCTGCCTCAACTTCGGCCTTGCTCAGAAGTACGGCGGAAGATGCCATCTCAGACTTGATGATACCAACCCGGCCAAGGAAGACATGGAGTACATTGACTCCATCAAATCGGACATCAGATGGCTCGGTTTTGACTGGGGAAACTATGAGTACTACGCTTCGGACTACTATGACCAGCTCTACGAGATTGCCCTTGACCTCATTAAGAAAGGCATGGCATACGTTGACAGCCAGAGCCCCGAAGAGGTGCGCAAGAACCGCGGCACTCTGACGGAACCCGGTGTGAACAGTCCGGACAGGGACCGTAGCATTGAGGAAAACCTCAGGCTGTTCGAGGAGATGAGAGAGGGCAAATATCCGGAGGGCAAGTTCCTCCTCAGGGCCAAGCTTGACATGGCCAGCCCCAACATCAACATGAGAGACCCCGCCCTGTACAGAATCAAGTACGCGGAGCATCCCAGAACGGGCAACAAGTGGTGCATCTACCCCATGTATGACTTCACCCACCCCATCAGCGATGCAATTGAGGGAATTACCCACTCAATCTGCACCCTTGAGTTCGAGGACCACAGACCAGCCTACGACTGGGCCTGTTCCATTGACAATATTGAGCACGCTCCTCATCAGTACGAGTTTGCAAGGCTCAACATCAACTATCTTGTCATGAGCAAGAGAAAGCTTCTGCAGCTTGTCCAGATGGGCATTGTAAGCGGATGGGATGATCCCAGAATGCCCACCATCAGCGGTATCAGGAGACGCGGTTATTCCCCCGAATCCATGCGTGACTTTGTAAGCCGCGTCGGTGTTGCAAAGGTTGAGTCCGTTGTTGACTACTCCCTCATGGAGTTCTGCGTCAGGGAAGACCTGAACAAGCGTGCCCGCCGTGTCATGGCCGTTCTTGACCCCGTGAAGCTTGTCATTGACAACTATCCGGAGGACAAAACCGAATACTTTGAAGCCGAGAACAATCCGGAAGACCCCGCTGCCGGAACAAGGAAAATTCCTTTTACCAAAGAACTTTACATTGAGCGTGAGGACTTCATGGAAGAGCCGCCCAAGGGCTATCACCGCCTCTACATCGGCAATGAAGTACGCCTGAAGGGTGCCTACTACGTCACCGCCGTTTCATGTGAGAAAGATGCAGACGGCAAAGTCACCTGCGTTCACTGCACCTATGATCCCGAATCCCGCGGCGGTGAAACTCCTGACGGACGCAAGGTCCGCGGCACCAGCCACTGGGTCAGTGCCAAGTATGCCGTTACCGGAGAGGTCCGCCTCTATGACAAGCTTTTTGCCACGGAGTATCCCGGTGCAGATACCGGCAACTACCTTGACGACCTTAATCCCGAAAGCCTTGTTGTCATCAAAGACGCCAAGCTTGAACCGGGCCTTGAGAACGAGAAACCGGGCAGCTACCTGCAGTTCATCAGAAGCGGTTACTTCACCCCTGACTATGACAGCACTCCTGAGCATCCCGTTTTCAACAGGACTGTCACCCTCAAGGACAGCTGGGCAAAGCAGAAAGCCAAAATGGGCCTGTGAGCCACCCCTCCCGGTGATGTATAATGTCTGAGAAAGGAGAATTCCGGATGAAAAAAGCAGCTCTTCTTCTGATTGCAGCATTTGCATTGGTAATGCTCATCGGTTGTTCCACAATCAAGGAGATTGAGGTTCCCTCATCCTATGAGTTCACTCCCGGCCTCACAAGCGGAAGGGAATATGTGGTTCTGGGACAGGTCTCTCTGGACAGCAACGCAAAAAGCATAATCGGAATTCAGCTCAAGGAAGGCAAGAGGTTCAGTGAGTTCCTTGCCCTGACCAAGGCCCTCTACCCCGATTGTGATGCCATAATCAACTGCTATGTTGACGAGGAAGCCCATTC
>CAMZFA010000022.1 GCA_947305945.1 uncultured Spirochaetales bacterium | reverse complement strand
CAAAATGGAGAGTCGTAAAAATTGTCAGAAAAAACAATGACAGACAAGTATCGAACTCATGCTGAGATTTATACAAACAGCTGGAAAGAAAAGAATAAAAGGCAGAAGAGAGGTATCCAAGAACCTGATAAACTATAATCAGAGAGGTTTTTCTCCCTTGTCTAAGACTTTTTGGGATTACTACTGTTTTCTTTTTTAGGTGAGAGTCAGCCACATATCTTTTTTTACAATTCAGGCATGGAGGGGGAGCCATGTTTGAATACCTTGTCTTTTATGAATACATAGCACTGTCTACCTGGAGCCGGGAAATCAGGATTGAAAGGGTTGGAGATTCCATTCAGTACCGGATCAAGCGTACCGGTTATTTTGGCGGTGACAGGGAAATCGCCGAAGGTGAATATGAAGGGGAGGCGGACAGATTCATTGAAAAACTCGAGGGCTTTCATGTTGAAGAGTGGCCGCTGTGTTTCTTTCAGCCTGTCCTGGACGGCCATGCATGGAACCTGAGGTACAAGGAAGTTGGTAAACCCTGCAGGAAGATTGAGGGAAGCAATGCCTTTCCTGAGTGTTATCCGGAATTCATTTCGCTGTTGGAATCCGTTGTTACGGGAAGGGGAATTTGTTGATGCCGGCAAACAAAGTATCTTTAAAGAGCAGAATCAGAGGCTGTCTGGTCGGAGGAGCTGCAGGGGATGCTCTTGGTTACCCTGTTGAGTTTATGAGCAAGAAAGAGATACACTCACGCTTCGGGTATGACGGGATTGTTTACTATGTTCCTGACCCTGCTACGGGAAAGGCCCTGATTTCAGATGACACCCAGATGACTCTGTTTACTGCAAACGGAATTCTGCTCAGGGAAACACGCGGTGAATTGAGGGGAATAGGGGCGGATCTGTACCGTTATCTGGTTTATTCATACAGGGACTGGCTCTGGACCCAGGTTTTCCCATACGGGAAAAAGCCCAAGAACAGTTCTTCATGGCTTTTGGATATTCCACAGTTATATTCCCAAAGGGCTCCCGGAATGACCTGCCTTACGGCATTGGCAGACAGAAATCCCAATGAAAGTCCGGACAGTTTTATAAGAAACCCAATCAACAGGAGCAGGGGATGCGGAGCAGTTATGAGGGTCTCTCCCATAGGACTTGTCCAGAGGTATCTCAATGATCCTGCCTATGAAGCAGCGGAGAGTGCAGCCATTACCCACGGTCATCCGCTTGGATATATTAGTGCTGCAGTGCTTGTTCAGATGATACACAACATTGTCTTTGAGACTATGGGGCTTAAAGAGGCTTTAAGCTGTGCAATTGAAAGCACTGAGAAACTGTTCAGGGATGAAGCTGAGTTCAATAATCTCAGAACTATTTTGGAAAAGGCTGTAAGACTTGCGGCTAATAATGAGCCTGACTCGGTCAATATTAAAGCTATAGGACAAGGATGGGTTGCGGAAGAGGCATTTTCCATTTCAGTATATTGTGCTATAAGGCATGAGAACAATTTTTCAAAAGCCATTATTGCTGCTGTGAATCATGACGGGGACAGTGACTCGACCGGTGCCATTACCGGTAACATTCTGGGTGCTTATCTGGGCATTGAGGCAATTGAGGGGAAGTGGAAAAAGGACCTGGAACTGATAGATGTTATTCTTGAACTTGCAGATGATCTGTATACCGGCTGCCGTGTCACGGATAATCATAAATGTGACAGGAAGTGGCTGGACAAATATCTGTACTGTACCAAGTCCAGATAATAGGTGTTCGGATCATTTTTCATTCCAAACAGTCAAAAATAAATGTTACTTTTAACTTAGCTCCAAGTGCTTCTGCTATTCTTTCCAGAGTTGAAACAGAGGGGTTGGATATGCCTGTTTCGAGTCTTGAGATATCTGCCTGACTGATTCCCGTAGCAAGAGATAATTCCTTCTGAGACAATCCGGCATGTGCCCGTGCAGATATTACTGCAGATGATGTTGACTCATGAAGCTGCCGTTTTAGCTTTTTGAGAGTTTTTCCTTCTTCATAAATTGTTTCTGTTTCAACATCCAATTCGTCTGTCCAAACTATTCCATATGAGCCCTGAAGTCTGCCTGAAAGAAACAGATTCCGGTTTTCCAGAGCCTTTAACTGTGGATACTTTGAGAACAGATTTTTCATATCATACTCTTTTACATTTCCATCCTGAAAAGTAACAGTAATAGATGTTCCGGAAAGAAATTCAAGATTTATCGCTTTATGAAACATTATTTATCCCCCATATCAGGTGAGAGGAGGTAATTTATAATACCTTTCGTTTTCCCACATATCCATTAATTCTTCTTGATTTTTTAAGATAAATTCTTTTACAAGAACTTTTGCTTTTGTAGGAAAATATCCTTCTATTAATTCTCCGTTACTAATTAAAAAGGGAGCATCAAAATCTTGTGTAATTGCATGGATATGGGGAGGATTATGCTCTTTGTTACGCAGATACATAACGATAATAATTCCATAGAAACAACTGATTGTTGGCATGTGCGACTCCTAATTTCCATCTGTATTATATGTTATATATCACATATTTTCAACATTATAATTCCGGTTGTCTGATATTGTTTCCCCAGCCTGTTCATGTTGAAAACCTGAATGCAAAACATGTGCAGAGCCAACGCCTGCACTCTGCCTTCAGTCTTTCAGGCATCCGATCGGGATAACGTATACTCCGTCATCCCGCTTATAGCCATACTCTGTTGCTGTTATGATAAGCTTCAGATCAGGAAGCCTCAACGGAACCTGTTTTTCTTTTTTGTTGTACTCGGATATCAGTCGTTCAATCTCACACAGGTGCTTGGCACCTGCGTCGATTTCCTTGCTTCCGAGTTTGAATTCAATCAGAGCATACCGACCATCCTTGAGATGAAGAACAGCATCTGCCTCAAGACCATAACGGTCATGATAATATGATATCTCTCCGTTCATACTGGATGAGTATATCTTCAGATCCCTGATGCACAGCGATTCAAACAGAAAGCCCAATGACTTGAAATCGGTATTGAAATAATCCGAATTCAAGCCTAAAGCGGCAACTGCTATGGAAGGATCAACAAGATTTCGTTTGTTGGCGGCTCTGATGGCATCTCTGGATCTTATTGCAGGACACCATGCAGGTATCTCATCAATAATGAAAAGTTCTTCCAGATCATGGAAATAATCGTAAAATGTCGGTTTTGACATTTCTGATATTGACGAAGTATCCGAATAAATGGTTTTCGTCTCTGCCAAGGTGCAGATATTCCGGGAATATGATCTGAGCAATCGTTCTGCCCACAATGGATTTCTCTTTACTCCGCTTATATTTGAGATATCGGTGTGGCATGTCTGATAAAACAAGTCCGATGCGATTGAGAGAGCTGCCACTTTGTTCTTTATTCCGATGCTCTGGGGCCATCCGCCTCTGCATATCGCATAGATGAGGTCATCAATGCTTAATGCTGCCTTTTCCCATTCAACCGGTTTTCCTTCAAAGAGAGACCTGAGAGAAACAGTACCAGACGATTCCCCGCTCTCAAACAGACTCATTGGAAACATTCTCAGTGTAGAGATCCTGAGAGTCCCTGTATGCGGTGTGTCTGCCTTCTGAGAGGATGATCCGGTAAGAATGTACTGTCCCTTGAGTCCGGTATCATCAACATCCTTTCTTATCGCACCCCATATCTTGGGGGCATCCTGCCACTCGTCAAACAGCCGCGGTTTTTCACCTATCAGCAGTTTTGAAGGCATGTTATCAGCCACCGCAAGGTATCTGTCCCTGTTGTCTTCATCCTGGAATTCAATAAAGCTCTTTGCAAAATGCTTGCCGGTAGTGGTCTTCCCACAACCTTTGGGTCCAACTATCAATGTTGCTCCGAATGCTTCAAGCTTAAGTCTCAACGTTGAATCTGTTATTCTATTTAAATACACTCTTTTTTCATTGCCCATAATCCAGTTATCCCAATGACAACTATATTTTGTTTAACAGATTTGTGCAAGACTGATTAACATATTTGTGATATTTTGTTTTACAAATTTGCGATAAGGTCAACCTGGAGCAAAAAAACTTTTTTCCACTTTTCTTGACAAGTACCCAAATACAGGGTAGTGCGGGCCGGATATAAAGAGAGGGACCGTCGCTTGTTGGGCGGCAGTCCCTTTTGGTTTGAATGATCAGTTGATCAGACGAACAGTGAGATGAGCAGGACCTCGATGAGAGAGGCAATACCTATTACAAGGGTTCCCAGTGTCTGGGTCTTGTAGCCGTCCTGTGTTTCCATTTCACCGAAGTTGGTGACAACCCAGAAGTATGAGTCGTTTGCGTGTGAAACGGTCATTGCACCTGCGCCGATTGCAACTACAACCAGTGTTGCCTGGATGGGTGTTACAAAACCGATGCTCTGCATGATGGGAGCAATGATACCGGCACTTGTTGTGATTGCAACTGTTGATGAGCCCTGAGCGGTCTTGAGAACTGCTGCAAGGATGAACGGGAAGAGATATCCCAGAGCCTGCAGGACATTTGCGTTCTCTGTGATGAACAGCATGAGGTTGCTGGAAGAGATGACCTTACCCAGAACGCCGCCGGCTGCTGTGACAAAGAGGATGGGACCAACGGTCTTGAGGGTCTCATTTGTCAGATCATAGAACTCATTGAGCTTGCCGGACTTGGCAAGAAGAATGACACCGAGGATAACACCTACTGCAAGAGCAATGATCGGGGTTCCCAGGAATGTTACAAAGGGAACAGCCTTTCCGGCCATTGAGAATGCAGAAGAAAGACCCATGAGAATGATGGGGACAATAATGGGTGCGAATGATGCCCAGGCGCTGGGGAGCTTGCCGTAGGACTTTACCAGTTCCTCGTAGCTCTGAACAACCTGACCGTCAACATTTGCCTCGTCCTTTGCCTTGACTTTCTTGCCGATGTACTTTGCATAGAAGTAAGCTGCAATCATGGGGAAGACTGAGCACAGAGCACCAATTCCCATGACCTGGAGCAGATTTGCTTCCATTCCAAGACCCTGACCGAACAGTGTGTTTGCTGCTGCAATGGGACCCGGTGTGGGCGGGATGAAGCAGTGTGCAATGTAAAGGCCCATTGAAAGGGTGACTGTACATGCAACAGAGCTGGCTCCGGTGCGCTTTACCAGAGACTTTCTGATGGGGTTGAGAATAACAAAACCGCTGTCGCAGAAAACCGGAATGGATACAATCCAACCCATGAGGAGCATTGCAAGTTCCGGATGGTTCTTGCCAACCAGTTTGACCACGCTGTCAGCCATTTTGAGGGCTGCGCCGGTCTTCTCGAGAAGAATTCCTACAAGGGCGCCCAGGATAATGACAATACCGATTGAGGTGAATGTTCCCGAGAATCCCTGGCCTATAACGGTAGGAATGGTCTCAATCTTGATTCCCGCAACCAATGCAAGGATTACGGAAATACCCATAATTGAAATGAAAGGATGAATGTGCCATTTGGAAATTGCCACAATCATCAGTGCTACTGCAACTACAAATGCAATCAGCAAAGCTGCTCCGGTCATTTAATTCCTCCTGTCGGATACATTCTTGTATCCACCGTCTACAAATGATAAATCAGCGGAACCCAAAATTAAATATAATTGTGAAGTTTTTGTGAATAAGACTGTAAAGGTACTGAAATAAAGTTGTTTTATCGATAGTATGACAATTATGAAAAGACCCTTATTCGGATTGATAATCACTTTTCTGGTTCTTTCCTGCATGATCATGCCGGTCTTCTCCCTTTCACTGGAAGATGCAAAGGCCCTTGCAGTTGAGAACAGCAGTACGCTCAAGGACAAGGCTCTGGTTTATCAGAAGACCATGAACAGTCTGGGCGTGAGCACCTTCATGCCCTCTCTTTCTCTGGGAGCCTCGGCAAGTTTTGGAACCCTGGACGGAAGGACAAATCTCATTGATGTGAAGGATTTCACGTTAAAGCCAAGTGCTTCCGTGAGCGCAGGCATTTCCTGGTCACTTTCCTCAAGTGACTTCTACGGAAAATCCAAGGACAGCCTCAATGCGGAAAATGCCGCACTTACGTACAAAAATGCCGTGGAAAGCGTTAAAAACAGCACCGAATCATCATACTGGAACCTTGTTTCCTTAAAATATTCGGTAAACCGTGCTGAGGAGAGCCTCAAAGAGGCTGAAAAGACCCTCTTGAGGTCTCAGGAGCTTTATGAGGCATCACGTGCATCTGAGCTTTCCTATGTTCAGGCACAGCTTTCATACAGTGATTCACAGCTTTCCCTTGAAAGTGCAAAGAGCAGTTATTCCCTGGCTTTGGCTGATTTTTGTCAGAGCATCGGCACGGAAGTGCCTTCCGACATGCAGTATGAGGACCTGCCGTCAATCGAGAACCTGAAGGTCTCCGGTCAGGCTGCCTCTGATCTCAAGGACATGCTCAGTCAGACCTCATCCGTCATCATGGCCCGCAACACCAGGATGATTTCGGAGATAACGGGCAATACCACGGTGTTGAATGCCAGGGTTCCAAAGGTATCACTCTCAACAGGCCTTAACTACAGGATGGGTCTTGATAATGATGTGACAAACAGCATTACCGGCAGTGCAACGCTGAACGTCTCCGTTCCTCTGGATTCCTACCTGCCCGGTACACAGCAGAATGCAAACGTGAAGAATGCCGATATAGACATTCAGAGGGCTGAGCTTACATATGAAAGCACCGTCAGCTCCCTTGAAGACAGAATTGATGATTCTCTTTCTGCAATCAGGACCCTTCTTGCAAGCAGGGGAAGCCTGAAGAGCCATATGGAGTATGCACAGGCCAATCTGGATCTTGTCAGCCAGGCCTATGAGAACGGTTATGTCTCATTTGCAGACTACGAGAAGGCCCAGAGCGCATTGAGCAGTGCCCGGGCGCAGATAGATACAAACAGATTCAGCGTCATTTCCAGAATCTGTACACTTGCAGGCATTCTTGAAACGGATGCCGCCTCAATAATTGAAATACTTGAAAGGTGAGAACAATGGCCGAGAAGAATAAAAAGAAGAAGATTGTCACAATAGTACTGATTGCTGTCATTGCAGCACTTGTTGCTCTGATAGTAGTCCAGAGGACCGTGGGGTTCTCCTCAAACAAGAGCGCAGGCTATGCAGCCTTCGGTACACGCGGTGCCTCACAGGCCCAGGCGGTGAACGTTCAGGTTGAGAAGGCCCAAAGCTCCGTCTTTGCCAAGAGGGTGAACTTCAACGGAGAGCTCAGCCGCAATGAATCCTCAAAGAACATAAGCTCGGATGTGGGCGGAACCGTTGTACAGGTTCTTGTTAAGAGGGGAGACTATGTTGAGGTTGGCACGGTTGTGGCTCAGGTTGACCCGTCATCACCCGGCTCACAGTACAAGGTGCGTGATGTTGTGGCCAACGTTTCGGGTACGGTTCTTTCTGTTGATGCCTACGTGGGCCAGAAGGTCAACTCCGGAAACACCCTTGTTTCCGTGGGAAACCCTTCAACCCTTATTCTTAAGATGAGCATTCCCGAGAAGTACCTCTCATCGGTAAACGTGGGCTCAAAGGCCTATTTCACCACAGCTGCCTGGCCCGGGAAGGAGTACAGTGCAGTGGCAACATATGTGGGAACATCCGTTTCAATATCCTCAAGAACCGTTGAGTATGAATTTGCCATTCAGGACTCCGATTCAAGGCTTCTTGAGGGCATGTATGTGAAGGCAGATGTTGTTGTTTACGAAAATGACAGTGCAATCACCGTTCCTACAACAGCTCTGACAACATATCTGGAAAATGATGTTCTCTATGTTGCCGTCAAAAACGGCGATGCCTACAAGGCAAAGAGAATCTATGTGACCAAGGGTGTCTCCGATGCATCAAGAACCGAGATTCTTTCCGGTCTTCAGGCCGGAGACCTTGTCATAGTGGCAGGCAGTGTCATTGAAGGCAGCCTGATCAATATTGTTAATCCGGAAGAGGTGAGCAGATGACTGTTTCCGAAATGTCGGTCAGAAGACCGGTTCTCATAACCATGGTCTTTGTTCTCATCTGCGCAATGGCCGTCATCTTCCTCCCGCAGCTTGAAGTTGCCCTCTATCCCTCGGTTGCCATGCCGGTGCTGTCGGTTTCAGTATCGTGTTCCGATGCCGGCCCGGAGGAGGTTGAGCAGCAGGTTGCAAAGGTCCTGGAGAACCAGTTGGGTTCAATTGAGGGCCTTGAGAGCATGACCACAAACTCTTCATCCGGAAGTTGCAGGATCACCCTGGAGTTTTCATATGAGACCAATCTGGATGACGCCTATTCGGCCGTGAATTCAAAGCTTTCCTCAATTACAAGACAGCTTCCGTCATGGGCCGGAACCCCGTCCCTGATGCGCTTTGACATGTCAAGCAACTCCTCAACCATCATGAATCTGAGAATCAACGGTCCTTATACTCAGGAAGAGCTCAGAACCATTGCAGAGGAGACGGTTTCCAACCTCCTTATGAGAATTGACGGTGTTGCGGAGGTTTCCGTATCAGGTGCCGGAAGCACAGGCTACTATGTTGAGGTTGACCCTGTACGTCTTTATGCCCTGGGGCTGTCCCTTTCACAGATTTCCTCGGCCCTGAGTGCGAGGAACACCAGCGGAAGCGCAGGTTCAATGGAGCACGGAGACTACAATTACACAATCAGGGTGGACCACCGCTACACTGACATTTCCCAGATCAGGGACACCGTAATTGCAAGCAAGGGCGGTGTAGACATAAGGGTAGGGGATGTTGCTGAGGTTGTGGTTGAGCAAAAGAGCAACACCAATACCTCCTACATAAACGGAGACCCGGTTGTCACAATGTCCGTGACAAATACGTCGGACTCAAATTCATCGGCGGTAGCCAAACTCATTACCCAGAATATGGATGAGATAAACAGCCAGCTTCCCGAGGGTGCGGTTGTAACCATAACCAGGAACAATACCTCCATGATCAGCGAGACCATGAATGAGGTTTACAAGAGCGCATTCATAGGCATAGTCCTTGCGGCTCTGGTCATTCTGCTCTTCCTCAGGGGAATCAGGACAACGCTGGCCATTTCAATTTCCATGCCCATTTCAATTCTCATCACCATGATGGTCATGTCAATTGCCGGAATCACGGTAAACAGCATGAGTATGAGCGGTCTGATCCTGGGCATAGGAATGATTGTTGATGCTTCAATTTGTATCCTTGAGAACTCGTACCAGTACAGGGAGAAAGGCTACAAACCCGCAGTTGCGGCCATTCTGGGCAGCAAGAGAATGTTCAACGCAATTCTTGCATCCACGCTTACCACAATCTGCGTATTCCTTCCTGTTCTCATCTACCGCACAAAGCTGGGCATGATGGGAATGATGTTCCTGGACCTGATCATCACAATCTGTATCTCTCTTCTGTCTTCACTCATGGTTGCGGTGACCCTGGTTCCCGCCTTGTTCGGAAGCATTCTCAGAATTGATTCAAGGGTTCAGAAACCCCTCAAACGCTCATTCTTCAAGGCTCTGGACAGAGTCTGCAACGGAATTGAAGACGGCATGAAGAAGTTCTACAGGGTCATTCTTGATTACTGTCTTGACCACAAGCTGATAATAATTGTCCTTACGGTCCTGCTTCTGGTCTTCAGTCTGGGCTTCTTCTCCAACATAGGAATGAGCCTTGCTCCTTCCTCAAGTACGGATGACTCTGTAACTCTCTCACTCTCACTGCCCAACGGCACGGTTTCAAGGGTGGCCAAGACAGAGATGTTCAGAATGTACAATCTTGTGGTTGAGACCCTGCCTGAGGACAGTTACACAAGCATATCCTCACGCTCGGGAAGCAACTCAGCCAGAATTGAGATTGTACTGCCGGCTCTCTCTGAGCAGAAGGTAAGTGCATCCGAGATCAGGAAGATGGTCGCTCCGCTTCTCTCCACCAATCCGTCTGCGGTATGGACAGCCGGAAGCGGAAGAGGTTTCGGAGGCGGAAGTGCAATCAACATTGAGATAAAGGGCCAGGACACCAGTGCGGTTCTTGAGGCTGTAAATTCAATTACGGCAATCATTTCCGAGCATGTTCCCGAGGCTGAGAACATATCTTCGGATATTGCAAACGGAGCTCCCAACGTGCAGGTGGTCATAGATCAGAAGACTGCTTCCGACATGGGAATTTCCAACCAGTCAATTCTTTCTGCACTGAACAACGCTGTTTCCGGTCTTACGGCAACCACGCTGAACAAGATAAGCAGCGGAACAACCCCCAGGCTCTATGTTGAGTTTGAGGAGGGAAGTTTTGACAGCATAGAGGACCTGGGCATGGTGCTGGTCAGCACCTCGGGCGGACCTGTCAGGCTTGACAGCTTCATAAGCTTTGAGTACGGCTCTTCCCCCAGATCAATCCAGAGGGAGAACAAGGCTCGTGTGAACCACGTGACTGCCTCTTCCGGAGAAGGTGTCTCCGACTCTGTGATTCAGGAGAAGGTAAACAAGGCACTTGATGATTATCTCATGCTTCCTGAAGGAGTTACAATCTCCCAGAGAGGCCAGATGAATGAGTTCCAGGATTATACTCCCACGCTGGTAGCCATAATAGGCATGGCCCTGATTCTGGTCTATGCAGTCATGGCCGCACAGTTTGAATCCCTTACGGACCCGTTCATAATCTTCATGACAGTTCCCATGCTCCTTATAGGGGTTGTTCTTATCCACCTGATAATGGGACAGGACTTCTCGCTGTTCTCAATAGTGGGAATAGTTGCCCTTATTGGTGTTGTTGTAAACAACGGTATTGTTCTTGTGGACTCAATCAACTATGAGGTAAGGCACAAGGAGCCCATCAGAAAGGCCTGTCTTACAGTTGCCGGGCAGAGGCTCAGGCCCATTCTCATGACCACCCTCACCACGGTTCTGGGCATGGTTCCCATGGCCTTCTTCCCGGGAAGCGGAGCCGAGATGATGCAGCCCATAGCCCTGACCTTTGTAGGCGGAATGCTCACCGCTGCTGTTATGACGCTCATTCTCACCCCTGTTCTTTATTCTGTAATCAACAGAAGGCGTGAGGAGCACTATGATGATCCGGACAGCCTGTTAAACCAGCTTGCAGAATATGACAAGATGGTAAGGAACGGAGAGGTATGACGGAACTTATGATAAAGAAAGCTCTTTTTCTGGATATAGACGGAACTCTTGTCACAGATGACAAACAGATTCCCCCTGAGAACGGCAGGGCTCTTGAAAAGGCCCTTGAAAAGGGACACTGTGTGGTCATAAGCACAGGCAGGCCCCTGTTCAGTGCAGTTGCTCTTGCACGTGAGCTGGGCCTGACCGGAAAGGGCAGCTACCTCATAGCCTTCAACGGCGGAATTCTTTATGACACATATAATAACAAGGTAATCTTCAAACTGCCTGTTCCCATGGACTGCGTCAGAATCCTGTTCAGGGAAGCTGAGAAAAGGGGCATTCACATCCAGACCTATGACAGCGAAAAAGTGGTTGTTGAGAAAAGATGCGATGATGAAGACACAAAGCTCTACTGCCGCAAGATCCGCATGGACTACAGGGTTATTGACAGCATTGATAATCTTGAGGAAGAGCCTGTGAAGCTTCTTGCCATAAACACCTCGGACATCAAGCCCCTTGAGGACTTCAAGGCATGGATTGAACAGAACATGGGAGACAGGATTTCGGCCTTCTTTTCCAACTTCCAGTACCTTGAGATTGTCTGCAAGGGCCTGAACAAAGGCAATGCGCTGCGTCAGATGGCTCAGGTACTGGGTGTTCCGGTCAAAGATACAATTGCCGCCGGCGATCAGGCCAACGACATTGACATGGTTGCCGCAGCCGGTACCGGCTGTGCCATGGCCAACGGTACGGATGAGATCAAGAAGGTTGCAGACTACGTGACACAGCGGGACAACAACCACGCCGGTGTTGCGGAGATAATTGAGAGATTTGTTCTATGATAATTCCATACGGTATGATAGACACCCAGGTAAACGGTTACCTGGGTTATGATTATTCTGACCCCCTCTTTGAATCAGGCCGGGCCCGCAGAATATGCAGTGCCCTTGTTGAGAAAGGCACAATCCAGCATTTTGCAACCATAGTCACAAGGCCTGAGGAGGTTATTCTCAGAAACATAGATGCCGTTATCCGTGCCGTATCAGAGGACAGCCTGGTTAACAGGTGCCTCACCGGAATCCACATTGAGGGAAACTTCATTTCACCTCTGGACGGACCGCGCGGAGCTCATGACATAAAATATGTGCGTCCTGCGGACATGGGTGAGTTTGACAGGTGGCTTGAGCACTCACGCGGGCTTCTGAAGTACATAACAATAGGGGCGGAGGCCGAAGGTTCGGTGGATCTGATAAAGCATGCCGTTTCCTGCGGTGTGACTGTTGCACTTGGCCATACAGGGGCAACAAAAGAGCAGATTGAGAGGGCCGTTGATGCCGGAGCAAGTGTTTCAACACACCTGGGAAACGGCATATTCCAGAGCCTTGACAGATTTGAGAACCCCCTGTGGCCGCAGCTCAGAGACAGCCGTCTTACAAGTGCGGTGATTGCAGACCTGTGTCATGTGACTCCGGATCTTCTATGGATCATTTCCCGCTGCAAGAACCCCGGGAACATAATCCTGGTTTCCGACCTTGCTCCCTGTGCGGGACTGCCCAAGGGCCGTCTGAAGTGGGGAAACATGGATGTTGAGATTGCAGAGGATTGTTCGGTAAGACTTTCAGGAACCCCTTATCTTGCCGGTGCCGGCTCTGTGCTTCTTAAGAATGTTTTCAACTGGGCAAAACACACAGAAACTTCTCTTCAGGATGCAATTGACAGTGCAACTGTTGTTCCCATCAGGAAATACGGACTTGAGTTCAGAGAGGATGACTGGCTTGAGACGGATGATGAGGGAACTTTGCTCAAGGTGTGTCTGGGCGGGGTTGTTCACGTAATACAATAAAAGACTGTATACTGTCTTCATGGCAAAAAAGAAGAGTGAGTTTGAGATATACCTTCTGTCCCTTCCCGGAAAGGAAAAGGAGAAACTGGAGTCTTTCATGGCTTCAATTGATACTTACTGTATCCTCGGAAAGAAGGAACTGAAAGCCATGAAAAATGACTTTCAGAATGCTCTTTTATGGTATGCCTCAAACGGTGTTGATACGGATACAGCAATCAGATATCTGAACCCGGCCGATTTCGGCGGTTTTTTTGCCCGTAAATCACTTCTCTGGTTCCCTCTTGACGATGCCGCAAAGGTCTATCCTCTTTCCATGAAGTCAAACTTCATGGCCGTATTCAGGCTTTCCTGCATTTTCAAAGAGGATGTGGTTCCACAGCTTCTTCAGATTGCCCTCAATTTCACCGTAAAGCGTTTTCCGCATTTTGCCACAACACTGAAGAAAGGCGTTTTCTGGCATTATCTGAATGCTTCCAAGCACAGATACACAATAGAAGAGGAAAACAGCGTCCCCTGTTCTCCCATAAGACTTGAAAGAACCGGTTCACAGACTTTCAGGGTCCTTTACTGGAAAAACAGGGTGAGCGTGGAGTTCTTCCACGTCCTTACAGACGGCACCGGAGGCATGAGGTTCTTAAAAAGTCTTGCTGCAGAATATCTGAGGCTGAAGGAACTTCTTGAGGACGATGAGGAGTATGAATTTCTCAATTCCTTCCCGGTTAAGGAAGAATCCGAAAACGCGTTTGAATGCTATCTTCAGAAGGTTCCGCCTGCCGGTTTCATGGACCGTCTTGCGGTTCAGATGAACGGAAAGCTCAGTAACGGTCCTTCACGGATTATACACTTCAGAATGGATACAAAGAGCCTTCTGGATGCCGCACATAAACACAATGCCACGGTTACAGCGTTCCTTCTGGCCCTCATGTTTATGGCGGGAAGGTCTGCAACGGACAGTATGAACGGAGAGCATGCCGTTCAGGTTCCGGTGAACATGAGAAAGTACCACCCAAGCAGAACTCTGTCCAATTTCTCCATGTATTTCATGGTCAGGGAAGAACTTGACTCAATCAGTGACATAGACAGCCTCATAGAGGACATAGGCAGGCAGATAAGGGAGAAGGGCACGGAGGAGAACATGGACCGCATGGTTGCCTCAGCAGCGCGCTTTGTACGCATGGCCCGTTATGTTCCCATGGTCATAAAGCAGCCTGTTGCAAAGCAGATCTACGGTTTTCTGGGAGACAAGCTTTTCAGCAACACGCTTTCCAACCTGGGAACCGTGCAGCTTCCCGAAGTCTACTCAAAGTACATAGACAGCATGCAGTTTGTCCTTGGAACGGGAATAACCAACAGGGCAGCCTGCGCCCTTGTCTCGTACAACGGCGTGACTGTTTTCTCGGTGACTAAGTACACGGCCGACCCCACGTTTGAGGAAAGAATGAACAGCCTGCTGAAGGCAGAGAATATCAGTTTCACGGTGGAGGGCAGTGCAGTATGGAAGTAAAGAATGTTTATCCTCCGGTAAAGAGAAGAAGCCGTGCCTCCGATATTGCAACATGCATAATCAAATGGGTTTTTGCCACAGGAAGCACAGCATCTGTGATTGTGAATCTTCTCACAGGCTCACCCTGGTGGTGCGCAACTGTTGTAACAGGCTGTGCGGTGCTCTGGTATCTCTTTCTCTCCCCAAGACTTGTTGAAAGAAATGCAATAGGATTTTTCATCCGCATCTCATGCTGTGCGGCTCTTGTGCTTTCCGTGATAGGCTACACGCTTTCCCCCGGATGGGCAGGTTTTGTCATACCCATGGTCAGCGGTGCAGGTCTTCTGATTTCAATGATTCTTCTGCTTTCAGATAAAGAGGGCCAGAAGAACAACGTTCATCCGGCCCTGCTTCTGTCCCTTGTCACCGTTGCAGGTTCCCTGGTTTATTTCTTCAGGGAAAACACAATGTTCAGGGACCGCCTTGTCAGCGGCATAAGTGCGCTGACAGGACTTGTTTTCATTATTGTTGCAATCTCGGTTCTTGGAATGGATTTCTTCCGTGAACTGAGAAGACGTTTTCATTTGAAGTAATCAGATTATCTCTACGGGAACCAGTCTGAACTGCTCGGCGTTGAAGATTCCCATGTCCGTAATCTTTATCTCCGGGATAACAGGCAGTGCCATGAAGCAGAGTGTCATGAACGGATCTGAATGCGGATGGATGTGAAGCTGCTTTCTTGCAAGCATTTCCATCTCATACAGCCTCTCTGAGACAAACTCTCCGCTCTGGTCAGTCATGAGACCGGCAATCTCGTGTGCAAAGCTGTCCAGGACTTCTCCGTTCTTGACAACGGCAATTCCGCCGCCCATTTCAATGAGCTTTTCAACGGCAATTGCCATGTCTTTGTCGTTGTCTCCGCAGACAATGATGTTGTGTGAGTCATGGGCAACGCTTGTGGCAATGGCGCCGTTCTTCAGCCCGAAGTTCTCCAGCAGGCCAATACCCACGTTTCCGGTGCCCTTGTGCCTTTCAACAACGGCTATCTTGCAGATATCCTGATCGTCGCATACCCAGTTTCCGTCAATATCCCTCTGAATCTTGGCTGTGCCCTGTTCTGTGACAACGGAGTGGGGGATGATCTTGATTGTTCTGACAAGGTCGGACTTGAGTTTGAGCTTCAGGCGGTCTTCACTGAAGTTTTTAACGTTCATCTTACCGCTTACGTTGCGCGGCTTGATGTGCTCATCCTCTGCAAGGTAGACACCCTCAGAGGCAACGTGCTTTCCACCGATCCACACTTCATCTATCTTGAGTCTCCTGGAGTTCTCAAACAGTACAAGGTCTGCCCTGAGACCGGGAGATACGGCGCCTCTGTCGCGCAGGTTGAAGCATCTTGCGGCGTTGAGACTGGCCATGCAGATTGCGGTAATGAGATCAAAGTCCTTGCCCAGTGCAAGGCGTATGTTGTTGTCTATATGACCTTCATTTACAAGGCTTGAAGCCTGTCTGTCATCTGTACAGAAGAGACAGAGCTCCTCGTTCTTTGAATCAACTCCGGGGAGGAGGTTGAGTACGTCATGGCAGGCTGTTCCCTGTCTGAGGAGTACGTAGATGCCTCTTCTTGTTCTGTCCCTCAGCTCCTCGGGAGTGGCGCACTCGTGGTCGGTGCATACTCCGGATGCTGCATAGGCATCCAGCATATAGCCGTGGAGGTTGGGGCTGTGTCCGTCCACAACCTTGCCTGCGTTCTTGGCTTCCATGATCTTGTCAATAATCTCATCATCGCCGGCGCAGGTTCCGACAAAGTTCATCAGCTCACCCAGGCCGAGGATTCTGGGATTGTTGATTCTTGAATGGATTTCACGCGGACCCAGAACTGCTCCGGCATTTTCAAACGGAGTTGCGGGTACGCATGAGGGGAACTGGAGGAAGACCTGCAGCGCAATGTTCTCGGAGGCTGCAAGCATGTAGTCAATTCCGTCCAGACCGCAGACGTTGCATATCTCATGCGGGTCTGCAATTACTGTTGTTGTTCCGTGGGGAACAACGAGTTTTGAGAATTCTGCGGGAGAGACATGGCTTGACTCAATATGGACGTGGCTGTCTATGAATCCGGGTGCAAGATAGCGTCCCTTTGCATCATATTCCTCAAGTGCCTTGGGAAAGTCCGCTATTTCATCTGCTTTAGGTCCGAAACCGGCAATGAGTCCGTTTGTGACATAGACGTCCGATTCAAATATCTCCTTGTTGAAAACGTCTATGACCTTGCAGTTTCTGATGCAAAGATCAGCAGGTTTTCTACCGGCTGCCACATCAATAAGTTTTTTAAGTACTTCTCTCTCCACAGTTTATCTCCTTTTGCTGTGTATACTGAAACAGGGGCCTTTTACAGCCCCTGTTTCTGAATGTTTTATATAAATTACAAAGCCTTGACAACAATCTTTGCAACGAAGAGCAGAGCGACAACCCATGTCATTGAGCTGATTTCCTTGCTCTTGCCTGTTGTAGCCTTGATGATGACGTATGCCAGGATACCAAACATGATACCGTCTGAGATGCTGTATGCGCAGACCATGAAGAGCATGGTAAGGAATGCAGGAATTGCTTCTGTGTAATCGGAGAAGTCAATCTCTGTGACGGGTGTGATCATCATAACACCGACAATGATAAGTGCGGGAGCTGTTGCTGCGCTGGGGATTGAACCGAACAGGGGTTCAAGGAACAGTGAGAGGGCGAACAGAATTGCAACTGTAACAGCTGTAAGACCTGTTCTTCCGCCTTCTGCAACACCTGAAGCACTCTCAACGAATGTTGTTACTGTTGAAGTACCGAGGACAGCACCGACTGTTGTACCGATAGCATCGGCAAGGAGAGCTTCCTTACAGTTGGGGATTGATCCGTCTTTTCCGACGATTCCGCTCTTTCCTGCACAACCGATCAGAGTACCTACTGTATCGAACATATCAACGAACAGGAATGTGAACATTACAACAATGAAGTCGAATGTGCTCTGGCCTGATGCGAAGATGTCCTTGAATGCGAACTCTGCAAAGTAGGGTGCTGAGGGAAGGTATGAACCGCCGGCATATGTTGTTACGCCGAAAGGAATACCGACAATTGTTGTGGCAATGATACCGATAAGCAGGGCACCCTTGACCTTCTTTGCGAGAAGGATGGATGTGATTACCAGACCGATCATTGCAACGCCTGCGGGACCTGCGTACCACTTTGCGTTCAGCTCAACGAGTGTTGCGCCGCCTACGATGATACCTGCATTCTGAAGTCCGATGAATGCAATGAACAGACCGATACCTGCAGCGATAGCCTTCTTGAGGCTTGGCGGAATGCTGTTAACGATTGCTTCTCTGAGGTTGCAGAATGTAAGCAGAAGGAAGATGATACCTTCACAGAAGATTGCTGACAGAGCCCACTGCCATGAATAACCCATGCCCAGACATACTGTGTAGGCAAAGAAGGCGTTGAGACCCATTCCTGCGGACAGTGCAAACGGGAGGTTTGCAACAATACCCATGATAAGAGTGGCAATTGCGGATGTGATTGCTGTTGCAGCAAAGACCTTACCGAAAGCCATTCCTGACGCGGAAAGAATTCCGGGGTTGACGGCAAGAATGTAAGCCATTGTCATAAAGGTTGTAATACCAGCCATGACCTCAGTCTTGACATCTGTTCCTCTTTCCTTGAGTTTGAAGAACTTTTCCATAAACTTCTCCTTTTGTTTAAAGACTGAAATAACGCCTTATATAAAAAATATAAGCGCAATACTCTGACAGTTATTCTAAACGCTGGTGCAACAATCTGCAACAAAAAATTACGGATTACAAAGACATTAAAGCCCTGAGTTCTCAATCACAAAGCAGCAGAATGCGCTCATGTGCATAAGCTGATGCATACCCTGATGCATTTGCTCTCCGCCT
>CAMZFA010000021.1 GCA_947305945.1 uncultured Spirochaetales bacterium | reverse complement strand
TTATGCCGCTTGCAACGTCAAGTGTTGCGGCTGTGACTTCAGAACCGACAATTGAGCCGAGGAATGTTCCGTGTGTCCAGTTGCGTGACATGTGAACAAGAGGAATTGTGCTGGGGCGGCGTCCGCCGAACAGGATTGCAGATACGGGTACTCCGTTGGGATCATCCCACTCTTTTGCAAGGATGGGGCACTGTACTGCAGGAGCTGTGAAACGTGAATTGGGATGAGCTGCGGGGGCCTGTTCCTTGTTGCCCTTGTCCTGTACCCACTTGTTTCCCTTCCAGTCTGTGAGGGGGCCCGGTGCGTCGTAGCCGATGCCTTCCCACCATACATCTCCGTCCTCTGTAAGACCAACGTTTGTGAAGATGGTGTTCTTTGATGCAGCAAGGAGAGCGTTTGCATTGCTCTTCATTGATGTTCCCGGTGCTACGCCGAAGAAGCCTGTCTCAACTGCCATGGCATAGAGTCTTCCGTCCTTGCCGTAGCGCAGCCAGGCAATATCATCGGACAGGGTCTCGACCTTCCATCCCTCGATTGTGGGAATGAGCATGGCCAGGTTTGTCTTTCCGCATGCGCTGGGGAATGCTGCTGTGATGTAGCGTACTCTGCCCTCGGGATTTGTGATCTTCAGGATGAGCATGTGCTCTGCGAGCCAGCCTTCATCACGTGCGAGAACTGTTGCGATTCTCAGTGCAAGGCACTTCTTTCCGAGCAGTGCGTTTCCGCCGTAACCTGAACCGTATGACCAGATTTCCCTTGTTTCGGGGAAGTGGGCAATGTACTTGTGGTCCATGTCTGCGCAGGGCCATATACCGTTGTCTGATTCACCTGCTGCAAGGGGCTTTCCTACGCTGTGGTAGCAGGGTACGAAGTAGCCGTCTGTTCCGAGCTGCTCCAGAACCTTTGTTCCCACTCTTGCCATGATGATCATGTTGGCCACAACGTATTCACTGTCTGTAAGCTCAACACCGATCTTTGAGAATTCGGAACCTACCGGGCCCATTGAGAACGGGATTACATAAAGGGTGCGGCCCTTCATGCTGCCTCTGTAAAGTTCCGTCATTGTCTTCTTGAGTTCGACAGGATCTATCCAGTTGTTTGTGGGCCCTGCTCCTTCCTGTGTCTCTGCTGCGATGTAAGTTCTCTTTTCAACGCGGGCAACGTCGGAAGGATCTGAGCGGAAAAGCACGCTTCCGGGTTTCTTTTCGGGATTAAGGCGTGTTGCAAGACCGCTTTCGACCATACCGTCGATAAGGCTGTCATACTCTTCCTTTGACCCGTTACACACATAAACCTTGTCTGCAGCTGTGAGTTTTGCAAAATCCTCAACCCATTTCTTCAGACCGGGATGTTTTACGTCATTAAGTGTCATCTGGTTTCTCCTTGTATTTTTTGCGGCGGAAAAACCGCCGATTCTTTTAAAGAATAAGCCATTCCTCCGTCCTTATCAAGAAAAACACTTTTATGATACACTTATATCGTATGAAGGAAGACAGATTCCCATCCACAGACCTCTCTCTGCCTGCCGGCTCTTTGCAGTGTGCACTGCGTGCCTTTGACGGAGGTGCGGACTCGGTCTATCTGGGAATGAAGAGCTTTTCCGCCAGAAAAGGCGCGGTGAATTTCTCATTTGAGGACCTGCGCAAGCTCAAACAGGTCTGTCTGGAGAAGAACAAAAGGTTCTACATCACTCTGAACACCCTGGTCACCGACGCCGAGATGTCCGAGGTTGAAAACATGCTCAGGCATCTGGACTACATAAAGCCGGACGGGGTGATTGTGCAGGATCCGGGAATTGCCCGTCTTATGAAAAAGCTGCACCCCGGCCTGCCCCTTCATGCCTCCACCCAGCTTGCGGCACACACTGCAAGCGGTGTGAGAATGCTTGCGGACATGGGCTTTGAACGCGTTGTTCTTTCAAGGGAGCTTTCCCTGCAGGAGATAACGGAAATAAGGCAGGCCTGTCCCGGTGTGGAGCTCAAGGTCTTCATCCACGGTGCGCTGTGCTTCGGTTTTTCCGGGGTATGCATGGCCTCCGAGGCCCTGACCGGAAGAAGCGCCAACTGCGGGGAATGCGCCCAGATTTGCCGCTCATGGTTCTCCTGTGACAACGGACCCGCAAAGTTCTGGCCTTTCAGCATGCGTGATCTGAGTCTGGGAGAGGGCATCCGCGCCCTGCGCGATGCAGGTGTTGAGGCCTTCAAGGTTGAAGGCAGGATGAAGGCTCCCGAATACGTTTACCACTGTGCCCGTTACTACCGGGCCCTTCTGGACGGAAATGACCTTGAAGCCCGGCAAGAGGAGGACAATGTCAGAATCTCCTTTGCCAGACAGACTACAACAGGGTTTTTCAACAATGCAAAGGACGGAAACAGGGGCCATGAGAGCCTTACCTGTCCGGACTACCCCGGCCACAGGGGAATTGAGGTGGGCATAATAAGAAGGGTCCTGAAGGACAGCGCCGAGGTGGTGTTTGACAGACCTCTTGCCCTGCGTGACGGCCTTCTGGTGATAAGCGGCACGGAAAGTGCGGGCTTCCCCCTCTCCCTGCGTGAGAAAGGCAGGACTTTTGTAAGTGCCGGTCAGGTTGTGACCATAGACTTCCCGTCGTCAAAGTTCTCCGTCAGACCTCAGAGCGGCACGCCTGTGATGTGCACGTCACTGCACAACATGAACATGGGGAATCTGTCCGAGAACATCCCGCTTTATAAAATGCCGCTGGAATTGGAAATAAAGGTCAGGGATGACGGTCTTGAGGTCAACGGCCGCTTCTTCGCAACCCCGGTCTCCGCAGCACTTTCGGATACTCCCCTGAACGGAATTCTTGAGAAGGTGTTCCGCTCCTCGGACAAGAGCCTCTTCACATGCGCAAGTGTGAAGTTTGAAAACAGTTCATCCTCGCCCAGACCCTTCATTCCCCTTTCCGAGATGAAGAGGATAAGGCGTGAATTCTACAGTCTCCTCGACGGGGAGTTTGAAAAAAAATGCGAACAGACACAGGACATAAAAACTCTTCTCAATGAGGATTTTCCGGTCCTGACTGAAGATGTACGGATGTTCCACATGAGCCCGGTCATGTTCGGCGAGGAGGAGTGTTTTGAGCAGGCCTCCGGACTTCTTGAGGAAAAACCTGAAACACTTTTCGGACTGAACAACATTGCCCATCTCAAGTGGGCCCTGGAGCACCCTGAGGCAAAGGTTTTTGCAGACAGCTTCCTTTACGTTAAAAACAGCCTGTCATGGCAGGAAATAAAGGAAATTGTGCCTTGGATTATGGGAGTCTTCACAAAACCCGCTTCAGAGCTTCCTTTGTTTATAAGCAGGGTTTGCATAAGGCACAGTTCCCTCGGTCTGCCGTGCGCAGGCTGCAGCAAAAACAACTCCTATACCCTCAGGGCCAACGGAAAGGTCTTCAGGGCTGACTGCGTAAACTGCATCACAACGCTGTCATTGCAATCTGATTATTCCATCTGATATTTCTGTAACCGTAAACTGAAAGTTTGGAAGCACTGAATGTTCCGCTGCTGTGGGCACATGCGGTGTACAGTTCCGAATTTATGACACTCACACCGCCGTCCGCAATGGTTGTGATATTTGCCGGGATGTAGAGTTTTGACAGGCTGTTCAATCCGGACAGGCCGCGGTAACCGATTGTCGTGAAACCTGAATCCCTTCCCAGAATCAGCCTTGTGATATTGGCAGCCTTGTACAGGGCCAGGGCATCAATATTCCTGTTTATGTATACAGTCCTTACATCCGGGGTTTCACTTCCACTGTTTCCAAGCCATCCCGTGTTCTCGGGACCGCATGAGATCTGACAGTTCTTCGTAACAAGCAGCAGTTTGACGGCCCGTTTCTGCTCATCCGTGTAGTTCTGCATGTACACCGGCCTGATTCCAAGGCTTTCAAAGCTCATGTATTGGGAAATGCCGGAGGCGTTACAGTTGTAAAGGGTATGACTTCCGGTGGTTTCCAGAATCTCCTCCGTAAAGTCCTGACCTGTAAGAGTATCAACAAAGCCCACTATGGGTAGTGTGACATTGAAGGTCTCAGCAATAGCTATAAGGTCATGCAGCGTTATGGAAAGGGGATTATGCTTCTCCGTCTCCCCGCCGCTCAGAAAACCGGTCACAGAAGACTGCCTGCCTGCAAATACATCTGCAGTGAAGGTTTTTCCGCCGTAGGACTGACTGCCGCGCATGATACTCAGACTTACCTCATACCTTCCACCGGCAAGACCGGTTATCTCCTCATACCAGCAGATCTTCTCATAGTTGTTCTCAAAACCTCCGGGGAGGATGACCTTTTCATTCCATGCACTGTCCCCCGCCCTCCTGTATTTCACGCTGAGGGTGTTTTCCGAATCCCCGCGGAAGGCATAGGACTTCACATCTATGAGAAGGGAGCCCTTTGCCGTTTCCCTGCACCGTTTCATTGCAACAGTGACAACGGTGTTCGTATCCGTGCCTATCATGACTTCCGCTGTGCCTTCGTAAACCTGCAGACCGCTTTGCGTAAATGCTCCTGCAGTGAAAATCCACCTGCCGGGTGAAACGCCGGTTATCTGAAAGCTTGATCCGTTCAGGTTTGCGGCAGTCCATCCGGAGGCGGAGGCTGAGGAAACCGTCCCGTCCGATCTGACCGCCTTGTACCTGATTACGTTTGCAGATTCGGAAATTCCGGGACTTACGGTTATATCCTCAACTGTCTTTGAAGATTCATACGAGGGGCTGAGCGTCACAGTCAGACACTCGGGTTCCTGTGAACATGAAACAATAAGCAACAAACTTAAAAGAATTGCCGGAAACATGACGGCGGTACAGCCCCTCGGATTGAATCTCATGAAAAAACCTCCTTCTATCAGTTCAGGTAGAGAACCTGAGTGTCGCTGAAAATATCGCCGCTGGTGCCTGTTCCGGCGGAGACAACGCAGGTCACATAGTAAACTCCGTCCGCAACACCGCTTCCGTACTTGAAGATGTGCGGATTGGACACCGGTGTTGTCTGGATCTGACCGTTTATGTACCACCTGTAGGTAAGGTTGGCGGTAACTCCGGCCGGTGTGAACGTGAAGGTGTAGTCTCCGTTTCCGTCCGGATCTGCACTTACGGCAAGGCTTCCGCCCAGATAGGTCATCTCAACAGCAGGACTGGTGAAAGCACCGCTTTCAACCTTACCGCTGACTGTTGTGGTAATGCCCTTCTTGACCTTGATTGCAACCTGGGCAGGTCCGAGAGAATCGGAACCGGATTCATACTTGATGGTCATGATGTACTGGCCCTCGGGAAGTTCAAATGTCTTTGTACCCTTTACGTTGTCCTGGGAACCTGAATCATCTGCAGTTGCGTTGAATTCCTGTGCATAGGAAGTCAGCTCCACACCGTCAAGACCCATTATTTTCACCTTGAACTTGCCGAGGTTGCCGCTGTCATTGAGCTTGATGGATGTAGGATTTACAGTAACACTTCCTTTTACGGTAGTATCTGAATCAAACTGTGCATACATGGGAACTATGACAGTATGAACACTCTCGGTAATATAGACCGTAACGGTTCCCTGATAGACAAAGACGTCCTCTGCGGGATTTGAGGAAACCTCCCTGTAGCCCTTTACCACAAAGGTCCACTTTCCCTGTGCAAACTTGTCTGCGGTTGCATATGAGTCTCCGCTTCCCTTTGTAAGGTCTTTTTCAATGCTTGTTCCGCCCAGATCCGAGGATGCACCTTCGGACGAGAAGTTCTGTGTTGCCGTGTAGGTGTACCTTGTTGGACTGATGGAACTTGCCGTCAGTGCCTTGGAATCGCTGATTACCGGTTTTATGAGAACCGTTGAGTAACCTGCGTCAGATGATCCTGCCTCCTGGTTGCATGAAACAGCCAGAAGAAGCGCTGCTGTCAGGGCCAGAATGGCCGTGAAGATTCTTCTTTTCATATTTTTACTCCTTTTTACGGCACCAGAAAGACGGGAAAGGCAGTTCCCGTCGTTTGCGGTGCCTGTTTTTCTGAATCAAAGTTCCGCCTCATGTCCCTGCGGACAAGTTCGGTCAGAACAAGGGTGTTTGTTCTTGAAGGCAGGGATGCCAGATAACCTCCGGCGCTCCTGCCGTGTACCTCTGTGGTGTTTTCCGTTGAGCACACCCAGCCCAGCACCCCCAGAAGGGAGGCCGTGAAAACGCTGTGCGCCCTGACCGGGCCCTCCTCCCCCGGAACGGAGGTTACATAGGACAGACTGTCCTGATCGCATGCTGCAAGAACACAGACATTGGTCAGCTCCGTTTCCTCTGTCAGGGTTCTCAGACTCTGCAGGAAAGACGGGGCCTCTCCGGAAGAACCGGACATGGAACTTACCGCGCTTCCCGAGTAGCAGGAATCAAGCACAATGACGGTACTGCACGGCATGTTTTGTGCCCAGTCAAGCAGATCCCGGGCATAGAGCCTGGTGTAAGCAGCCCCGTTTTCAGCTGCCGCGGCAAGGAACATGCCCTTCTCATCCCTGTGTCCGTGGCCGGACCAGTAGAACACAACCAGATCGGTTGCGGAGGGCCTGAGGGATGAAAGGACTGCCTGTATATTCGAAGATGTGGGATAAAGAGGATCCGAAATGTCCTGATTTTCCCCTTCATCAAGCATGAGCACGGACTCATATTTCACATCCTTTGCCCTGTATATGCTTTCAAGACATGCACATACCTCGGTTGCATCGGCTATGGTGCCCGGCAGTGTTGAGACGGTGCTGTTCTTGTAATCAAGCCCCACGCACACAATGTGCGCCGCGGGAGAATTGTCACCAACCCCGTCCGAACATGATGTCATGACTGAAAGCACAAGCAGGACAAGCATGAGGTTCTTCATCTTTCATCCCCCCTAAGCGGGAAAGCCCTTATGCCCACCCCTGCGCTGAGCATGGACTCGGATGCGTTGAATGCAAATGTCACGGGAAATCCCAGGGAAAAGCCCAGGGATCCTGTCTTTCCCAGACCTATGACAGGACACAGGGAGGTTCTGACAAGGGTTCTGAATCCTGATGACAGGCTTCCCCGGAAAAGAGCACACAGACCGGCGCAGGCTTCAAGCTCAATGCGTCTGTACTTCATATCCGCAAGTACATGCACACCGAGGGTTCTGAAGTCCCCTGTGCCGGTGAAGGTGCTGAAGTTATAAAAAGACTCTGCCTTGCCCGCGTATGCTCCCAATCCCAACAGAAGGGATCCGACCGGGGTCCGGAATGTCACGTACTGTTCCGAAGCATGAAAAAGAGAACTGAGATTGTTTGTCCGGGAAGCTATGGAAAATCCTAGGGAAAGATCCTTGCGGACCTCCGGTTTCACATCCAGGGCAAAGGCAGAGACCATAATCAGAAGAAAGCACACAAGTGCCGCCGCTTTTTTACTCATATGCCCTACTTATGGGAAAAACGCGGAAAAAAAGTCCCCCCTTTTTCGGCTGTTTTTTGAACTTTTTTCAAAAATTTTTCGGGTCAGAACCTGCATTTGAGGGCTCTGGAATGCAGATTTCATAAAAATAATGAAAAATTTTTCCGTGTTCTGAAAACAGGGGGCTGAAAACACCCCGCAGAGCACAATATCGGGGCAATCCCGTGTTGAAGTTCACGCGGAAAAACAATACTATGTATTACTTGAGGTACTATATATGGCAGATGTTAAAAACCTCCATCCATTGGAAGTAAAGCTCCTCAGACATGTGAATCCCGGTGAGGATATCACGGCTCAGAGGATTGTTGACGAACTGGGCTACAAAATAGGCCAGTGCAACCAGGCTTTCAGCTGGCTCAGCGCAAAATCCTGTCTTGAGGAAAAAAGCAGAAAGACCGTTGTTTCATATGAACTGACTGACACCGGAAGGGAACAGGCCGAAAAGGGCACTCCCGCCGTCAGAATATTCAACCTTCTCTGTGAAGAGGAGGCCCTGGGCCTGCCGGAGATTGCAGAGCGTCTGGGACTTGAGAAGAGCGACATAGGCTCGGCCTACGGCTCACTCTCAAAGGCCGGAATCACCGCAATGAACGCAGAGAACAAGGCTTACCTCAAGAGCAGGGAACTGCCGGAGCAGGCACTTCAAACCCATGAACTTCTCAAGAAGGGTCTCATGGGACCGCTCGAGGAAAGCACACTCACACAAACCGAGAAGGCCCTCATGGCCGGCGTTTCCAAAAAGCGCGGTGCGGCAAACTCGCCTTACAAGGTCACCGAGAGAGAAGACGTTGTCTATACCCTTACCGAAGAGGGAGAGAAGACCAAGGAAGAGCTGCTCAAGGCCAACATCACAGGTGAGGAAATCGGGGTCCTGACCCCGGCCATGCTTGCCTCAGGCACATGGAAGAATGCACAGTTCAGACCCTACGGTCTGGATGCCCCCGTTTCACGCCTCATCCCCGGCCGTCACAACCCGTACGGAGACTACATCCGCTGGGTCAAGGACAAGCTCACATCACTGGGCTTCGAGGAGTTTGACGGACCGCTTGTAGAGAACGAATTCTGGAACGGAGACGCCCTGTTCATGCCGCAGTTCCACAGCGCAAGGGACATCCATGACGTCTACTACGTCAAGAATCCCGTCCACTGCAGGGAGATAGAGGAGCCCTGGCTCTCCAACGTTGCAGCCACACACGAGAACGGCGGAAACACCGGTTCACGCGGCTGGAACTACAGTTTTGACCATGAGTTCACAAGAAGACAGATCCTCAGAAGCCAGGGCACCGTTCTTTCCGCACACCAGCTTACAAAGGCAAAGGTTCCCGGAAAGTATTTCGGTGTTGTCAGATGCTTCAGATATGACCAGGTGGACGCCACACACGGTGCTGACTTCTACCAGACCGAAGGCATTGTCATAGGAAAGGACGTGAACCTGAAAAACCTCCTGGGCCTTCTCAAGATGTTCGCAACCGAGATTGCCGGAGCCGAGGAAGTGAAGTACGTTCCCGGTTACTTCCCGTTCACGGAGCCTTCCATAGAGGTGCACATCAAGCACCCCGTTCTGGGTTGGTTCGAGCTGGGCGGATCCGGAATCTTCCGCCCGGAGGTCACAAAACCGCTCGGAATAGACGAACCCGTTCTTGCATGGGGTCTGGGAATTGACAGAATGGCCCTCATGCATCTGGGCCTGAATGACCTGAGAGAGCTGTTCAGCCCCAACATTGAAAGCGTAAGAACAAGGAGGGGAAACTGATATGCCTAAAATGGAAACAACCGAAAAGCTGTTCTGGTCCCTTCTGGGCCGTGAATATACGGATGAGGAACTTGAGTATGTATTCCCCAGAGCCAAGGCCGAACTTGACGGTCATGACAGGGAGAACGGAGTAATCAAGATTGAGCTCAATGACACCAACCGCCCGGACCTCTGGAGCCCCATGGGTGTTGCAAGACTGCTCAGAAACTATGAGAACCCCCAGCCCCTGCACTATGACTTCTTCTCAAGCAAAAACTACACCGCAGACAGCGAGGGCAGAACATTCATCATTGGAAACAGGGCAAAGGAAGTGCGTGAATTCAGCCTGGGCTTTGCCGCAGACGGCAAGACTGTGGATGAAGACATTCTCCTCACCCTGATCCAGAGCCAGGAGAAGCTCTGCTTCAACTTCGGAAGAAAGAGAAAGACCATTGCAATGGGAATCTACCGCAATGACCTTATCAAATACCCCGTCCACTATGACGGCGTGGATCCGGATGCAACACACTTCGTGCCTCTTCACATGGAAGAGGACCTGACATTGCGCCAGATGTGCGAAAAGCACCCCAAGGGAATAGAGTACGGCTATATTGTCAAGGACAAACCCGTCTTCCCCTATCTTTCAGACGACAACGGAGACGCTCTGAGCTTCCCGCCTGTAATCAACAGCGCAAGAATCGGCGCCGTTGAGGTGGGCGACAACAACCTCTTTGTTGAGATGTCCGGCCCCATCCTCAGGGACCTGATCCTCTGCGCCTCCATCATGGCCTGCGACATGGCTGACCTTGGCTTCACAATCCGCCCCATCAGGGTAATCTTCCCCGAGGAAACGGAATTCGGAAAGGAAATCACAATTCCCTACTACTTCCAGGACAGCCAGTCATGCACGCTCGAACAGATCCGCACGGTTCTGGGCGAGGACATGACCATAGAGGACGCACAGGAAGCCCTGGCCAGAATGGGCGTCTACAGCGTAACGGACAAAGACAGGGTCTTCATAACCGTGCCCGAGTACAGGAATGACTTCCTGCACCCGGTCGATGTTGTGGAGGACGTCATGATCGGCTACGGTCTTGAGAACTTTGAGCCCGTCATTCCCAAGGACTTCACCATAGGCCGCCTTTCACCGGCGGAGGAACTCTCCCGCAAGGTCAAGGACCTTCTGGTGGGCATGGGCTTCCAGGAAATGATGTACAACTATCTGGGAAGCAAGGCCGAGTATCTGGACAACATGAACGTGGACACATCAAAGGCCATCTTCATTGCAAACCCCATGACCGAGAACTTCGAGGTTGTGCGCCCGTCCGTCCTGCCGTCACTGCTCAAGAGTGAAAGCATTTCAGCCAGCGCCGTCTATCCTCACAGGATTTTCGAAGTGGGCAAGATTGCCTACCTTGACCCCCTGGACAACAGCGGAACAACAACCAGAAACAGTCTTGGCTTCATGCTTGCAGACCCCGCAAACGCAGGTTTCAATGACATAAACAGCATGATCAACACACTCATGTACTTCCTCAGGAAGGAGTACACACTGTCCGTACCCGAGAATGAAACCCGTTTCATCCCCGGCAGATGCGCACAGATCAACGTTGGCGGGAAGGCCGTGGGAGTCTTTGGAGAAGTACACCCGCAGGTTCTTGAGAACTGGGGTTGCTCGGTTCCCGCAGCAGTGTGTGAAATTGACCTTGACAGTCTCCTCTGAGACTGATTTACGGAAAGCAGTGTGAACAAGGACAGATCTTTCTGCATCAGGGCCCTGACTCTCATGTACAGCTCCAGATTCTTCGAGGAGAAGACGGAACTGCTGTTCAGGCAGGGCCTGATTCACGGTACAACCCATCTTGCCAACGGACAGGAGGCAAGCCAGGCGGGCCTGTGCATGGCCCTCGGAGACAAGGACTGGATTGTACCCACCCACCGCTGTCACGGCTTTACAATCTGCCGCGGCAGCAGTGCCTACAGCATGTTCTCCGAGATGTTCGGATCCTCCCACGGCCTTGCAAAAGGTCTGGGCGGCAGCATGCACATGCCTGACAAAGATCATCTGAACCTTGGTTCCAGCGCCGTTGTAGGCTCAGGCATTCCCCTTGCAACGGGAATAGCCTTTGACATGAAGTACAACGGCAAGGAAGGTCTGAGCGTTGCCATCTTCGGAGACGGAGCTTCCGGCCGCGGCAGTCTTCATGAGAGCATGAACCTTGCCTCAATCTGGAAACTTCCCGTCCTGTTCTACTGCGAGAACAACCTCTACGGCATGAGCGCACCAAGCAGTGCAATGATAAGCGTGCCTCATGTGGCCGACCGCGCACAGGCCTACAACATGCCGGGCCTTACGGTTGACGGCAATGATTTTGATGCAGTTCATGAAGCCTGTCTCAATGCTCTTTCCTACATAAGGGAGGGCAACGGTCCCTACCTTCTTGAGGTCATGACATACCGCACAAAGGGCCACTCCAAGAGTGACAGAAGGCTCTACAGAAGCGCGGAGGAAGAAGAGCGCTGGGCACAGAGAGACCCCATCATGCTCTATGAGAACAAGCTCATTGAAAACGGCATTCTCACGGCAGATGAGATTTCAAAAATTAGAAACAGTTGTTTCGAAGATATTGAAAAACAGGCTTCCAAGGCCCTGGAAGACAGTTCCGACAGACTGACAGAACAGGAAGCCCTGGACCTTGTCTATGCTCCGTAAGGCGGCGGGAGAGAATCTGAAATGATGCAGATGACATACAGAGAGGCAATCAGAAAGGCTCTTGCTGACTCAATGGCCGAGGACAGACAGGTAATTCTCATAGGTGAGGACGTGGGCGTGTACGGAGGCTGCTTCAAGGTCTCCGAGGGCCTTGTAAAACAGTTTCCCAACCAGGTCATAGACACCCCGGTTTCCGAGGAAGGATTCACCGGCATGGCCATAGGAGCTGCAATGATGGGCATGCGCCCCGTTATTGAGATAATGTATGCGGACTTCTTCACCCTCATCTTCGACCCCATTGTAAACCACGCTGCAAAGACACACTTTCTCAGCGCAGGCCGTTTCTCCTGTCCCATAGTCATCAGGCTTCCCGAGGGAAGCGGCACAGGACACGGTGCACAGCACACCCAGAGCCCGGAGGCCCTCTTTCTCAATGAAAGCGGCCTGAAGATGGTGGCACCCTCCAATCCGTCGGATGCATACAACCTTCTCAGAAAGGCAATCAGGGACAACAACCCCGTCCTTTTCTTTGAGCACAAGCTCCTCTATGACACCTCCGGCCCTGTAACTCCGGAGGATATTGAGATAGGAAAGGCAAAGGTTGTAAGAGAGGGAAATAACCTTACCCTCATCTCCTATTCCCACGCAATGAAAACAACCCTTGAGACTGCAGAACTTCTGTCGGAGAAGGGTTTTGAAGCCACGGTTGTAGACCTTTGTTCCCTCAAACCGCTGGATGTGAAGACCATACTCACACAGGCGGCAAAGACAGGAAGAGCGGCAATGATCCAGGATACTGCGGCCATGGGCTCGGTAGGCTCTGATGTTCTTGCACTGATAAGCTCGGACAGACAGACCTTTGACCTTCTCAAGGACCCGCCGCTTCTGATCTGCGGCAAAAACTCTCCCACCCCGTTCTCAAAGGATCTTGAAAAGAACGCAGTGCCCAATGCCGCCGAAAGCGCAGAGAAGATAATAAACCACTTTTTCAGTTAACGGCCTTCAGGAATTCACTCAGGAAGTTTTCAAGGCTCTCTTTGTCCGTAACAGGGGAAACACCCTGGTACAGCGGTGCCTTTCCGCCGCCCTTTGCGTTGATAAGGGGCAGAAGATCACGCCTGAGAACATTGAAATCCTTATCCTTGCTGCCCTTCAGTGCAATGAGCCAGAGTGTCTTGTCCTCCCTTGTCTGGAGAACACAGAGCGCAAGATCTTCAAGACCTGCAACCGCATGGGCACAGGCTGTAATGTCAAAATCCGCATCCGCAATGAAGGCTGCAGTTCTTCCGGATCCCAGCCTGTTTTCAATTTCAGTTTTGTATACAGATGCTTTGAGAGCGGAATTCTCCGCCTTGAGGGCCGTTGTCTCTGAAAGCAGGGACTGAACCCTTGCCTCAAGATCGGGTACACCGCAGCTGAGAAGAGAACCCAGTTTTCCTACAACCTGCCTGTCTGCAACGGCCTGCTCAACGGCACTGCGCCCGCATCTGAATGCAAGTCTCTCATGCCCTCTGATCTGCTCACGCCCGGCAAAGACAACAAGCCTTATCTCCGATGTGTCCGAGACATGAACTCCGCCGCAGGCAATGCGGTCAACACCCTCAATCTCAACAATCCTGACCTGCCCCTGAACCTTGATGGAGCGCCTGAGACCAAGGGCCTCGGCCTCTTCATGACTCAGTTCATAGCAGTTTATCCTTTGCGCGTTTGCAATCTCTTCGTTTGCGCGCCTGACCACTTCCTCAAGGCCCTGCACGTCCACGTGCTCCCGGTCCACCTCTATGGTCAGATAACCGTCTCCCATGTGCACCGCAACGGTTCCCACACCGAGCATTGTGTAAAGCAGTCCGCTGAGCATGTGCTGACATGTGTGAACCACCATGCCGCTGTAGCGCAAATCCCAGTCAAGTTTCTGCTCAAGGCTCTGCCCTGCACTTACACCCTCTGCGTCCTCAAGGATGAGGATACTGTTTCCGTCAGGGGCCTTCTTTGTATCAATTACCCTGTGCGTTCCGAGAAAACCCCTGTCTCCGGCCTGGCCGCCGCCTTCCGGATAGAATACGGTCCTGTCCGTTATGACCTTGTTTCCGTCAACGGAAAGAACAGTGCACTGCGTGCTCTTCAGATAGGGTTGCTGCTTGTAGAGAAGTTCCATATTCAGACTCCGAGAAGTTCCTTGAGGCTTTCCTTTGTGCTGTCCAGAGTGCTCTGGTACTGGGCATCAAGACGCTTGAGGTTCTGCTGGACAATCTGTGAGAATTTGGAAGGGTCAACGCTGTCAGGGTTATCGCGCATTGCGGCAGTAAGCTGCTGCTCAATGCTCTTTACGTAGTTTTCCTTCTCCTCCAGATAGCCGGAGAGGAACTGCGTCAGGCGGTCCATTGTGTCCCCGGCCTGCCCGTCCAGTACACGGGCCACGTCCGCAAGGCGCTCAAAGCGCATCTTGAACGTCAGGTCCGAAGGCAACGCAATGTTTGAAAGCACCACCTCCGCAAGGCCGCTCTTCATAAGTGCTTTGTCGTCGGGACTTGCCTTTGAAATGGCGTCCTTCAGCTCATCAAGGCTCATTTCAATGCTGTTGATATATTTACCGGCCAGGGCCTTTCCTTCGAGAACAAGGCCCTGCGTGTGCAGTCTGGCCTCGTCAACTTCCAGGCCCTCGGTTTTCTCAAGGGCTATTTCCCATGCTGATTTTATACGTGACATATCTACAGTTTATATTCCCGTGCTGTGTTTTTCCAGCCAGTTAAGGATAATCTCATAAACTTCCGGGCGGCCGTTCTCGTTGAGAATCTCGTGACGCATACCCGGCATGAGCTCAAGGGTCACGTCCGCAATTCCCGCACTCCTGTACAGGTTGTAGACCCTCTTCACGCCCTTGCCCATTTCACCCACCGGGTCCCTGTCTCCGCTGATAATCAGGAGGGGCAGGTCCCTGTGCAGTTTATCGGCATTCTGGAGGCTGTTTGCAAACTCAATTCCCTCAAGAAGGTCCAGGAAGAACCCGTTGGTGCACATGAAGCCGCAGTCCGGATCCTTAATGTATTTATCAACTTCCGCGCGGTCCGTGGAAAGCCAGTCAAACGGAGTGCGGGGGTCTTCAATACCCTTGTTGTATGAGCCGAATGAGAGCTTGTTCATAAGTTCTCCGGGGCTCTTTGAACCCTTCTTGCGCACCTGTCTGCGGCAGATTGCCTTGCCTATCTTTCCCACAATGCCCTGATCGGCACCGGTACCCATGATTATGACACCGCTGTAGAAATCCGGGTGTCTGACCATTACCGTGCGTGCAAGGAAACTTCCCATGCTGTGACCCAGCAGAAACACCTCGGAGGCAGCATATTTTGATGTTATGAAATTTGCAAATTCAAAGCAGTCATCCGCCACGCGGCTCCAGCCGTCGGTTTCTGCAAACCAGCCCTTGGTTCCGTCCGGCCCGACAGACTTCCCGTGACCCCTGAGATCCAGCGCAAAGACCGCAATTCCCTTTTTATTGAGAAACTTCGCAAACCTTTCATATCTTGCCGAATGCTCGGCCATACCGTGGATTATCTGGAGAAAACCATGGACTTCGATGCCCGCTTCGGGCATCCAGAGGTTATATGCCAGCTTCTGGCCGTCAGAACAGATGAAAAGGTTCTTCTCAGGCATGTAGGTTTCCCCCGGTTATATTGATTATATTAAAACTTATATAGGTTTCATATTTAGAATAACACCCTAAATACAGTGTTATCAAGAGTTAAAATGTCCATCTTTACCAACACATGCAAAAAAATTATCCTTAAACGCAGGAAAAACTTATGGGTAACTTTCTTCTTGTGGCTTCAGATGTTCACAGCGGCGCTTCAGCCTTTGAAATTCTCTCCGACAGGGCCTCAGATCCCGGGTGCCTTGCATTTCTCTATGCGGGAGACCTGGAAATAGGAAACTATTTCATTTCCGGGAAACTCAGAACCAGAAGCTACACCTTCATCCCTGTACGCGGCAACTGCGACAGACCCTGGTCCTGGGAGGAAACGGGTGTTCCCTTCCCTCCGGTTGAAAGAAGCGTCAACTTCGGCGGAATAAGCATCTGGATGAGCCACGGCCATCTGGTCTGTGACCCGGAGGAAACAGGGGACGGTCATCATGATATTGTGATCAACGGTCACACACATGTGACAAGCCTGAGAAAATCAGGTGACACGGTGTACCTCAACCCAGGCTCGGCCTCAAGACCCAGAGGCAGAAGTTGTGCCTCCTATGCCACAATAGAGTTCATGGAAGATGTAAACGGAAAAAGGACAGTTTCAATCAGTACCAGAGTCCTGGAGAGCGCAGACGTAATTGAAAATCTTGTTGTAAGCTTCAACAAGTGAGTGCATGGGCACAATTGAGCTGACGGTGCTGTTGCTCTCAGGATCCACGCAGAAATGATCGGGGATATACACCCTTCTCCTGCCGCCGGAAAGGAAGGCATTGACCTCCCTGATAAGACGCCTTGCACGCCTGCCGTGTCTTGCAATATATGTTTTATCCACTTCCTGACCGCTGTACGCGGCAAGCTCATCGGATATCTCCTTGAGCATGAAGTATTTGGATGCAATACGCCTTGAGGAGGATATAAGGCGCATCTTGAAGCCCTTTATGTCCATGATGAACGGAATGAGCAGTGACGGTGAAAGCCCCAGGCTCTCAAGCCCCATGACCAGCTCCTCATTGAGGCTGACCCAGAATGGGAAAGTCCTTGCCGTCAGGTCAAAATTGAAACCGAAATACACGGGAAACCAGTTTCCCAGCCCCTGGTTCAGAGCCTCACAGAACGTACCCCTGTAGTCATACGCCCCGCATTCAAGCCCGTTGATGCTGTAGGCATACTTCTGCGCATTGAACACCCTGCCCAGCTCCTCCACACCCGATGCCAGATGAGCATACCTGGGCAGTCCCCTGCCGATACCTTCAATCACCGGCAGCACTCCGGTGTTGTCGGTGAAGTCCACTTCCCTGTCCAGCACCTTTATGCCGTTTTCCTGGGCCTGTTTGCACCAGCCCAGAATGTTTCCCAGTGACACGAAGTCCAGTCCCATTTCCAGGGCAAGATTATATCTGTAAAGCACGCTTTCGGGGCTGAAACAGCCCAGATTGGAACCCAGCATGACGTTTGCCTCATATCCGGGAACCTTCTTGCCGTCAGGCGTTTCGCGTGAATACATGAACTTGAGATTTGACTGTGTTACGCTGTCCCGGCCCCACCTTCTGTCCGCCTCATCCGAGGTCAGATAGAACAGCCTGGGATCGGTTCTGTACCTGTAGTTGTCCACAGGCACCAGTCCCTTGCTGGCGGCAGTCTTGAGAAGCAGTGAACTTCCGGACTTCCTCAGTCCGTTGACAAAGCGGCTCTTTGAAATAAGGTCGGACAGAGCACTCTGTCTTTCCTGCGTCTCAAGTGTCCGGTCAGTGACAACCGTCACGGCCTTGAGGTTCTTCATGCCCAGCACATATCCCAGCCCGCCTCTTCCGGTTGTGTTTCCGTCACATATTGCGGTGGCATAGATTACATGCTGCTCTCCGGCCGGTCCTATGAACAGTCCGTCCTTGCCCAGCATCTTCACAGCCTCGGAAACGGTGAGGTTGCACATATCTTCGGAGATTCTGACGTTCACCTGTGATGATGAGAGTTCAATTCTACCCGTTCTTCTCAACCTTCCGCATATCACCAATGCCCTGTAACCGCACAGAAACAGGTTCTTTCCGAAGGTCATTGATCCTACGTTGTAATAGAGGGCCTTTGTCTGGGGACTTCTGAATGCTATGGTGCAGCTTCCGCTCATGGGAATTCCGCTTGCACTCAGCGCTCCGGATGTAACAACAACGGGATTGTCAGCCTCATAACTGAGAGGGCTGTCCGCCTCTTCTCCCGCAAAGTGGCACCACAGTCTTGTGGCCAGTGCGGGTCCGGACTCATAGCTTTTAAGCCAGTTCCCGGGAATCCTGAACAGTTCGGTGCTCTCCGAATCCAGTCTCACCACCAGGGCCTTGTCTATATCCCCGGAAAAGACCACTTCATCAGGAGCGTCCAACACTGTATCCATTTGCTTTAAAAGCAAATCCAAAGAATTCCTGTCCATAGCTAAAAATTTACCTGCAAAGCCTCTGCTAGTCAATCAGCCCGGCTGTCTCAGAAAGTATGTGTCTTCAGGAACTGAACTGCATTTTCCACACCGAGCTCTGCTGCATACCGTCTGCATTCTCATACTGAAGACCCAGCATGTACAGTTCTTCCGGCTCAGGAGATGAATCTGATCCAAGGCTTGCACATCCTGCCAGAACGGCCAGGCAATACGGATAATCTGTTATTCATAATCTCTCCTGCACATGCTTATAGCGCACCACAGGCCTAATATGATAAAAACGCATCATCCTGTTTTTGCCTCAACTTGCCTCGCCTATCCTCGCTTACCCTGTCTTTGCCCCGCTTACCCTCGCTTATCCTGTCTTTGCCCCGCTTATCCTGTCTTATCCTCACTTATCCTCACCATGCCCCGCCCGAATCTTTAGGAATGCGCTCATGTGCATAATAGTTATAGACTGTTTATTCATCTATCCGCTTAGTGCAGTTTGAATACATAAACGGCCACCTGGGCCATGATTTCCGGCCGGCTGTAGC
>CAMZFA010000020.1 GCA_947305945.1 uncultured Spirochaetales bacterium | reverse complement strand
ACGGCTTGCAAATGCACAGGTTATGACACAACTTGTGCACAATCGCTTTGTTTTATCTCAGTGATTGTTGGAAACCTGTGCAACAACCTGTGCAGAGGCAGCCGGAATCCTGACTCCCGCAGGCCATTTAAGCCAATGCGGGAAGGCAGAGTGCAGGCGTTGGCTCTGCATCCAGGTTTTGCACATGTTTTCAACATGAACTGCCTCTGTGTTTTATCTGAGAAAGTAAGAATCAGGGTCTCAAGTGCAATATTGGAAATTATTCTGCTGCAATAACAGCGTAGAGGAAAGTTTTTGGTTCTCACGCTGTTCCAAACAACGTGAGCAGAAATTTTTTTCTGTACGCTGTTATAACATCAGAACTCCGGCTACCCCTGCATAGGTTTCCAACAATCACTGCTTATGCACATGAGCGCAGTGGTACAAAAACCGATCAAATTATTTTTTTTGTACCATAAAGTGGTACAAAATTTTTTATTTACGGTCATTTTGTACCACTCTCTATGTTCAATCTCTGCGAAAGGAAGGGCACATGGTGAGGATAAGCAAGGATAAGCAAGGATAAGCGGGGCAAAGACAGGATAAGACAGGATAAGCTGGGCAAAGACAGGATAGGCGAGGATGAACTAGGATAAGCGGGGCAAAGACAGGATAGGCGAGGATAAGCGGGGCAAAGACAGGATAGGCGAGGATAAGCGGGGCAAATACAGGCAAATACAGGGTAGTGCGGGCCGGAGAAAAAGAGAGGGACCGTCGCTTGTTGCGCGACAGTCCCTTTGATCAAAGCCCTGAGTTCCAGAGCATGTTCAGATTGTTTTCTATCACACCGTATAGGACGTTTCCTCCCAGGTGGTCCGGGAAGTTGGACCAGACAAGGATGACGGAGGAGGGGCTTACCTCAGCCACGGGGCCGGCCACGGGGTTGTGGGCGTTGTCAATCACAAGGTCGTATTTGTTGAGTGCGGCATCTGCAATCTGGTCGGATGAGAGAGGACCTGAGCCGAACTTTGCCACAACATTGAGGCCCAGATCCTGACAGAGCTCGGCCTGGTTTGTGTTGGCATAGACTGTAAGTTTGTCATAACCCTTTTCCCTGATCTTCTCACGTGCCTGCTGAATCATGTATGAGTATGCACTGAAGCGCTCGGTGGCCTGGGGTTGTGTCATGGCAATGTCCGAGAGCATTGAGACCATTTTGCCAAGGTTCTCAAGGGTGTTTGTGGTCTTGACCTTCACAATCTTCTCCTTGTCCACACCGGCAGCGTCTGCTATGGTCTTCATCATGCGCTCGTAACCTGCGTTCATGAACAGTTTTGCATTTGCAACTTTGACAATGTCATCCGGGGTAATCTCATACTCGGGCGGGTGCTTGAGGTTTGCAGGTGCAATGCACACTACATCATCAATACCGGCAAGCTCAGCAATGGCGGCTACCCAGCTTGTGGATGCAACATAGGCTCCGTCTGCTTTCTTTTCTGTTACGGACTGTGCAAAGCACATGGCCGGAAGAAGGGCCAGTACTGCAAGGACAATCAGAAATCTTTTCATTTTATACTCCTATTTGAGCGTATTTTGCTTATTGCTATGTTTCCCGCATAGACAAAGGCCGCCAGAACGGCAAGAACTCCGCTTACGGGAAGGTTGAACAGAAGGGAAATGAAGTAGGCTGTCACGGACATGACAAAGCCTGTTATTGAGCTGTTTACGAACATAGCCCTGAGGCTTTTTGCATTGCGGGATGCTCCCAGGACGGGGAGGACCACCAGTGCATCTATGAGAAGAGCTCCCAGAAGCTTCATTGCCACGCTTATGGTGAGGGCTGTGATCAGGAGCATGAGGGCGTTGTGGAAACGCACGTTCACTCCGCTGGAAGAGGCTATGTCGTGGTCGAAGAAAAGCATGGATATGGGACGGAAGAATACTGATATATAGACAATCAGTACTGCACCCAGCAGGCAGAGGACAAACAGGTCTGACTTGAGAAGGGCAAAGGGTGAACCCCACAGGATTTCCAGTGTGTCCTTTGCCGGCACGTCAAAGACGTGGCCTATCATTGAGGCAAGGCCCATGGTGAAGACCATCATGGCCGTGCTTGCCATGCTGAGGCTGGTCCTGCCGTCCCTGTTCATGGCTATCATCACAGCCACAAGCATTATGTTCAGCGCAGCCACAACGGGGAAGAGGGGCAGGCCCAGGGCAATGCTGAATACACCGCCCAGTATTACGCCGTGCATGAGCATGTATCTCATGGGGATGAGTGAGTTTCTGATTATTATCACCCCTGCAAGGGGAAAGCATATTCCGGAGACAACCATTCCGATCAGGCCGTAGACTATGGGTCTTAATGTGAAGAGAAACAGCAGTCTTTCCATCAGAAGGCCTCCGTATCAAGGCGCTTCCAGGGAAGAGAGGAGGCTATGTCCTCATCATGGGTTACCGCAATTACGGCAAAGTCCCTGTCGTCAAGGTTCTGAAGAAGGTGGATAAGTGTGCTCCGGCTCTCTTTGTCCAGAAATGAGGAAGGCTCGTCAAGAAGCAGGAGATCTGCGTCCTGGCAGAAGCATCGGGCAAGGCTTACGCGTTGCCTTTCGCCTCCTGAAAGGGATGAGAAGAGCCGTGGGGCAAGGTGCAGGCAGTCCGTTCTTTCCATGGCGCGGCGCACCGCCTGTCCGGGGTCAGGGATTTTCCTTCCGTAAAGGCCCATTTTCACCACTTCCTCTGCGCTTATGGGAAAGCCGGGGTTGGGGTAGTCCTGTTTGCAGTAGGCTATGTTCAGGTTTTCCCTCATCTTCAGGGTGCCCTCGTTGACGCGGAGCATGCCCAGAATCAGTTTGAGTATGGTGGTCTTGCCGCTGCCGTTGGGCCCGGTGATGAGCAGTCTGTCGTTGTCGTTGAGGGTAAATGAAAGGTTTCTGAACAGATATTTGCCGCTGCCTGGATAAGAGAAACCTATGTTGTTTGCGGACAGTATGCAGCCCAAGAGGGGACTCCGGATAAGGGTTTTGTCTTCATGACACTCCGGCGGACTGCCGGTCTGAAATTCTTTTTCAGGCGGATTTCTTCATGAAATCCATGCTTCTATTTTATATATGCAGGATGTTTGGTCAAGTTATCAATTGCCGTATCTATGTACTCGGAAAGGCTTTTGTTCTCAACTCCGGCCACTGTTACGCATTTGTTCACCGGGATTAGGATCTTGTGTGCGCTGCTGTTGCTCACGCTCTGTGCAATGGCCGGGGTTATCTCTCCCAGCATGGAGTCCACAAGCACTATTCCTATTGGACCTATGATGAAGTCCGCATCACGGCAGGCAACGGCAACGGGGTTCTCTCCGGTGGCGCAGTTGGGGCAGCCGGCCTTCATCATGTTCTGCGTGGCTGCGGAGTTTGTGCCTATGCAGTACAGATTTGAAGCATCCACAACGGCAAGAAGCTTCTTCACAAGCTCTTTTCCCATGCTTCCGCCCTGTCCGTCTATTACCACAACCTTCATGCAACGCCTCCTGATATATTAGAGATTATATACAAAAACATTGGATGGAAAAATAATTTGTTTTAATGTTTTTTTCTGTTGACAGTTTTCTCCGACCATGCTAGAAATAGGGTGTTCGGTTAAAAACACCACTAGATAAAGTGTCTTGTTTTTAATAGAAACTAAATAAAACACACATAAGAAAATACACGGGAATTGATGGAGGAGGAGCCCTATGTATCAGGTAGTTAAGAGAACCGGAGAGGCAGTTGAGTTCAATATCAAGAAGATTGAAGACGCAATTGTGCGTGCTTTTGTTGCTACAAATACAAACTACAACGAAGATGTGATCCAGATGCTTGCACTCAGGAGCACCGCTCACTATGAGAGCAAGATCAAAGACGACAAGATCTCAATTGAGGACATTCAGGATTCAGTTGAGGACACACTGTCACAGGCAGGTTACACCGAAGTTGCAAAGTCATATATTCTGTACAGAAAGCAGCATGAGAACGTAAGACATGCCGAGCAGACTCTGGTTGACTACAAGAAACTTGTGGACAGCTACCTGGGAGCAAAGGACTGGAGAGTCAAGGAGAACTCAACGGTCAACTATTCAATAGGCGGTCTCATTCTCTCCAACAGCGGTGCCATCACAGCCAACTACTGGCTCTCAGAGGTCTATGACAAGGAGATAGGTGAGGCTCACAGAAACGGAGACTTCCACCTCCATGATCTGAGCATGCTCTCAGGTTACTGCGCAGGATGGAGCCTCAAGCAGCTCATCCGTGAAGGTCTGGGCGGAGTCCAGGGAAAAATCTCCTCAGCACCCGCAAAGCACCTTGCCACACTGTGCAACCAGATGGTCAACTTCATAGGTATCATGCAGAACGAATGGGCAGGCGCACAGGCCTTCTCCAGCTTTGACACATACCTTGCTGCCTTTGTCAAAAAGGACAACATGGACTACAAGGAAGTCAAGCAGTGCGTCCAGTCCTTCATCTTCGGTGTGAACACTCCTTCAAGATGGGGCACACAGGCTCCGTTCTCCAACATCACGCTCGACTGGACAGTTCCGGATGACCTGAGAGACCTCCCGGCAATTGTAGGCGGTGTGGATCAGGATTTCACATACGGTGATTGCCAGAAGGAAATGGACATGGTCAACAAGGCCTTCCTCGAGACCATGATCGAGGGTGACTGCAACGGCCGCGGCTTCCAGTATCCCATTCCCACATATTCACTTACAAAGAGTTTTGACTGGTCAGAGACCGAGAACAACCGCCTGCTGTTCGACATGACCGCAAAGTACGGAACTCCCTATTTCTCAAACTACATCGGAAACACCGAGATGCAGCCTTCAGACGTAAGATCAATGTGCTGCCGTCTCAGACTGGATCTGAGAGAGCTGAGAAAGAAGAGCGGCGGTTTCTTCGGAAGCGGTGAGAGCACAGGCTCCGTGGGTGTTGTTACACTTGATATGCCCAGACTTGCCTACCTGTCAAAGGACGAGGCTGAGTTCTACAGCCGCCTTGACCACCTGATGGATGTTGCCGCAAGGTCCCTGAAGGTAAAGAGGGATACCATTACAAAGTTCCTCGAGAACGGTCTTTATCCCTACACAAAGAGATACCTGGGAACATTCAACAACCACTTCTCCACAATCGGTCTTGTAGGTATGAACGAGACATGTCTGAATGCAAAGTGGATAGGTGAGGACCTGACACACAAGAAGGCACAGGACTTCACGGCAAATGTTCTGGACCACATGAGAGAGAAGCTCTCCGACTACCAGGTCAAGTACGGAGATCTGTACAACCTTGAGGCAACTCCCGCAGAGTCAACGGCTTACCGCCTTGCAAAGCACGACAAGGAGCGCTATCCGGACATCATCACAGCCGGTACCGAGGAATCTCCCTACTACACTAACTCATCCAACCTGCCCGTAGGCTTCACGGATGACCTGTTTGCTGCAATGGAGATTCAGGATCCGCTTCAGCTCAAGTACACAAGCGGCACGGTTTTCCACGTGTTCCTTGGTGAGAAGCTCAGTGACTGGAAGACAACACAGAAGCTTGTCCGCACAATTGCGGAGAACCACCAGCTTCCGTACTTCACACTCAGCCCCACTTACTCGATCTGCCGGGACCACGGTTACATCACAGGTGAGGCATGGGAGTGCCCCGTCTGCCACAAGAAGACAGAGGTCTATTCAAGAATCACCGGTTACTACCGCCCCATCCAGAACTGGAACACAGGTAAGACAGAGGAGTTCAAGGACCGCAAGGAGTACGATATTGCCAATTCGCACCTTCCCGACAGAAAGGTTGCCATGCTCTTCACAACAAAGACATGCCCCAACTGCCCGTCGGCAAAGGCCCATCTTGACCGCTCGGGAATCGAGTACAAGGTCATAGACGCAAACGAGAATCCGCAGCTTTGCGATAAGTACGGAATTCAGAGCGTTCCCACCTTTGTCCGTGACACCGAAAGCGGAGTTGAGGTACTGCGCGGAGTTCCGGAGATTGTTGCCTGGATCCGTAACAGAGCCTGAGTTGCTCTGATTATATATCAGGAGGAGATGTTGCCCTTGAGGCGGCATCTCCTTTTCTTTTTGTTTTTGAGGGGATAATAGGTTAAGATAGGAATACATAATACTATAGGGAGGAACCTATGGCCCTTCATATTGAGAATGAAGCAAAGCGCTGTCTTAACTGCAAAGTCCCGATGTGTCAGAAGAACTGCCCCATCTCAACTCCTATTCCGCACATCATCCAGATGTTCAAGGACAACAGGCTGATGGAGGCGGGAAGCCAGCTGTTTCAGAACAATCCCATGAGTGTGGTCTGCGCCACGGTGTGCAACCACGAGGCCCAGTGTGCAGGTCACTGCATACTCGGTAAGAAGGGAACTCCCGTTCAATTCTACAACATAGAGCACTTCATCTCGGATGCCTATCTCTCAAGAATGCCCAAAAAGGAGATTGAGAAGAAGGGCAGGCGTGTTGCGGTTATTGGTTCGGGTCCTGCAGGCCTTACTGTTGCAATCATTCTTGCACAGAACGGTTATGATGTGACCGTCTTTGAGAGAAAGAACAACATAGGCGGAATGCTCAGGTACGGTATTCCCGAGTTCAGACTGCCAAAATCCGTTCTGGACAGGTACAAGAAGCTGCTGGACAGCCTTGGTGTACAGATAAGACTCAATACCACCATAGGCGGAGCGCTGAAGATAGACAACCTGTTCAGGGACGGCTACAAGGCCGTGTTCATAGGCACGGGAACCTGGAGACCCAGGACGCTGAACGTAGAGGGTGAGAGCCTTGCAAACGTTCATTTCGGAATAAGCTATCTTGAGAACACGCTGCATCAGGAACTGGGACAGACGGTGGCCGTCATAGGAATGGGAAACGTTGCAATGGACGTTGCCCGCTCGGCTTTCAGACACGGAGCCCAGCGCGTAATGCTCTTTTCCAGGGACAATATTGCCACAGCCAGCTCGCATGAAATGGACTACGCCCGTCTTGACGGGGCGGAGTTCTACTACGGCAAGTCCATAGTCCGCATTACACCCGAAGGCCCGGTGTTCAGGGACTCAGTCATTGATGAGAACGGAATTGCCACCGGCTGTGAAGGGGAGGAGAAGCTCTACCCGGCAGATGATGTGATTATTGCCATAAGCCAGAAGCCCAAGGACAAGCTCATTCTGTCAACGGAGCACCTTGAGGGAACCGCCAAGGGCCTTCTTGTAATTGATGAGAACCACATGACAACCCATGAAGGCGTTTTTGCCGCCGGCGATGTTGTCTCCGGTCCTCTTACGGTTGTACATGCGGTAAATGCTGCAAAGCAGGCGGCCGTGTCCATCATGAACTACATTGAGAACAAAGATTCACAGGGGGATAAATAATGAGAAAGACAAAAATCATCTGCACACTGGGACCTTCAACAGACAGCCCTGAAATGATCCGCAAGCTTATTCTCAACGGAATGAATGCGGCACGTTTCAACTTCTCACACGGTTCCCATGAGGAGCATCTTGAAAGGCTCAACATGTTTACAAGCGTGCGTGATTCACTGGGCGTGGCTGTTGCAACAATCCTTGACACCAAGGGACCGGAAATCCGCGTGAAGAAGTTTGAGCACCCGGTTGAGCTGAAGGCCGGTGATCCGTTTGTCCTCACCTGTGATGAGGTTCTTGGAAACGAGAAGATTGTAAGTGTAACCTATGAAAACCTTTACAGGGAAGTTGAGCCGGGCAGGAGAATACTCATTGATGACGGTCTGATCGGTCTTGATGTTGTTGAGATAAAGGGTAAGGAGATTCACTGCACCGTTGTGAACGGAGGCAATCTGTCTTCCAACAAGTCCATAAACATTCCCGGAGCCAGAATCCAGCTTCCCGCACTGACCGAGCAGGATATCTCGGATATCAAGTTCGGTATTGAGAATGACTTTGACTTCATTGCCGCCTCCTTTGTGAGAAAGGCTGAGGACGTTCTGTCAATCCGCAAGGTTCTGCACGAGTTCAGCGGAGATGACATCCGCATCATCTCAAAGATTGAGAACCAGGAGGGCGTGGACAACCTTGAGGAGATTATTGCCGCCTCTGACGGCATCATGGTAGCCAGAGGTGACCTCGGAGTTGAGATTCCGGCCGCCCGTGTCCCCATCATGCAGAAGAAGATGATCCGTGAGGTGCTTCAGACAGGAAAGCCCGTCATCACGGCAACCCAGATGCTGGATTCAATGATGAGAAATCCCCGTCCCACAAGGGCAGAGGTCTCGGACGTGTCCAATGCCGTTTATGACGGCACAAGCTGTGTCATGCTTTCAGGTGAGACCGCAGCGGGCAAGTACCCCATTGAGGCACTGCAGGCCATGGACAGCATTGTGCGTGAGACAGAGGGTGCAATCAACTTCTGGAGCCAGTTCGAGCGCCGCCATGTAAGTGCCCAGCGCAGCATCAATGACGCAATTACCCATTCCTGCTGTCTCACAGCCCTTGATCTGAACGCCACGGCCATTCTTACGGCAACCAACTCGGGCCACACGGCACGTATGATCAGCCGCTTCCGCCCGGCATGTCCCATTGCCGCCATGACCACAAGGGAGAAGGTGAGAAGGCAGCTTGCCCTGAGCTGGGGCATTGTGCCCTTCCTCACCGGAGAGGTTCACAACACGGACCGCATCTTCTCCCTGTGCACTGAAGTTGCGCTGAAGGAAAACCTTGTGAAAATGGGTGACACCGTTGTAATTACAGCCGGTGTTCCCCTTGGACAGAGTGTTTCATCCAACCTCATGAAGGCTGAAATTGTGGGAGAAACCTTCAGACAGGCCTGAAAATGAAGAAAGTCCTCCTCTTCCTTATCTGCCCGGTTCTGGCACTTGTGTGCCTTACCGGGTGCGCAAAAGCATATGTGAATGCCTCATACACCCAGACCAGAAGCAAGGGGTACTTTGACTGGTTTGACACAGTGACTTATATCCAGAGCTACGCCGGGGACAGTGAGAAGGTTTTTGATGAAAACTGCTCAGTCCTTGCAGAGACTGTTGGGAAATACCACAGGCTGTTTGACATCTACCATGAGTATGAGGGTATGAACAACCTGTGCACCGTGAACCGGATGGCAGGTAAAGAAGCTGTCAATGTAGATCCGGCCATTATTGAACTTCTTGATTATTGTGTTTATCTGTATGAACTTACTGACGGAGAACTCAATGTCATGATGGGAAGCGTCCTCTCTCTGTGGCACAATGCCAGAGAGGCTGCAGTTGAAGGACCTGAAGGCCTTGTGGGGCAGTACATACCCTCGGATGAGGAACTTCTTGAAGCTTCAAAGCACACCGGCATAGACCTTCTTCAGATAGACAGGGCATCTTCAACGGTTTACATAACAGATGAAATGGCGTCCCTTGACGTGGGTGCCGTGGCCAAGGGCTTTGCCGCACAGAAGTGTGCTGAAATTCTGAAACAGCGCGCTGTGTCCGGCTATGTGATCAATCTGGGAGGCAACATAAGGCTTGTGGGCTCCAAGGCAGACGGCTCGGCATGGATTACCGGAATCCGTGACCCATTTGACGAGAACGCCCTTGCCGTGAAGGTGAGAATTGGGGACACTTCATGTGTCACTTCCGGTATTTATGAGCGTTTCTTCTCTTTCAACGGAAAGCACTATCACCATATAATTGACAGGGACACGCTCTTCCCGGCAACCGGATACGCGTCGGTGAGCGTGGTCACGGAGGACGGCAGCCTTGCCGATGCCCTCAGTACGGCCCTGTTCTGCATGGACAGGGACAAGGCCCTTTCACTGATAGGGCTTCTGAACGACAGGGGCATAAAGGTTGAGGTTCTGTTCATAACACCGGACGGTGAGAAAATCTGCACGGAAGGCTTTTCAAAGCTTGTGGTGCAGTAGGAGGAAGAGATGAAAATAAGAAAAGCGGACATTCTGCTGGTAGGCTTTCTCCTCATTTCTGCCGCTCTGTCATTCATTATCATAAGAGCCGGAAGCACCGACGGTGCCTATGCCGTTGTCTGGGTTGAGGGGGCCGAGTCCTCAAAGTACAGGCTCTCCAGAAACGGCACCTACGTTCTGAACGGAGGCACCAACACCATGGTCATAAAGGACGGCAAGGTCCATATGGAAGATGCCCAGTGTCCGGATAAACTGTGCATCCACATGGGTACCATATCCTACACGGGACAGGCGATAATCTGCCTGCCCAACAAGCTTGTCATAACCATTGAGGGTGTACCGGGGGAGACTGATTTGTGAGCGGAGTTTCAAAGGCAAGAAAGATTGCCTATCTTTCTGTAGTAACAGCACTTGCTCTTGTTCTTTCCTACCTTGAAAGCCTCTTTCCGCCCTTTGTCGCGGTTCCCGGTGTGAAGGTGGGACTTGCAAATATTGCCGTGGTTTTTGCCCTGTACAAACTGGGCTTCAACCAGGCCTGCGCGGTATCTGTTCTGAGGGTCTTTCTTGTTTCCGTGCTTTTCGGAAGTGCCGTAAGTCTTTCATACAGCGGAGCCGGAGCCCTTGTCAGTCTTCTTGGGATGTTCTTCCTCAAGAGGACGGAGCTTTTTTCCGTTCCGGTTGTGAGTATAAGCGGAGCTGTTTTGCATAATCTTGCTCAGACTGCCGTTGCATGCATAATGCTGGACACTTCTGTTCTCAAATACTACATCCCTGTTCTCCTTCTGACCGGTATTGCAGCCGGGGTGGTCATAGGACTTGTTTCAGCCGTTCTCATTCAAAGGGTGGGAGTACAGTGGGAGCAGTGATAAAGGCGCAGAACATCAGTACCTCATACAGGACGGGCTTTGGTCTGAAGGAAATTTCCTTTGAGATTGAAGAGGGAAGTTTTGTATGTATCACCGGCCCCAACGGGGGAGGTAAGTCCACGCTGGCAAAGGTTTTGAACGGCCTTGTTCCGCTTGAAGGCGGCTCTCTTGAAGTATGCGGCCTTGATGTTTCGGATGTTCATAATCTTCCGGAAATAAGAAAGAATCTGGGCCTTGTCTTTCAGAATCCGGACAACCAGATTGTCTCCGTTATTGTTGAGGAGGATGTGGCCTTCGGGCCGTGCAATCTGGGCCTGCCGCTTGATGAGGTGAAAAAACGCACTGCCCGTGCGCTTGAGATGGTGGGAATGACTGAGTATGCAGCCTCTGCCGTGAGTTCTCTTTCCGGCGGTCAGAAACAGCTTGTATGTCTGGCAGGGATTCTGGCTTTCAGACCTAAGATAATGGTGCTGGATGAGATTACCTCAATGATTGATCCGGTTGAGCGGAATAAGATTCTTCAGATTATCAAAGGCCTTGTTGAAGAGCAGGGCATTACCGTTCTTCTGATAAGCCACCGCTTTTCCGAGTGCCTTGCTGCGGACAGACTTCTGTATATTGAAAACGGGTCTCTTGTTGCGGACGGAAATCCAAGGCAGGTTCTCTCTGCTGCTTTGAATGAAGATGAGGGGAGGAAGAGCAATGCGTGATGTGACTTTCGGACGCTACTATCCCTCAAGAGGACCGCTTCATGAAACAAGTGCGTCTCTGAAACTTCTCTTCTTTGCTCTTTATATTGTAAGTATTTTTATTTCAAAGACTTACACAGGACTTGCAGTCTGCACTGCCTTCCTTCTGATTTGCATTTTCATAAGCAGGGTTCCTTTGGGAAGGGTACTGAGAAGCTTCAGAAGCATAATAATCATTGCCCTTGTTTCCTCTGTCATTGTGTATCTTACGCACCCTCAGGATGGGGCTCTGGCGGCAGTTGTGCTGTTTGTACGCCTTATCAGCGCAGTCTGTGTTTCGGCCCTGCTGACACTTACAACCACACCGTCAGAAATTGCGGACGGTCTTGAGAAGAGCCTTTCATTTCTGCGCTTTATCCATGTTCCGGTGCGGGACATTGCACTGAGTGTCTCAATTACGCTTCACTTTGTCCCGGTTCTTCAGGAGGAAGCGGAAAAGATCTACTGTGCCCAGAAGGCCAGGGGTGCAAGCTTTTCCGGAAGCCTTTCCCATAAGGCATCAACTGTTGTTGCTGTTCTTGTTCCGCTGTTTTCCTCCGCATTCAGACGTGCAGGGGAACTTGCGGACTCAATGGAAAGCCGCTGCTATGACTATGCCTGTGAGCGCACAGCCTTTCACGAGAGCCGCTTTACATCTTATGACGTTCTTGCAGGCCTGCTGTTTGCAGCCTACTTTCTCTTTACAATCTGTGTAAGGTTAATGCCATGGCAGTAAGATTTTCAAATGTCAGTTACATCTACAGCCGCGGCACACCCTTTGAGAAAAAGGCCCTTTCCGATATAAGTTTTGAGGCAGAAAAGGGTGACTTTGTATGTATATGCGGTAAGACGGGAAGCGGAAAGACCACGCTAATCAAGCTTGTAAACGATCTTTTAAGGCCTTTCTCCGGAGAGGTCTCCCTTGACGGCCGCTCAGGTCTTCTTTTCCAGTTTCCCGAGGATCAGCTCTTTGCCCCTACGGTAATTGAGGATGTGATGTACGGTCCGCTGAACCTTGGGAGAAACAAAGATCAGGCACGTGAAGGTGCAGAAAAAGCCCTCCTGTGTGTGGGACTGGGGCCTGAGCTTTATGACAGAAACCCGTTCACTCTTTCAGGCGGTCAGAAACGTCTTGCTGCACTGGCAGGTGTTCTTGCCATGAAACCGTCCGTCCTGGTTCTGGATGAGCCTACCGCAGGTCTGGATTTCAGATCCTCGCGCTCCCTCATGGCACTTTTGCACCGCCTGAACACCGACGGGGTGACAATCATCATGGTTACCCATGAGATGGAACTTGCACAGGAACATGCAAAGCAGATTCTTGTTCTTGACAAGGGCCGCCTTGTGCTCAGCGGCAGCGCCGGTGATGTATTTTCCCAGCGTAACAGGACCGTAATTGAAAAGGCAGGGCTTGAACTGCCTGAACCGGGGAGCAGTCTATGAGCCGTTTGCTTATTATCAATCCGGGTTCCACATCCACGAAGATAAGCGTCTTTGATGATGAGAGGAACGTTTTCACCCAAAGTGTTTTCCACGATGCTCCCCAGCTTCTCAGATATCCCACCACAAATGACCAGATGCCCTTCCGTGAGCAGGTTATCCGTGACCTTCTCAAGGCCCATGACATTGACATAGCTTCAATTGACGTCTGGGTGGGCAGGGGAGGCTGCGCATATTCCCAGCAGGCCGGAGTGATGGAGATAGACTCACGCCTTGTTGAGGATACCGCTGCGGACAGGGGCGGAAGTGACCATCCTGCAAAACTGGGTGTCATGCTTGCCTACAAGCTCTGCTCACAATACGGCGGAAAGATGTACACCCTCAATCCCACAAACGTGGATGAGCTTTGTGACAGCGCAAGGCTTACAGGAATATCAGGTCTGTACAGAAGGGCACAGACGCATGTTCTGAATCAGAAGGCCGTGTCACGTGTCCATGCCGCAAAACTGGGTAAGAGCTATGAGCAGTGCAACTTCATTGTCTGTCATATTGACGGAGGCATAACGGTTACGGCCCACTGCAGGGGAAGGATGATTGACAGCACAGAGGGCGCCGGCGGTGACGGTCCGTTCTCTCCCACAAGGCTTGGAAGCATTCCCGTAATGGAGATTGTAAAATTTCTAGAAAACCATACAACAGAAGAACTTAAGGCCATGTGCTCGCGCTCGGGCGGCTTTGTAAGCCACTTCGGAACATCCAATGCGGATACCGTGCATGCCATGGTTCAGGCCGGTGATCCCAAGGCCTGTACTGTCTGGAATGCAATGATTTACCAGATCTGCAAATCTATAGGTGCCATGTCCGTTGTTCTTGAAGGAAAGGTTGACTGCATTATCCTCACCGGCGGTCTTGTACGCTTCAACGACATTACGGATACCGTAAGAGAGAAGTGCTCGTGGATTGCACCTGTTGCCTGTTATCCCGGTGAGATGGAACAGGAGGAAATGGCTCACGCCGTTCTTGAGGTATTGAACGGAAGGCATAAGGCCTTCCGATACTCCGGTATACCCGTTTTCACGGGTTTTCTCTGGGAGAAATAATTCTTTTTTCAGTTGCTGAAAACCTTTTCCGCTATCTCCCTGATTTTGCCGTGTACAAGCACGGAAAGGTTGAGTGTAATCTCCTCCAGAAGCTTTTCCCTGTCCGTCTGCGAGACGTTTTTTCCGGTGTTGTATGCAGCCTCATCAAGTGCATCCTGACCCAGCTTGTCGTAATAAAAGAACACTGCTTCTTCCAATTCGTTCTGTGTCAGTGAAATCTTTTTTCCGTCTCGTTTTATTTCATACCCGCTGGGTTGTTCCTTGATTGTGTCCAGTATTGTCAGGAAAGGGTCCATTTCATTCATATCCGGTCTCCTCGATTATACCATGACGCATTCTGATTCATTAAACAAGTAAATGAAAGCAGTTTTCTTTTCAGGTTTCATAATCAGATATCGCAATTATTCCTGCTGACCATTATAATGGCAATATGATCAAGAAGACCGCTTCCAACATGCTTACGGCTCAGATACTGTCTGCCCTGACGGTTTCAGTGTGTCTTCTGATTGACAATGCGGTCATAGGAAAGTTCATAGGTGTGAACGGAATTGCCGCCTACGGCCTGGCAAATCCCATCCTCCTGACAATAGGCGGAATAAGCACTGTGCTGGCTTCCGGTGTGCAGGTCTCCTGCAGTAAATCACTCGGAAAAGGGGATGTTGAGGAGATAAACAGGGGCTTTTCATCGGCCGTAGGTATTGCGGGTTTGTTTTCAGCGGCCTTCCTGCTTGTTGTTCTTTCCCTCAACAGGGCCCTGCCCACTCTGCTGGGAGCCGGAAGGCAAGGGGTTCTCTATGACAATACCAGAGCGTACCTCGTGGGTTTCTGTCTGGGCGCTCCGGGATGCATGGGCTCTCTGATTCTTGTGCCCTTCCTCCAGATGGCCGGCAAGAGCGGTCTTCTCATAGCCGCTGTTCTGGGTATGACTGTCTCGGATGTGGTTTTTGATATTCTTGCCGTCACGGTTTTCAAATCCGGAATGTTCGGCATAGGTCTTGCTTCTTCCTTGAGTTACTACACGGCCCTGATCATAGGATTCGGATATTTCTTCTCCAAAAAGAGCCGTTTCAAGTTTGTTTTCAGGGAAATAAGCATCTCAAAGGTAGGGGAGTTCTTCAAAAGCGGTATTCCGGCCGTTTTCAACATGGCCTCATACGTCATCCTTGTATTCTTCCTGAACAAGATTCTTCTTTCCATTGAAGGAAGTGCCGCCGTTGCGGCCTTTACCATAATCACCACTCTGGGAAACACGGGAAACTGCATTTCAACGGGTATAAACGGGGTTTCTCTTACCCTGTCCGGTGTTCTGTACCAGGAGGAGGACAAGACAGGTCTCAAAAATATCTTTACCTACCTCTACGGGAAATCACTCCTTCTGGGAGCATGTGTGGGAACCTTTGTGGCTCTTCTGTCTCCTTATCTTGTGGCATTTTTCATGCCGGAGAAGGGCGCTGCGCAGAGCATGGCAATTTACGGCCTGCGTCTGTACGTCCTGGGCTTCATTCCCTGTTGTCTGAACTACAATCTGAAGGGAATGTACCTGGGCACTGGCAGGGTTATTGAAACCGATATCTACTCTGTTGCCGAGGGCCTTGTTTTCCCGCTCCTTGCCGCTCTGATTTTCAGCGGGATATCCGGGGTTCAGGGTGTATGGTACTTCTTTGCCGTTGGCGAGGTCCTTACTCTTGCCGGCGCCTTTGTCTACGTCCGTATCAAAAGCGGAAAGCGCATTCCGGATGCCGTGGATTTCCTTCTTCTGGACAAAAAATTCGGTGTCAGGGACAGGGACCTTCTGGAGTGGAACATCAGGAACATAAAACAGGTTTCCGATGTCTCCGAGGAAGCCGGGAAGTTCTGTCTTGAGCGCGGAGCTGATTCCCGCATTGCTTTCCATGTTGCCCTCTGTATTGAAGAGGTGGCCGCAAATGTCATTGAGCACGGCTTCGGTAAAATAAAGAAGGTTCAGAATCATCTGAGTGTGAGACTCATGAACAAGGACAAAAGGTGGGTTCTCCGCTTCCGTGATGACTGCTTTGCCTTCGATCCTCTCTCATACATTCCCAATGACCCCGGTCCGTCCGATTCCGTCTCCGGAATCAAGCTTCTTCTGGGTATTTCCGACAATGCAAAATACACCAACACCCTTAACATGAACAACTTCATGCTGGTGATTGACAAGAAGTAAATTTGGAAGGAACCGCACTTTTTGCCGTTTTGAACTTGGAAGGAACTGCACTTTTCTTGCTTTACAATTTGGAAGGAACTGCACTATAATCAAAGTACAAAGTGTATATGCCTGTTGTATATTCTTGTGGAGAAAGTAAATGTTCAAAAGAAAGGCACTTGAGAAACTGAAGTATTGGAAAGAAAACAAAGCTCCTGAGTATTCTGTCCTTCTCGAAGGTGCAAGACGTGTCGGAAAAACCACCATTGCAGAAGAATTTGCCAAACAGGAATATACCTCATTTATTAAGATTGATTTTGCCAATCTTACGGAAGAGATTTCAGTTATTTTTAATGATATCGCCAATTTGGATGTTTTCTTTCTCAGGTTGCAGGCAGCAACGGGCACTACCCTGGTCAGGAGAAAATCCGTTATTATTTTTGATGAGATCCAACTCATGCCCAAGGTAAGGCAGGCAATAAAATACCTGGTTGCAGACGGAAGATATGACTACATTGAAACCGGATCATTGATAAGCATAAAAAAGAATGTAAAGGATATAGTCCTTCCGTCAGAAGAGATGAAGATTCAGATTTATCCGATGGATTATGAGGAGTTCATGTGGGCAACGGGAAATAATACCTATGATACCCTGAGAGATCTTTACCGCATGGGAAAGCCTGTAGGAAATTCATTGAACAGAAAGCTTATGCGCGATTTCAGGATTTACATGGCCGTAGGCGGTATGCCTCAGGCTGTTAAGGCCTATGTTGAAGGGAATAATTTCAAGGAAATAGATGAAGTAAAAAGAGAAATCATAAATCTGTACATTGATGATTTCCACAAAATAGACAACACAGGGCTGACGGGAAGGATGTATGATTCTGTTCCCTCTCAACTTGCAACCGATAAAAGAAGCTATGTTATATCTTCAGCTACAGGAAAAAGGCAGGTGGACAGGGATCTTGAACGTCTGTATGACCTTCTTGATTCGAAGACCGTGTTGCCCTGTTACAATGTTTTGAATCCGGGTATTGCACTTTCTCAAACAAGAGATAATGATGTTTTTAAACTGTACCTGGCTGATACGGGATTGTTTACAACAATGATTTTCAATTCATCTGCTGAGACAAGTGAAAACATATATTCAAAACTGCTCAGTGATTCGCTTCCGGCAGATCTGGGTTATCTGTATGAGAACGTGGTAGCTCAGGTTATTTCCGCTTCAGACAGGCCGCTCTATTTTCATACATGGAAGAAGGAATACGGATCTCATTATTATGAAGTTGATTTTATCCTTGCTTCAAAAACAAAACTGGTGGTGTTTGAGGTTAAATCATCCGGGACAGGGAAGCATGCATCAATAACAGAGTTCAGAAAGAAGTATTCAAAACTGGTGGATAAGCAGATTCTTCTTTCTCAGAAAGATATCGGTGTTGATGAAGATTTGAGGCTGTATCCTGTTTACATGCTGCCTTTTATTCTTGAAGAACTGTAATACGAAGGTTTTCAATGAAAAAGTATCTGGCGCCTGTAATAATTCTTGCCGTTTTTGAAAGCGTAGCGGTAACCCTTTGGCTTACAAAGAACAACCTGTTTTACCTGTTCAATTTCAGTTATATAGGTCTTTCTGTTTCCCTGGGAGTATTCCTCTACATCAGGAATAACCGTCATGCAAGACGTGTGGTTCAGCTTCTGGTCGGATTGTACATGCTTGTATATCTGGGTCTTATCTGCAATGAGAATATGCAGATTGAGGGTTTCTGGTACTATCTGTTCACAGGAGTCTTTGAAGCTGCAACCATACACTATGCCGTGGCTAAAATTATCGGCCCTCTGTTCTTCGGCAGAGGGTGGTGCGGCTATGCCTGCTGGACGGCAATGGTGCTTGATTTCCTGCCGTTCAAAACACCGGCTCAGAAGCGCAGGAAGATAGGTTGGATCAGGTACGTGGTGTTTGTCTTGTCCCTGGCCTTTGTAGGCGCTTTGTTTCTTGCGCATGTGGGAAATATTGAGCGCATTATGTTCCGGGCTTTCATTGCCGGAAACATTCTGTACTATGCTGCCGGGATAGCACTTGCTTATCTGTTCAAGGACAACAGGGCCTTCTGCAAATACATTTGCCCCATCACGGTTTTCCTGAAACCCATGAGCTGCTTCTCCGCCATCAGAATCAGGTGTGACAAGTCAAAGTGCATTTCCTGCGGCAAGTGCAAAAGAGTATGCCCGATGGATGTGGATGTGACGGACAATTCCCTGAAGAGGAAAAACGGAACGGAATGCATTTTGTGCATGGAATGTGTTAAGAACTGTCCCAAGAACGCGTTGGACTGAAAATACTTATATAATTATTAAACAACTTAATATAAGAATCACTGGTTTGGTATTGAATTCATGTAACCGGTAACTCTATAATTTTGTTATAGGGGTGTGGGGCAAGTGAAAAGCAGTCTTTACAGCCATTGTGAACGTATTGAGTTACTTGTTACGGGATTTCTATACCTGAATCCAAATCCGACTGTATTTCAAACCCCTCCGGAAGCAGGAAATTCTGTTATCCCCTGAGTTTAAACTCAAGGCGGACTTTTGCTTATATGATTCTGCCCCGTTACGGGACAAAAGGAGAAGAAAGATATGAGTAAGAAAGTGCTCATAGTTCTGGTAGTCGGTGTTGTAGCCCTCTGTGCTG
>CAMZFA010000019.1 GCA_947305945.1 uncultured Spirochaetales bacterium | reverse complement strand
TGTAGTCAACATCGCCTGTTGCGAAGGCTTCCTTTGCAACAAGGGTAAGTCCGTTGGCTGCAAACTCTTTCTCAGCTGCGTTAACAATGGCTTCTGAGTAGTCTGAACCGTTCTCATAGAAAATTGCAACTTTCTTTGCACCCAGGACCTGGTTTGCATACTCGGCCATCTTTACGCCCTGGAACGGATCAAGGAAGCATGAACGGAAAACGTTTGTCTTAACCTCTGAGTTGGGGTTGTCCGGATCCATGACTGTTACCTTGGGGTTTGTGGCAGATGCTGTGATCTGGGGCATGTTGTCATCATATGTTGCGTCGGAAAGGGCAATAGTTGCACCTGTAAGGACGGAACCGATAACGGCTGTTGCACCGTTTGCCTTGGCAAGGTTGTAAGCGTTGACTGACTCAACACCGTCTGCCTTGTCATCATACTCAAGAAGGTTGACCTGCTTGCCGTTGATTCCGCCTGCGGCGTTGAGCTGGTCAAAGTACATCTTGACTGCATTGCGTACAGGAACACCGTACATAGCATAGTCACCGGTTGTGTTTCCGATGAATGCGATTGTAATTGTTTCTGCAGCAGCTGACTTGGATTCGCTTGCACCGCCTGCAAAAACTGCAAAGGCTGTACAGACCATCAGTAATACAACTAATGCTTTCTTCATAATATTTCTCCCGTTTAAAAAAATGTTTCTATCAGTAGAATTTTCTTCGAATTATGTTGAAATTCCTTTTTTTGTTCAATAGAGGCAAAGGGCAGTATGCATAAAAAATGAAAAAAAATACAAAAAAAATTTTTTGCCTATTCTATATCTATAGATATAGGTTTGCCGGCCCCCTGAAAAACGGCCTCGAAACATGTTGACATCTGCAATTTCAGGCATTATTTTCAGTCTCATGGCAAAAAAAACACTGATCATAGTTGAGTCACCCACCAAGGCAAACACCATCAAGGGTTTCCTCGGATCGGACTGCAGGATAATTGCCAGCAAGGGCCACATAAGGACCCTTCCTGAAATAGGTATGGCAATTGATATCAGGCACGGCTACAAACCGCAATATATTATAGATGAGAAGAAAAAGGACGTCATAGCCCAGCTCAAGGCCGCCCTCAAGGACGCGGATGAGCTCATACTGGCAACTGATGAGGACCGCGAGGGAGAAAGCATAAGCTGGCATCTTCTTGAGGTCCTCAAGCCCACCGTCCCCTGCCGCCGCATGGTTTTCCATGAAATAACAAAGAAGGCCATCCTTGAAGCCTTCAACAACGGCAGGTCACTGGACATGGACCTTGTACATGCCCAGGAGGCACGCAGGGTTGTGGACAGACTTTACGGCTACACCCTCAGCCCTGTGCTCTGGAGCAAGCTCTCCAACAAAACCCTCAGCGCCGGCCGCGTCCAGTCCCCGGGCCTCAAGCTCATTGTGGACCGCGAACGCATGCGCATGAACCATATCAAAAGCGAATACTGGGATGTAAGGGCCGCCTTCGCAGAGGGCTTCTCGGCCCGCCTGAGCCAGTGGGAAGCCAGACGCATCGCCACCGGCAAGGACTTCAACCCCGAAACCGGCCGCTTCATGGGCTCCTCAAAGGTCAGACTCCTTGCCTACGAGGACACGCAGGTAATAATCTCTGCCCTCAAGGGCGACACCTTCACCGTCCAGGACATTACCGAGAAGGCCATTGCACAGCACCCCTTCCCGCCCTTCATGACCAGCACACTCCAGCAGGAGGGCAACAGAAAGCTCAATCTCTCTGCCAAGGATACAATGAAGTATGCCCAGAGCCTGTACGAGAAGGGCTTCATAACCTACATGAGAACAGACAGCCTGTCCCTCTCAGAAGAAGGACTCAAGGCAGCTCGCAGCGCAGTGACTGAGAAATACGGAAAGTCTTTCCTCTCCGACTCACCCAGACGCTATGCTTCCAAGAGCGCAAACGCCCAGGAGGCACATGAGGCAATCCGCCCGGCGGGTGACCGCTTCCTCAGCCCGGATGAAACCGGTCTGACAGGCAGGGAACTTGCACTTTACACCCTCATCTACAGGCGTACCCTCGCCTCACAGATGAAGGATGCACAGAAGATAAGCACCACAGTCACAATCAGCGCAGGTGAAGGCATTTTCACATCCACCGGAACAAGGGTTGAATTCCCCGGCTTCCTGAAGGTCTACTCGGACTCATCCGAGCATACGGACAAGGATGACGATATGCTCTCACAGGACCTTCCCAGACTTGAGAAGGGTCAGGTTCTCAGCATGTCCGGACTTGAGGGTGTGAGGCACGAAACCAAGGAACCGGGCCGCTACTCGGATGCCTCCCTTGTCCAGGAACTTGAGAAACTGGGCATAGGAAGACCCAGCACCTACGCCTCAATCATTGACCGTATCATAGAGAAGAAATACGTGGTCAGGGAAAACAACACCCTGATCCCCACCTTCATGGGCTTTGCAGTTGTGCAGGTGATGGAGTACTTTGAAAAGTACCTTGACTACTCCTTCACATCCACAATGGAAGAGGATCTGGATGAGATTTCCAACGGCAAGCGTGATGAGCTTGAGTACCTCAAGGGCTTCTATGAAGGGCCCGAAGGTCTTGAGGCTGTTGTGAAAAAGGAAAAGGAATCCATTGTCCCCATGTCCGTCAAGCAAATCAGCCTCCCCGGGGTCTCCGAGGAAAACACCATAAGAATAGGTAAGTTCGGCCCCTATGTTCAGGACAGCGAGGGCAACTTCTACTCAATACCGGACTCATGGTTCCCCGCAAACGTGAACGACAAGATGATTCAGGAACTGAAGGCCTCCAAGAAGACCTCCACTTCCAACCCCATTGTCGGATACGCACAGGACGGTCAGCCCATCTTCTACTGCACCGGAAAATTCGGTGACTACTGGCAGATCGGAGACATTTCCAAGACCAGGGACGTAAGCCGCTTCTCAGTACCCAAATCCCTCATAGGAAAGGAAGTACCTGTTGAGAAGATCCTTGAATTCTTCAGCCTGCCCCGTGTCGTGGGCCATGCCGAAGACGGCGGTGAAATTACCGCAAACATAGGAAAGTACGGTCCGTACATCAAGTGCGGTGCAGATTCAAGAACCCTCAGAAACGATGAAGAGGTACTGACCATCACGGAATCCGAGGCCCGTGCAATTTTCAGCACTCCCAAAACATCTGCTGCGGGAAGACGCAAGAAGACCTACACCTCCTCAAAGGCAAAATCTTCCTCCGCACCTGCAAAGGAAGCTGAGATTGTGAAGGATTTCGGAGTTCAGGACGGTGAAACCCTTGATATCAGAAGCGGCCGCTACGGTTACTACCTCAAGCACGGCGCAAAAAACATCAGGATTGCACCAAAGTACCAGCATGACAGTGCCGCCTGCTCAGAGATGACACTTGAAGAGGCTCTGGAATACGTACACAAAGCATGAGCATCTTTTAAGGTGGTTGAACTTCCGCCTGAAATAGGCTATATTCAGACCGGATGCGCCCTTAGCTCATCAGGATAGAGCGTCTCCCTCCTAAGGAGAAGGTGACCTGTTCGAGTCAGGTAGGGCGTAAACCGAAAAAAGGACCGTTGCAAACCGCAGCGGTCCTTATTTTGTCTCAATCAGAACTCGCACCAAAACTCTATGGGATTGTGCAAAAGCAGGAAGTCTATGAGCGGAAATGAAAATTCAACAGTGTTTTCAGATACAACCGTGCCGTTTGTGGATTTGACTGCAGAAGGCAGTTCAAGTGTGATTGAAATTCGGGATGCATCTATTGCATCCGGGCCGTCCTCACCAAGAATGAAGGCCACAAGCTCCTTGTAATCGCTCTCAGTCAGATAGTCATGCGGCGGGTTGTTGTACACAGGTCCCCATACGGCAAAGTTCCTGTCGGCCAGGAAGGGCACAATCTGAGTGAGGGTGTCCCAGTTTTCAAGACTGATCAGAAGTGTTATCCGGGTTTTTTCCCCTTCCCTTTTCACTGTGATAAGGGTCTGGTCCGGATTGTTGAGACACAGGTCAGAGACAAGTCTTTCAAAGTCAGAGAAGTTGAAAGCGCCTGTGTAGCTGTTGTCCCCGGTCTTTCTGAAAGACACGTAAGATGTTGTCTTGGAATTAGTTACGTTCTGTGCAAACTCGGAAACGGCAACATCCATGACAGGGTCATTGTTGCCGTTTGCCTTCCAGGAGGACAGGTCCTCAATAACTCCTGTAAAGAAGTCCGTTGCCGCTATCTGAGTATTTGATTTCCCACTCAGTGAGGCCGTGTTGAAACCCACGGTCTGGGTCACCGAACAGGAAATCAGAAGCAGGGAGAGAAGCATGAGAACGGCAGCGTACTTCTTCATATCAATATGTTAAACAATTTCAGGGTCAATTGATTACACGTTCTTACACGTTGAAACGGAAATGCATGATATCTCCGTCCTGTACAACATATTCCTTGCCCTCAATGCGGAACTTTCCGGCTTCACGAACCTTGGCTTCTGAGCCGTACTCGAAGAGGTCATTACAGCTGTAAACCTCAGCGCGGATAAAGCCCTTCTCAAAGTCCGTGTGGATTACTCCTGCAGCCTGGGGAGCCTTGTAACCGGCCTTGAAGGTCCATGCCCTGTCCTCGTCCGAACCGGCGGTGAAGAAGGTCCTCAGTCCAAGTGTGGCATAGGCAGTACGGATGAGGGTGTGCATTCCGCTTTCCTCAAGACCCAGTGCCTGGAGGAACTCAGGCCTGTCGGCCTCATCCATCTCGGCAATCTCGGCCTCAGCCTTGCCGCAGATAACAACAACCGGGCTGTTTCTCTTTGCGGCAATCTCACGCACAGTCTTAACGTACTCATTGTCCTCGGAAAGGCCGTCCTCATCCACATTTGCAACATAGATAACAGGTTTCATTGTAATGAGATGCAGATCTGCAATCAGGGCCTTCTCGTCGTCAGTCTCAACCACGGTGGAAGCGGCATGACCGTTTTCAAGAGCAGCAATCAGGCGCTCGTAGAGAGGCAGCAGGACAGCATTCTCCTTGGCATCCCTGGCACTGACACGGCTCAGGCGGCTCTGCTTGTCATAGCGCTTCTGCACCGTCTCAAGGTCCGCCAGGGCAAGCTCGATATCAATTGTTTCAATATCGCCGGCAGGGTCAACCTTGTTGTTCACATGGATGATGTCGGGGTTTTCAAAGCATCGCACAACGTGCGCAATTATGCCCACTTCCCTTATGTTGGCCAGGAATTTGTTGCCCAGGCCCTCGCCCTTTGACGCGCCCGCCACAAGGCCGGCAATATCCACAAACTCCGTCACGGCCGGTATGACCTTGGCGGTGGGGATGAGTTCCACTATCCTGTCCAGACGGCTGTCAGGCACGTTAACCACGCCCACGTTGGGTTCTATGGTGCAGAAGGGATAGTTTGCGGCTTCCGCGGGTGCACTTGTCAGTGCGGAGAATATGGTGGACTTTCCTACGTTGGGCAATCCTACTATTCCACAGTTGAGACTCATAAGGTTCCTCCTACCGGTCAGAGAATGATATCAAATCATCAGCATTCTGTCATTGGAAAGTTCAACGCCCTTCTTCTTCCTGAAGGCCTCAAGCAGGGCGCTCACGGTGAGGTTCTTCTTCTCCTCGCCCTCAACGTCCATTATGATCTTTCCGCCGTCCATCATGAGAATCCTGTTTCCCAGTTCTATGGCACTCTGCATGTTGTGGGTAATCATCAGGCATGTAAGGTTCTGGCCTTCAACAATGTCCCTGGTCAGTTTCAGGACTTTCTCGGATGTACCCGGGTCAAGGGCGGCCGTGTGTTCGTCCAGAAGCAGGACCTTGGGAGGATTGATTGTGGCCATGAGAAGTGTCAATGCCTGTCTCTGGCCGCCCGAAAGCTGGCCTACCCTGCTTCCCATCTTATCCTCAAGTCCCAGATCCAGAACGGCAAGTCGGGCTCTGAATTCCTCCCGCTCGGCCTTTGTGATACTGCTGAGCCAGCCGCCGTGTCCTGCGGCAAGTGCAAGATTCTCCTCAATTGTCATACCCGGAGCACTTCCCATCATGGGGTCCTGGAACAGGCGTCCTATGGACTTGGCGCGCCTGTGATCCGGCATGAATGTTATGTCGGTTCCGTCCAGCAGAATGCTTCCGCTGTCAGTCAGGAAGGTTCCGCAGATTGCGTTGAACAGAGAGGACTTACCCGCTCCGTTTGCTCCGATTATTGTTATGAAATCACCCTTCTTCACCGACAGATCCAGATTGTCCAGAGCTTTCTTCGAGTCCGGAGTTCCTGCGTTGAAGGTCTTTGATACTTTTATCAGTTCAAGCATAGCTGTGGTGTTTGATGTGCTTTTTGCCGTGGTCATTTTCAGGCCCTCCTGTTTTCAAATCTGCGTTTGAATTCAGGGAATCTGTCACGCAGGTAGGGAGCCGAAATGGCAATTACTACTATGACTGCGGAGACCAGCCTGAGCATTGAGGCCGGCATGTTGAGCCTGAGAGCCACTGTGTACACCAGACGGAACAGGAATGCACCCAGAACAGCACCCACCGCCTTGACCGTGATGTTTTGTGTCTTTGAAAGGAAGGAATTTCCTATAAGCAGAGATGCAAGGGCTATTGTCACCATACCCGAGCCTATGGTCACATTTGCAGAACGCTGGTACATAGCCAGCAGGCACCCCGAAAGCCCTGTAAATGAGTTTGAGATGCAAAGTCCCACAATTGTGGTCATGAACGGGTTGATTGAAGAGGAGCGGACCATTGCCCTGTTGTCTCCGGTAGCCCTAATTGCAAGTCCCAGTCTTGTCTTGAGGAAGAATGACAGGAAAACAATCACAAGAACCACAAAGAAGGCAATCACCACCAGTCTGTACTGTGAGGCAAGAAATGTACCCTCAAGAAGGGTTTTTGCCTTGGTGAATATTGTTGTCGTCTTGTTGAGGTTCAGAAGGGCCGTGTTGCCCATTATTGCTATATTGATTGAATAAAGGCCTGTGTTGACTACAATTCCTGCAAGCAGGCTGGGAACTCCCAGATAGGTCTGAAGCAGTGCAGTCACAAGACCTGACAGAAGGCCTGCACCCATTGCTGCGGGAACGGCCAGAAGCGGGTGACCTGCAAGTGCCGTAACAGCACCTACGGCTGCCCCGAGTGTGAAGCAGCCGTCTGTGGAAAGGTCACATACGTTGAGCATTGAATAGCTCAGATACAGTGCCAGGACTGTCAGAGAACTGATCAGTCCCAGCTCAAGTGCGGTTATGATAATGTCCATCTCAGAAACTCTCTGCCGTCTTTATGCTCTGCACCTTTGTGCAGTGGGGAGCAAATACCTTGGCCACATTGTCATAGCTGTAGCCCAGAGCTTCTGCTGTCTCAATATTGACGGTTGCTGTTCCGTTGTCGAATGTCCTTACGGGTGTCTTGCCCGGATCAAGCTTATTGATCAGTATGTCTGCGGCCATTGCTGCAGTCTCACGTCCCAGGTTGGCATAATCAACACCGTATCCCAGGAAGGCTCCGTTCAGTGCAAATGAGTCCGCACCTGTGTAATGGGGAATGCCGGCCTTTGCAAAAGCCTCGTAAATTGAAAGCTCTGCAGTCATGATTGTGTTGTCAGTAGGTGTGAATACCGCTTCAACCTTGTCAGCAATCAGGGCCTGTGCGGCAAGAACTACTTCATCAACCGTTGTTCCTGTGCGCTCAATGTACTTCACGCCCTTCTTGCCAAGTATCTCTTTTGCTGCGGCAATAGGTGTTGTTGAAGCATCCTGACCTACGTCATACAGGAGACCTACTGTCTTGATTGACGGGTTAAGTGCAAAAATCAGGTTGAACACGGCGTTGCTGTCAAGGAAGTCAGATGTTCCTGTAATGTTTGCACCGGGCACCTCTATTGATGAGACAACTCCGCTTCCCACGGGATCTGAAACTGCTGCAAATACAACAGGTATCTTGTTCTCCTCTGTTGCACTCTGCATGGCCATTGCCACCGGTGTTGCAACTCCTATCATCAGATCAACCTTGTTGGAGATGAAATTTGAGATTATCTGGTTCAGCACGTTGGCATCTGCGTTGCAGTTGTCATAGAGTATGTCGAACTTGACGTTGTAAGCCTTCTCCAACTCAGCAAACTTGCTGTTTATGTTGTCCACAATCTGGTTCAGTGAAGCATCATCTACAAAATTGCAGATTCCGACCTTGTAGGTTGTAACACCTGAAGCTTCTGTCTTTGTCTCTGCCTTCCTGGAGCAGCCTGCAAGAAGCACTGTGAGTGCAAGAAGTGTGATCAATACCAAGGATAATTTCTTTTTCATAGTTTTCTCCTGTCTGTTTGTTTCTATACAAAAGAACAAATTCAAGGTCATGTTACTGTAAATAGAAACAAGTGTCAACAGCTCTCTTAAGGAAATAAGAAAAAGCAATGGGTGAATGCCGATGGGCGTCAGGCTTTGTACTTTCCGGCAAGCTGGCCGCAGGCACCGCGGATGGTACGTCCCCTGCTTATCCTTATTGTGTAAGGCACTCCCAGTCTGTCCAGCTCGGAGGTGAAGGACCTGATTTCCTGTTTTGCAGGACTTTTGAAGGGGAGCTCCGGACATGGGTTGAACGGGATGAGGTTTACAATCACCTCAAGATTCCTGCAAAAGCCTGCCAGGGCAGTTGCATCCGGGGGTGAGATGTTCTCACCGGGAATCATGCAGTACTCAAAGGTAAAGCGGCGGCTGTTGCGCTGCTGGAAACGCACAAGTGAGGCGCGCAGGACAGAGAGGCTGAAGGTCCTGTTGACCGGCATGAGGGCGCTGCGCTTCTCATCGGTTGCGGCAACAAGGGAAACGGCCAGTTTCACCGGAACGCCGGAGTCAGAGAGCCGGTCAATACCGGATGCAACACCGCAGGTTGAAACGGTGATGCGCCTGTGACTTATGTTGAGGCCCTTGGGATCATGAAGGAACTCAATTGCCTTGAGCACATTGTCAAGATTGGCCATGGGCTCACCCATACCCATAAAGACAACGTGGGTTATTCTGGCGGGAGCCTGTTTCTGGAGGTGGATGAACTGCTCCACTATCTCAAAGGCTTCAAGATTTCTGGTAAGTTTGAGTGTGCCGGTTCTGCAGAATGCACAACCCATGGCACAGCCCACCTGGCTGGAAAGACAGGCGGTGAACTCCCCTTCCCTGTCTGTGAGAAGCACACATTCGACCACGTTTGAATCATGAAGGGAAAGGGCAAGTTTACAGGCACCGTCGGAGTCAGTCTGAACGTCAATGACGGAACTGGAAACAACCGGAACAGAACCGGAGGACAGGGAGTTGCGCAATGCAAGCGGAAGGTCCGTCATGTCCTGCCAGGAAGTCACACCGCGGCAGATCCAGGTGTAAATCTGACGGCCCTGGTACTGTTTCTCAAGTCCCAGAGCCTGGGAAATCTCAGAAGGAGAAAGGGCGCAGAGAGAATGCATCAGGATATTTCCTCAATGTGGCGCACATAGTCCAAAGTGGAAATAGCTGAAATTATTTCCTTGTGCGATTTGTATTTGCGAAGCTCGTCACTCTTGATTGAAATAGAAACAGAGAAAACGGAAAGGCCGGAGTGGGCATAGGCGGGGTTGGACTCAATGTCATCAATTCTCAGGCCAAGCTCACGGATTGTGGTCACAAAACTCTGAAGACTTCTGGAACTGGCAAGCTCAATGTGCACCTCGAAGTGGTTGCTCCTGTCCTTGAGAATCTGCTCGAAGTACGGGAACTTGGAGAGGCAGAGGTACAGGGCAATGAAGAGGATGAGGGACAGGCTGTAGAAGCCTGCACCAATTGCAAGACCCAGAACGGCACAGGCCCAGAGGCCGGCGGAGGTAGTGAAACCCTTGATCTGGCTCTTGGATGAGAAGAGCACAGAGTTGACGCTTATGACGGCAACCGCAACAACTGAAGCGGCTGAAACAATGAAGATTGTGATTCCGGTGTAGAAAACAAGGGTCAGGTCAATGAGCATTGCCGCGGTTGCGGACATGGATATGAGAATGAAGGAGCGCAGTCCGGCGGTGTGGCGCTTGGATGCGCGCTCGCAGCCCAGGATTGCAGAACAGAGCATTGATAGAACTATTCTCAGTCCAATGGATGCAAGGTTGATATTGATTGACCATGCGCCCATAAGGGCGGCAATGGGATCTGAAACATTCAGTATATTCATATTCAATTTTTCCTCCCGAAATGTCTCTGCATTCTGTTTATGTTACCGCCGAAGAACCTCTGACTGTTCTCCTCTGCGGCCTCAAGGAAGGCCTCCTCGTTCTCCTCTGAAATGGAGTAAGCAGGTATGGTTTCCTGTATTTTCTTAATTCTCTCAGTAAGTATGTCAAACTCCGAGCGCGGTTTGCCGTGAGCGTCCGTCTCCGAGACCTCCGTCAGGTCCTCTATCTTGTTGGAGTAGGAGCCGGAGAGGTAGAGACTCAGCTTTGCACATGCCGGACCTATCATCTCGTAAAGCACGCTGGAAGCAAGAATTATTGTTTCGAGTGCCTGGCCCATCTCCCCTCCCAGGGTTCTGGCGCCAAGGGCGGCAAGACCTATGGCAACACCGGCCTGGGGAACAAGTGCAAGACCAAGATAGTCCCTGACCTTGCGGGATTTGCCAGTAACAAGACAACCGGCAAAGGCACCGAAGTACTTTCCTATTATTCTCACAATGAAGTACAGCACCCCGATGAGAATCAGGGGATGGGAACCGAAACTTGAGGATGTGAACAGGCTGTCAAGCTTGAAGTTCAGTCCGGAACGGACAAAGAACAGAAGCAGGATGGGCGGTGAGAAATAGTTCATGGCCTTGAAGAGCTTGCTGTCATCGGAAAGATTTATGTAGATGGTTCCCATTGCCATACAGCCCAGAAGAGGTGAAATGTCGAACAGGGCACTGATTCCGCAGAGCAGGAAGAGGAACGCAACGGTGATGATCAGTTTGTTGTCCTTGGATCTGTTTTTCAGAATCAGGTATAAAACCCAGCCGAGGAAAAGTCCCACTGCAATGATAAAGAGATTCTGCAGAAGGGGCAGGACAATGCTCATCACGCTGAATGCCTTGTTTGCCAGGGTGGCGGTTGCAACCGAGATGGCGGCACTGTAGGCCACAAGACCAACAATGTCATCAAGGGCCACAACCTGCAGAAGGGTGTTCACAAAGTCTCCCTTGGCACCGGTCTGGCGGATTGTCATCATGGTGGAGGCAGGAGCCGTTGCCGCGGCAAGGGCTGCAAGCACGGCTGAGAATGCAAGATTAATTCCAAGAATGAAAAAGGTCAGAATAAAAACCAGAACCGTTGCAAGAAGGGATTCGGCCAGGGTAATGACAACAACCTTCATTCCGTTCTCACGGAGGGTGGAGAACTTGAAGAACTCGCCCGTGCTGAATGCAATGAAGGCAAGGGCAATATCGCTGAGAAATCCCAGGTTGACGATCAGATCGCCGGGGATAACGTTGAAACAGTACGGGCCGAGCAGGATTCCGGTCAGGATGTAGGCCGTGACGTTGGGAAGGCGGATGCGTTTTGTCACGCGCGTCATCAGAAAGCCGCAGAAAAGCATGGCGGCAAGTGAGATGATGAGGGACGCCGTGGGCGATATGTTGCTGAGAGGCCCGACCTTTTCCACCCGTCAGACCTCCATGAATGCGGTCATGAAGCGCGTCAGGTGGAGAGTGTCCCGGGTGCCGGCCGTCTCGTACGGGCTGTGCATGGCCAGCTGGGCTGCGCCTATGTCCGCACACGGCAGGCTGAACATTCTCTGTGACAGGTTGCCCAAGGTGCTTCCGCCGGGGTAGTTGGAGTTGTTGTGATAGACCTGGTACGGGATGCCGTTGTCCTCGAGAAGGACCTTCAGGAAGGCCGCACTCTGAGCGTCTGTTGTGTATTTCTGGTTTCCGGCAAACTTTATCAGCACTCCGCCGTTCATTACAGGTCTGTTGACCGGGTCATTTGTCTCAAAGCGGTTGGGGTGGAAACTGTGACCGTTGTCCGCGCTTATCATCATGCCCCCTGCCCTGACTGCGCACTGCTTCTCATAAGACCACTTCAGGGCCTCCGCAATGCGGCCGGCTGTGGAGTACATGAAGTCACTCATGGCACCCTGTCTTGTGGAACTGCCCACCTCCTCATTGTCAAACAGTGCCGCAATGCGGATTCTGTTTGAGGCAGACGGCCCGGCCTCGGTAATGGCCTTGACCGCGCAGAAGGCACACATCAGGTCATCTATTCTGGGGCTTGAGAAGAACTCGTTGTCCAGACCCCAGATCTTTCCGCTGTCACGGTTATAGAGAAAAAGCTCCGTGCTGACAATATCCTTCTCATCAACATCAAGAGACGCGGCTACAAGAGAATTCAGACTCCCCTTCTCAAAGCCCTGGGCAATAAGGGGAAGCATGTCTTTCTGCACCTTGTACTCATAGCCCCTGTTCACGTCCCTGTTCATGTGGACGCAAAGATTGGGGATAAGGCACAGGTCCCTGTCAATATTCACAAGGCGCTCGGAAACACTTACCCTCCCGTCCTGGTCAACCGACCTTACAAAGGCCCTGCCGGCAACAGAGAGAACCCTGTCCAGCCATGCACTCATGATCATGCCGCCGTAGGCCTCCACATTCAGCGAGGTGAACCTCTCGCCGGTGCTGATTTCCGGGTTTTCCTTTATCTTGAAACAGGGTGAATCGGTATGCGCGGCTATGACGGAAATGCCCGGAATCCCATCCGGCTCACAGTCGGGAAGAACAAAGGCCAGAAGGGCCCCGGAATTCCTGACAACATAGTACGCACCGCCGCGCTCAAGCTTCCAGGCAGCCTTCTCGTCCAGCGCCCTGAAACCCGCCCCCTCAAGCATGCGCGAAGCAGATGCAACGGCATGAAAACTGCTGGGGCTTTCAGCTATGAAATCCATGAGCTCAAGCGTGCTCTCTATATATTCTCTATTCATAGATAACTATGTTAACACAAAAGCCGGCACTTGCAAGTGCCGGCGATATTTTAACTTTTCCCAACTTATATCAGCAGTTCGGATTACTTCTCAAGAACTGCCTTGATTCTCCTTACTCCTGCGGAGGAACTCTCCTCCTTGAGGATGTGGAAGTGTCCCATGTCTCCGGTGTGCTCCACGTGGGGACCGGCACAGACTTCCTTGGAGAAGTCTCCAACAGTGTAGACAGTGACCTGCTCACCGTACTTGCTTGAGAAGAATGCAACTGCGCCCTTCTCCACAGCCTCTGCGGGAGACATGGTCTCACAGGTGACCTTCAGGTCATCCGAAATTGCCTTGTTGACCAGATCCTCAACTTCCCTGATCTGCTCCGGGGTCATCTTCTCCGCATGTGAGAAGTCAAACCTCAGGCGCTCGGGAGTAATGTTGGAACCCTTCTGCTGTACATGGGTACCCAGAACCTTCCTCAGTGCTGCGTGAAGCAGGTGGGTTGCAGTGTGCAGGGCTGTAGTCTGCTCGCTGTGATCTCCAAGTCCGCTCTTGAACTGGCCGGCCTCGGCTGTCCTTGACAGCTCCTGATGCTTTGCAAAAGCCTCTTCAAAGCCCTTCTCGTCAACAGTAAAGCCCTTCTCCTCCGCAAGCTCCTTTGTAAGCTCAATGGGGAAACCGTAGGTATCATACAGCTTGAATGCGCTGCCGCCGGAAATCTCCCTGACACCCTGCTTCTCAAGGAAGAAGGTCATCTTCTCAAACTGCTTCTCACCCTTCTCCAGGGTCAGGCTGAACTTCTCTTCCTCTGCGGTAAGCTCGTCATAAACCTTCTGCTCATTGTCCCTGAGTTCGGGATAGGGCTCGCCGTAAAGCTGAATGACAACCTGTGCAACCTTGGCAAGGAATGAACCCTGGATGCCCAGCTTCTTTCCGTGTCTGACAGCACGTCTGATGAGCCTTCTGAGAATGTATCCCTGACCCACGTTGGAGGGCGAGACACCCCTCTGGTCACCCAGAATAAAGGTAGAAGTTCTTATATGGTCGGCAATTATTCTCATTGAGACGTCTTTTTCCTCATCATCATGGTAGTTAGTACCTGCCAACTCACCGATCACCTTGAGGATGGGCTGCATGACCTCTGTGTCATAGACGCTCTTCTTGCCCTGAAGGATGGCAATGGTTCTTTCAATACCCATACCCGTGTCGATGCACTTCCTGTCCATCTCCACATACTGGCCTTCCTTGGTCTTCCTGTAGCCCATGAGAACGTCATTCCAGACCTCAAAGTACTTGCCGCAGGAGCAGCCGGGCTTGCAGTCGGGACCGCATGCCGGTCTTCCGGTATCTATGAACATTTCGGTATCCGGACCGCAGGGACCTGTCTCACCTGCCGGACCCCACCAGTTGTCCTCTCTGGGCATGAAGTAGATTCTCTCATAGGGAATGCCCATGCTGTGCCAGAGCTCTGCGCTCTCTGTGTCACGGGGAATGCCCTCCTCGCCCTCGAAAACTGTGACTGACAGCTTCTCTGCGGGAATCTCGAGAACCTTTGTGAGGAACTCATAACTCCAGGGGATCATCTCCTTCTTGAAGTAGTCTCCCAGAGACCAGTTGCCCAGCATCTCAAAACATGTGAGGTGATGCGGGTCTCCAACACTGTCAATGTCTCCGGTTCTTATGCACTTCTGATAGTCTGTAAGGCGGTTTCCGGCCGGGTGTTCCTGTCCCAGAAGATAGGGTACCAGCGGATGCATGCCTGCTGTTGTGAAGAGGACCGTGGGGTCGTTCTCAGGAATGACGGACGCACCGGAAATCTGGACGTGTCCCTTGGATACGAAAAAATCAATGAATAACTTTCTGAGTTCGTTTGCTGTTAAACTTTTCATGAGGACAAATATAATTATTTACATAAGAATTTGCAATGCTCTCAGAAGTCAAACAGGGAGGGCTGCAGATTCTCTTTGGCAGCCTTTTCAGCCTTTTTCAACTGTCCGCTGCTCCCCTTCAGAGCCCTGGGAATATCCTCCGCCCCGGCAACAACCGCGGGATCTTTGAAGGTGCGCGGCCACATCCGGCTTCTGTCCTCATACACTTCCCTGAAAATGATCACCTTCTTGCCCTGCTTCTCGCAGTACTTGGCCTGACTGACCCCGCCTCCGCCGTCCGTGGACTCCACCACAATGCTGGCAATGCTCAGTTGGCTCATGAGCAGGTTCCTGACCATGAAGTAGTACTTCTGGGTCCTTACACACGGAGAAAAACGCGAGACAACAAGGCCGCGCTCGGCAATCATGTTCTGAAGCTTCTCATGCTCCGGAGGATAAACACAGTCAATGGGCGTCCCAATGACGGCAATTGTGGGCTTTTCATCCGCAAGCGCCTGGATATGGGCCACCCCGTCAATACCCGTGGCCAGCCCGCTTACAATATTGTACCCGTAGTTGCCCACCACGCCGGCCGCCTCCCGCGCAAGCCTCACACCCCTGTCCGACGGGTGCCTCGTGCCCACAATACTCACCCCGGGCCTCGAAAGCAGCCCCGTATCCCCCCGCATGTACAGAAACGGCACGTCCTTCACACCTATGGGCCACGAATAATCGGCAGGACTGAGGATCTTCACATCCCTTGGCATCGCATCAAATGCCCTGCGGGCGATATCCCTGGCATCGGCCATCTCCTCTGCACTGACGGAGCACAGCTCGGCATAGATTTTCTCATCATACTCGCGCGGACAGCGGTCAAAAACGGACTGTGCATAGCTGTCCGCCTTGCCCAGGGCAACAAAGACCGTGTTGTAATTCAGCGCAAGTGTGAAATTATCCATGGACAATATTATACAAAAGGACTTGACAGTTTACCATGTCTTTTGGCATACTCTCTTTTGTTCGCCGCTTTAGCTCAGTTGGTAGAGCAAAGGACTGAAAATCCTTGTGTCCCTGGTTCAATTCCTGGAGGCGGCAACTGAAAGCTGATCTTGAAAAAGGTCAGCTTTTTTCATTTTCTGTTCAGATATTCAACAAGAGCGGCGCTGTAAACGGCAGCGGCATTGACCGCAGCATCAATATCCGGAAGGAATGTGGGTGTATGTACGGCCTGCTCCCTGCCTGTTCCCGTGCCTATGTTGAGAAAAGATCCTGCACCGCATGAGTCAATGAAATACCCAAAGTCCTCCGTGCCCATCCTGGGCTCCTTCAGAACCTCAACGTTTTCAGATCCCAGAACACTGCGCGCACATTCTTCAAAGAGCCTTGTCTCGGCATCCGTGTTCACCACTCCGCCGTAGGATTTGCCTATATCAATATCTGCAGTAACGTTTTTCAGTGAGCAGATTCCGGCAATGGTCTGAACTATCTTCCTTCTCATGTCGTTGACATTCTGCTGACCGAAGGTGCGTGAAATCCCGCAGAAGTATGCAGTGTCGGCTATGACATTGAACACATTGCCGCTTCTGAACTCCCCGAATCTGAGCACGGCCTTCTCTCCGGAGGAGGGCCTGAGGTCGCAGAGAACACTCACCATTTCGGCAGCTGCAAGCAGGGCATCTGCCCCCTTTTCGGGAGTGGAGCTGTGGGCGGCTTTTCCATGCACGGTGACTGAAACCACATCGGATGCAGCATAGAACGCCCCGTACTTTATCCCCACCTTTCCGAGCGGGATATCAGGATTTACATGCCCGCCGAAAACGGCGCTAACGCCTTCCAGGGCACCCTCGTCTATCATACGCTGTGCACCGCCTGCACCCTCTTCATCAGGCTGGAAAAGAAAAACAACATCTCCGTTGAGCAGGTGGGCGTGTTTTGAAAGTATCGCCGCAGTGCCTACTGCGGCAGTCATGTGAATGTCATGTCCGCAGGCGTGCATGACCCCCGCGTTTTCGGACTGAAATGCACAGCCTGTGGCCTCCGTCAGGGGCAGGGCATCCATGTCCGCGCGAAGTGCCACGGCCGCCGGAGTGTCTGCGTTGCGCCCGGGGCCCGTGCCGTGAAGCCTTGCCACAAGGGCGGTTCCCAGGATGCGTTTCACATCCAGGCCCAGTGCCCTGAGCTGCCTCTCGAGGAGCGCGCTCGTGTAGTGCTCGGCGTTGCCAAGCTCGGCATGCCTGTGAAGGTCCTGTCTCAGGCGGTCAAGGTCCTCTTTAATGCCCTGTGCCTCGGAAAGTGCTTGCTTTTTGAATCCGGTCGTGTCCATTTCAATTCCCTTTTAACCACAATAATTTAGGTTCTGTCAATATTGGTATCATTATTGCAACAAATTGGCGCAGAAGTTATTATTGCGGGTTATGGAAAGCACGGACAACAGGAAATACAGCCTGCTCATTATCCTTCAGGGCGTAATCTTTGCCGCCATAGACGTTTTCAGCAAGATTGTCTACCAGACTGTGCCTGTCTACATCTTCATGAGCTTCCGCTTCGGCCTTACATCCGTGATTCTGCTTCTCCTTTACAGGAAAACAATTATCAATGATCTGAGGACCACACCGTTCAGGACCTACGCTCTTTCAGGAATATGTCTGGGCCTGTCCATTCTCCTCAGCGGTGTTGCAATCAACAACACGGCGGCAACAAACTACGCCTTCCTAAAGAGCCTCTCGGCCATCATTGCGCCGCTGCTCATGGTGTTGTTCTTCCACCGCCCCTACACTCTCAGGGATCTGTTCGTACACATCCCGCTTGTCGGCGGCCTGTACCTCTTCTGCGCAAGAGGCGGCCTGACCAGCTTCGGCCTTGGTGAGGCGGTGTCCCTCTGCTGCGCGGTTCTTGCCGCCGTCTCGCTGGTCTTCGGAGCTGACGCTCTTCACCACGTTCAACCGCAGACCCTCACCTTTGTACAGATGACTGTAGGGCTTGTTCTCTCCGTCTTTGCAGGTCTTTCAACCGGAGTTTTCTCCGCACCCTGGCAGGATGCGTTCTTCACTGCAAGAATTCTGGGAATCCTGCTGTTCAATTCAATAATAGGGTCTGTTGTGGCTTATCTGCTTCAGAATATCGCGCTGATGAAGGTCTCTCCCAAGACTGTGGGTGTGCTGCAGTGCAGCTACCCCATTCTGACCACCGTTCTGGCAAACTTCCTTGTTGACGAGCACCTGAGTACCGCCGGTATATTCGGTGCGCTGATCATCAGTTCCTGTATTGTGGCCCAGAGCCTTATTCAGACGGAGTAAACTCTTTCCACCTTCATATCAAAGCTTTCCTGGGGCAGACTTTCTGCAATTGCCTCAGTCCTGCACACACCGCATTTGAGTACGCATTTCGGGCATCTTGCAAGGGCCCTGTCGTACCAGCCTCCCCCGCGTCCGAGTCTTGCACCGTCTTTGGTATAAGCAAGTGCCGGAACAAGCATGAGCGCCTTCTCCGAGACCTGACTTATGTCAAACGCGGGCCCCTGGATGGGACAGACAACCTTGTCAATTAAGGCAAACTGTCCGGGCTCCAGCGCAGGCACTGCAACCTTCATGCCGCAGGCAAAAGCCTTCTCCATTACGGGATTCACATCCACTTCATTGGGCAGACTCTGGTATGCAATGAGCATGTCAAAACCGTCCAGCTCCACCTCTTCCAGCTTTGCCGGCCTGTTGAGTTTTATGTACTTTCTCCTGAGTTCGGTCTTGTCAGTGTTCATTATGTCTGCCATTCATGTGCCTTCCGATGAAGGCATTATATCAGAATACAGGCAAAATAAAAGCGGGGACTCCTTGTTTTCCCCGCCTTCATCTGACTTTTGTCATATTACTCTACTCCAGGTCCTCCATATCGGAATTGACCAGATCCCTGAACTCCTCGCTGAAGAGCCCCTCCAGAAAGAAGTGCCTTTTGCTTTCCTTTACAAGTATCATACTCACCTCCGATTGCACCTTCATGGTAAGCCCTCCCCGCCTGCGGATACATAGTTAGTTTTATGCATTTTATCCTTCTGAATCCGCTAGTAAGAATTCACCATGCCTGAAAAACGCTGTCTCGATTCCCCAAAAAAATAAAGGCCGGTGATTTTTCTCACCGGCCGGAAGGGAGGTATAGGGTATTTTTATGAAGCATTACGCTCTTTTTCAGTTGATCTTGACCTGAATTCTCTTGGGCTCTACAACGGGCTTCTTGGGAAGTGTCACATCAAGGATACCGTTCTTGAACTCAGCCTTGATTCCGTCTTCATCAACGCTCTCGGGAAGGGAGAAGGACCTGTCGAACTTTGCAAAGCTTCTCTCGCAAACGAGGTACTTTCTGTCTTCCTTCTTCTCTGTCTTCTTCTCAGATGAGATGTGCAGGACATGCTTTTCAACATGGACATTTACGTCATTCTCATCATAACCTGCAAGCTCTGCTTCCACGTGGAAGGCCTTCTCATCTTCGTAGACATCTACTGAAGGAACCACGCTGTTCCTGATTCCCCAGTCTCTGAACATATCGTTGAATAAAGCGTCAAATCCGTTTTCTACATTTCTTGTCATAAGGTAATTCATATTATTTTCACTCCTTTTTAATTCTTGTTCTGTGTCCTTTTACCGGACACTTTTCATATAGCACAAAGCGTGCCAAAAGAGTTAATTATTTATAATATAGTAAATTAAATATTTGGTTATTTTGCTTCAAAGTCTCAAAAACCGGCCAAAATGACCAGGTTTGTCCACAGGCTCCAAATACGGGTCATTTTGACTCATCAGGTTCATTCTGCCTCATTTTGCGGGTCAAAAGCTCACCCCGTACAGGGAGTGTTGACACTTTCTCTGAAATAAACTAGTTTTATAGAGCATTCGACGCAGGGTGGAGCAGTTGGCAGCTCGCCAGGCTCATAACCTGGAGGCCGGAGGTTCGAGTCCTTCCCCTGCTATAAAGCATAAAACCAGTCCATTCGGGCTGGTTTTTTGATTTATAAGGGAACAGGAGGACTCGAAGTCCGAGCTTAAAACAAGCCGAGCCGGCACAAGCTTGTCGCGAGGACGGCCTGAGCTGACGACAAATTCATAAAATGTGCTGAAAACAGATAAAAAGTATCCAAAACAATACCACTTTATGAAAATAGTCGTCAAATTACTGTGTCGCTTTGCCAAAAATCTGAAAAATTGCAGATTTTGGACCAAAAAATGGTCTAAAAACTTCAAAAATTGAAGTTTTTGGCAGGAACATATGCGGTGTGACAAAGAAACATTGATAACTGTACAGCAAGTACCTTGCCCGACTATTTCTAATTGCGCTCATGTGCATAAGCTGATGCATACCCTGATGCATTTGCTTTCCGCCTTCA
>CAMZFA010000018.1 GCA_947305945.1 uncultured Spirochaetales bacterium | reverse complement strand
AGCCAGAATACTCTCAGGGCCTGCGCCTTGAAGGCGGAAAGCAAATGCATCAGGGCATGCATCAGCTTATGCACATGAGCGCAATTCGAAATAGTCGGGCAAGGTACTTGCTGTACAGTTATTTTTGTTTCTTTATTCTGTGTCACACCGCATATGTTCCTGCCAAAAACTTCAATTTTGAAGATTTTTAGACCATTTTTTGGTCCAAAATCTGCAATTTTCAGTTTTTTTGGCAAAGCGTGCACAGTAATTTGACGACTTTTTTCATATAGTGGGTCCTTTTTGCAGCACATTTTATGAATTTGTCGTCAGGCTAGGGCCGCCTCCGCTGCAAAACGCCTTGCCCGTGGCGTTTTGCCTTACGCTTCGGTTCGAGTCCCTTATTTCCTCTCATAATAAAAAACAACCAAGGGGGCTGTGAGGCATCGCTTGTCGTGCCTCACTACCCTCTTGGCTGTTTTTTCTTGGAGATGACGGGACTCGCCCTCACCTACCGGAAGTCCGGCTCAGGCCGCCTCCGCTGCAAAACGCCTTGCCCGTGGCGTTTTGCCTTACGCTTCGGTTCGAGTCCCTTATTTCCTCTCATAATAAAAAACAACCAAGGGGGCTGTGAGGCATCGCTTGTCGTGCCTCACTACCCTCTTGGCTGTTTTTTCTTGGAGATGACGGGACTCGAACCCGCCACTTTCAGATTGCGAACCTGACGCTCTACCAGATGAGCTACATCCCCGCATGCAAAGCGGCATGCTGCAATGAGCAACATGCCACTTAAGGTTTTTACCGCACAGGCGGTTTTTAATCAACCCTCAAGACGGGCTTTCATTATTTCAGACATTGTCTGCCACTTTTCACAAAGTTCTTCAGGTTTGAAGTAAATGGCAATTTCCCTTTCCGCACTCTCAGGGCCGTCTGAACCGTGAATTGAGTTGTAGCTCATCTCCTGGGAGAAGTCTGCCCTGATGGAACCGGCCTCGGCGTTGGCGGGGTTGGTCTTACCCATAAGCTGGCGCATGGCTGCAACAGCATTCTCACCTTCAACCACCATGGCAATAATGGGAGAACTTGTAATGAATTTCACAAGATCAGGGTAGAACGGCTTACCGATATGCTCTGCATAATGCTTTGCGGCTATTTCCTCGGTGACCTGAATCATCTTGAGACCGGCAATCTTGAAACCCTTGTCCTCAATGCGGGTGATGATCTTTCCGATAAGACCTCTCTGAACTGCATCCGGTTTGATGGCAATAAATGTTCTTTCCATAAATATCTCCTTCAGTTGACTGTCACAATTCCAAGAATAATATAGAGGACCGCTGAAACCGCGGCACATGTCAGAGCATAGGGCAGCTGGGTGTTCAGATGGTCAATGTGGTCGCTTCCGGCACCCATTGAAGAAAGAATGGTAGTGTCACTGAGCGGACTGCAGTGGTCTCCGAACACACCGCCTCCTGCTATTGCACCGAAACATGTCAGAACAAAAGCATTGACCTGGTTGCCGGCAACGGCATAGGCCCACGGCAGGAAGATGGGAACACAGATGGCATATGTGCCCCAGCTTGTACCGGTTGCAAAACTGAGCAGTGCACCGATGAGGAAGATTCCAACCGGCAGAAGAGCCGGAGAGAGGAATGAACTTGTGGAGTTGATCAGGAAGTCCGCAGTACCCATTTCACCTGAAAGAGTATTCAAAGGATAGGCAACGGCAAGAACCAGAACAGCGGGAACCGCGTTCTTCACACCCTGGAGGAAAACCTTGTTCAGTTCTTCAAGCTTCAGACCCTGGATGAGGAAGGAAACCGACATGAGAACCACAAGGATCATTGCGGCCTCACAGATGGCCGGCTCACCGTCCATAACAACCGTCACAGCACAGATTGCAACAAGCAGGACAACCGGCAGGACAAAGTTGATCATTACACGCGGTTTCTCGAAAACACGCTTCTCCAATGCACCTTCCGTGGTAAGAGGAACAGCCTTGTCACCAAGAACCTTTCCCTCTTCCACAGCCCTCTTCTCGGCCTTTCTCATGGGTCCGAAATCCCTGACAATCCCCATGGCAATGAGGAAGACAAGGAGGACGGAAAGGATGGCGTAGAAGTTGAAACCAATGGCCCCGAGGACAAACTTGTAGGCACTGTCCGAGCTGGCAAAAACACCGGTTGCAAAAGCCAGACCTGCAAGGTACGGGCTCCAGCTCGAGAACGGGTGAATAACCGAAAGCGGAGATGCTGTTGAGTCTGCAATATAGGCCAGTTTCTCACGTGAGATCTTTGCCTTGTCCGAAAGCTTCTTCATGACGGAACCCACAAAGAGCGGGCTCATGGAATCTGCAAAACAGAAAAGACCGAGTGCCCACGAGATGAGCTGGACACCGCGTCTTTTGAGGTTGTACTTCCGGGCAATCTCCGTAAAACCGTCAATTGCACCGCTGCGCTCAAAGAAAGTAACCAGAACGCTGAAAAGAACAACCATCAGGATTGTCCAGATTGAACTGGGATCTCCCAGGGCCTTCATGATGAGGTTTGTAAAACCGAAAAGGCCGTCTCCGTTAAGGAAACAGCCTATGATACAAGCAATTGAAAGAGAAACAACCGTGTTCTTGGTCAGAATTGCAAGAGCAATTGCAAGAACAACCGGGATAATTGATATCCAACCCATAATTACTCCGTCTTGGGAGCCTCAACTGCCGCAACCTCGGCCTTGGGCTCTTCGTCCTTCTTTTCCTCACAGCCGCAGCTGCAGCCGCACTTGCATGAATCATCACGCACATATTCGCTCTTTCCCAGACCGATCATGAGCATGAAGATTGTCTCAAAGAAGATAAGGCCGAATGTCCATCCGGTTCCGTGACCGAAAGCCTTGGACAACTTGTAGTCTTTGATAATCTCAATAACCGCGACAAAGATTCCCAGAATAGCTGAGAGGACACCGACTGCAGGAATAAACGAGAAGCAGGACAGGATCAATCCGGCTGCCAGAGAACCGAGGAAAACCCATGCCCAGGTCTTGTTCCATGCAAGTTTGTAGTCCTCATAAAAATTGAGAACGGGAATGAGGCTCTTCCACTCGGGAACTCCCGCCTTCCTGTAGATGTGCCATCTTGCAAGCACGCGGAGGGCAACAATTGCAAGAAGGAAAGATGAAAGCAGCGCAACAATCACATTGATTGCAAGAGCTGAAGCAAAATCGAAAGCCGGTCCGCCGAAGCTGTATGCATTAGCCGTAACCGGTCCGCAACTGTAGTGATAATACATATTGTATCTCCTTGTAATTCCAAAAATTACATATCAGGCAGCAGATTCTTTCTGCCGTATTCTTCAAGGTAAAGGCACATAAGCTCCACAGCGCCGTCCACACCCACTTTTCCGGTGTCTATGCACATGTGGTAATGCGAGGCCTCACCCCACTTTGAATGGGAATAGTACTCATAGAACTTTGAGCGGTTCCTGTCGGTGGACTCAATGAGCTTTGCCATCCGGTCCTCCGAAAGACCGCTGTTCGCATCAAGCGCCATCTTTCTCTTGATCCTCTCGCCCATGTCTGCACAGAGGAAGAAATTGACGGGATCAAACTCCTTCAGGACATAGTCCGCACAACGGCCGATCACAATACACGGTCCCTCGGCTGCCACGGCCCTCATCATCCTGCTCATCTCCAGGAAGGCCCTGTCGTTGGGAGAAAGACTGTAGAAGGGGTTCACAAACGCATCGCCGGTTCCGGCCAGGGCCGTACCCACCGATACCCCACCCATCCCCAGATTCAGGAGGCTGGGCCTTGTTTCATCAATCTTATCCAGAAAGCTCTCTGCAAAATGAGAGTTTTCCGCAGTCAATTTGAGAAGTTCCTTGTCGTAAAGGGGAATGCCAAGTTTTTCGGCAAGTCTCTTGCCTGCCTCATGGCCTCCGCTTCCGAACTGTCTGCCTATGGTAATGATCTTGTTCATGAGCCAATATTAACACAAAAACCCATTACCGACAAATCCCCGGCTCCAAAAACAACATAAAATTCCGGATACTTATGCAATATTTATGCACATTGTCTCCCATTCAAACACATAAGACCGCATATAATGGACAAATGTGCGCCTTCCAAGGGCATTCTGTGTTTTTATACAAAGAAACAACCGCACCCGCAAAACACGCAATCCGAACCATTATCTCTTTGCGGTGCTGGTATTTACCGGACATTAAAAATCTTGATTAATAAATCCGTGCATACTTGCATAAAAATTCACGTTAATGGTAGTATGAGCAAATCCGACTATATGGACTCATATATAGATATTATTTGAAGGGAGACGAACCTTGCTTAAGTACATAGTTAAAAGAGTTCTGCTTGCCCTGCTGACAATCCTGATAATCTGCATGATTACGTTCTTTGTAATGCACGCAGTACCGGGCGGTCCGTTCAACAGGGAAAAAGCACTTTCACAGTCAACCATAGATGCACTGAATGCACGCTACGGCCTTGACAAACCGCTGTGGACACAGTTCATCAACTACATGAAGAATCTCCTGCACGGAGACTTCGGGGTATCGCTGAAGAACGGACGTGAAATCAGCGACATCATCAAAGAGTCCTTCCCCATCTCAGCCAGGCTGGGCCTTACCGCAATGGCCTTTGCACTCTCGCTGGGCATTGTACTGGGAAGTACCGCCGCAATCATGAGAAACAAGTGGCCCGACAGGGTGATTGTGTTCTTCTCCACCCTGTTCACAGCCGTGCCCAGTTTTGTTCTGGCCACGCTGCTGCTTCTTGTGTTCTCAATCAAGTTGGCCCTGGTTCCCGTATGGAGCGCCACCGAGACGCATTACCTGCTGCCCGTCATGGCACTTGCAGCCTATCCCATGGCCTACACAACCCGTCTTTCAAAGACAAGTATGCTTGATGCTCTGAGCCAGGACTACATCCGCACTGCAAAGTCCAAGGGTGTTGCCAAGTGGAAGATCATATTCAAGCACGCGCTGAGAAACTCACTCATCCCCGTCATCACCTATGCAGGACCGCAGATTGCATACATCATCACCGGTTCAATGGTGGTTGAGACGGTTTTCACGGTAGGCGGAATAGGAACAAAGTTCGTCAGCGGCATCAACAACCGCGACTATACCCTGATCATGGCAACCACAATCTTCCTTGCCACACTCATGGTCATTGCAACCATGCTCTGTGACATTCTGTACAAGCTTGTGGATCCCAGAATCAAGTTCGACTGAGGAGGCGCACAATGGAAAACAAAACACCTAAAAAGAACCCCCTCAGCATGCAGCTGAATCTCTCCAAGTTCAACTCATACATGTTTGAAAAAGCCACTGATGAGGAAAAGAGACAGCAGGATGTCATGAGTGAAAGCACCACCTTCTTCAAGGACGGTATGAGAAAACTCATGAAGAACCCCCTTGCAGTAGGTTCAATGATTGTTCTCGGACTTATTCTGATTATCATTGTCTTCGCACCGCTTTTCATCCCCTACAGATATGAGGAAATCCTTTCCGTCAACGGAGTCAGGGACAAAGGCGCCAAGAACCTGCGCCCGTTCGAGTACAGCAAACTTGAACAGCAGTACATAGAGGCCGGCGGAACAAGGTTCCCGCACATCTTCGGAACGGATGAACAGTGCCGTGACTACTTCATAAGGGTCATCTACGGTACAAGGGTCTCCCTTGTTGTAGGCTTCTTCGCCAGCATCATTGTCCTGATTATAGGAATGCTGTACGGAAGCATCTCGGGCTATTTGGGAGGCAAGGTGGATATGATCATGATGAGAATTGTAGACATAATCTACTCACTGCCAGACATGCTCATCATCATCCTGCTCTCGGTTGTACTTCAGACAATACTGAAGTTCCAGCCGGGATCACTTCTGGACTCACTGGGAACCAACATGATTTCCCTGTTCATAGTATTCGGCATGCTCTACTGGGTAGGAATGGCCAGACTCATCAGAGGCCAGATCCTCTCAATCAAGCAGAATGAATACATACTTGCCGCAAAATCAATCGGTGCACCCACCGGAATGATCATCAAGAGACACATACTTCCCAACTGTATCTCGGTCATCATCATTTCCACAGCACTCCAGATTCCTTCGGCAATCTTCACGGAAAGCTACCTCAGCTTCGTAGGTCTGGGTGTCCAGGCTCCCATGCCCTCACTCGGTTCACTTGCCAACGCCGCCAGAGGCGGACTGCAGAACTACCCCTACAAGCTGCTGTTCCCTGCCCTGATGATCTGTCTCATAGTTCTCAGCTTCAACCTCCTCGGAGACGGACTGAGAGACGCATTCGACCCCAAACTCAAGAAATAAGGAGGAAATGAAAATGGCAGAAAAGAAAGATTATTTGCTCAGCGTTCAGGACCTCCACACATCCTTCTTCACGGATTCCGGAGAAGTCCATGCCGTAAACGGCGTGTCATTCAACCTGGATCCCGGTGAGATTCTGGGCATAGTGGGAGAGTCCGGCTCAGGAAAGAGCGTAACGGCATACTCCATCATGCAGATTCTGGAGTCCACAGGTAAGATTGTGGGCGGAAAGATTCTCTACAAGGGTGATGATCTTACAAAATGGAGTGCCGCAAAGCTGGACAAGTTCCGCGGAAAGTGCGTTTCAATCATCTTCCAGGACCCCATGACCAGCCTGAACCCGGTTTTCACAATAGGAAACCAGCTGACGGAGGCAATCACGCTTCACACAAACAAGAAGGGACAGGCAGCCGTGGACAGAGCCGCAGAGCTTCTCACATTGGTAGGAATCAACGAACCCCAGAGAAGACTGAAGCAGTACCCGCATGAGCTGTCAGGCGGAATGAGACAGCGTGTCATGATAGCCATGGCCCTTGCCTGTGAGCCGGACATCCTCATTGCAGACGAGCCCACAACAGCATTGGACGTAACAATCCAGGCCCAGATTCTGGAACTGATCCAGGACCTGCAGAAGAAACTGGGAATGGCCGTCATACTTGTAACCCATGACCTGGGAGTCATAGCAGAGCTGTGTGACAACATAATTGTCATGTACGGCGGAAGAATCTGCGAACGCGGAACCGCACGTGAAATCTTCTACAACCCCAGACACGAGTACACAAAGGGTCTTCTGAAATCCATTCCTAACGTCAACAACATGAAGGAAAAGCTGGTCCCCATTGCAGGAACACCCATCAACATCCTGAACCTGCCCAAGGGCTGTGCCTTCTGCGCAAGATGTGAGAACTGCATGAAGATCTGTCTTACGGACGTTCCCGAGGAACTGAACATAAATGAAAACCACAAGGCATCCTGCTGGATGAACGTCAAAGAAGTGTTCGAAGGAGGTACAAAATGAGCAAAGCTGAAAACAAAAGACCTCTCGTGGAGGTCAGGAATCTCAAACAGTACTTCCCCATCAAGACCGGCCTCTTCAAGACCGAAATGCTCAAGGCCGTGGATGATGTATCATTCTACATCAATGAAGGCGAGACACTGGGTCTGGTAGGAGAATCCGGCTGCGGAAAGACAACAGTTGGAAGAACCCTCCTCCACCTCTACGAGCCCACCGCCGGAGAAATACTCTATGACGGTGAACCGGTCACGGAAAAGAACATCCTTTCCATGCGCCGCAAGATGCAGATGGTATTCCAGGACCCCTACTCATCACTGGACCCCAGAATGACGGTTGAGGACATAATAGGCGAGCCGCTGGACGTGCACAAACTCTACAGCACCAAGGCCGAACGCCGCGAGAAGATCCTGCACCTCATGGAACTTGTAGGCCTGAACGCCGAACACGCCACCCGCTATTCACACGAATTCTCAGGCGGACAGCGCCAGAGAATCGGAATTGCCCGTGCCCTGGCCGTGAACCCCAAGTTCATAGTATGTGATGAGCCCGTATCCGCGCTCGATGTCTCCATCCAGGCGCAGGTCATCAACATGTTTGAGGAACTGCAGGAGAAACTGGGAGTTGCATACCTGTTCATAGCCCATGACCTGCTGGTCGTGCACCACATCTCCGACAGAATTGCAGTCATGTACCTGGGCAAGATAGTGGAAACAGGCACCGCGGATGATGTTAACTACAACTCCATCCACCCGTACACCTGCTCCCTCATGTCCGCAGTCCCCATCCCGGATCCGGACTTCATCAGAGGCCGCAAGAGAATAGTGCTTGAAGGCGATGTTCCCAGCCCGCTGCACATGCCGTCAGGCTGTCCTTTCAGGACCAGATGCCAGCACGCATGTGAGAAGTGTGCACAGGAAATGCCGCCACTTACAGACCGCGGAAACGGACATATGGTGGCCTGTTGGGTCAAATAAGGCCTCAAGTAATTGAATATCATGCAAATAAATGATATTTTAAGATTTCAAAACTGAATTGATATCTCCGGTTCCCGCCGGATTGTCAAAAATATCAAAGGAGAAAAAGATATGAAGAAAACACTCGTAATCCTCATGGTTCTTGTTGCTCTCGGTTCATACGTTTTCGCCGCCGGTGCAAAGGAAGCCGCTCCCAAGGCAGCAGCACCCGCAGCAGAACTTGTAATCAATGCAGAAGAGTATAAGGGTGCAGGTTATGTCGACCCCATCAAGGGTTGGGCAAAGTATGATGCTCTTATCGCTGCAATCAAGTCAGAGACAGACAAGGCAAAGAGAACACAGATGATGCATGAAGCCGAAGACATCCTTATGTCCAACTGGTGTGTCATCCCCATCTACTACTACAATGACCTTTACATGCAGAAGAGCTATGTAAGCGGCGTCTATTCCAACCCGTTCGCAACAAAGTTCTTCCAGCACGCATCAATGTCAAACGGTTCAAAGACTCTGAGAATCAACCTTGCTTCAGAGCCCGACTACCTTGACCCGGCTCTCAACAGCTCAGTTGACGGCGCATGTCTCGCAGCAGCTTCATTCGCAGGTCTCTATTCCTACAATGAGCAGGGCGTAACATCTCCGGCTCTTGCTGAAGGCTACACAGTTTCAGCAGACGGCCTGACATACACAGTCACACTGAAGAAGAACCTCAAGTGGTCAGACGGCAGCGCACTCACAGCAGAGGACTTTGTCTACTCATGGAAGAGAGCAGTTGATCCCCAGACAGCAGCTGACTACGAGTATATGTTCAGCGGTTTCGACGGATACGAAGCAGGCAACCTCAACGTTGTTGCTCTTGATGCCAACACACTTCAGTTCAAGCTTGCAGCTCCCTGTGCATACATTGAAGACCTTATGGCATTCCCCACATTCTTCCCCGTCAAGAAGGCTGCAGTTGAGTCTTACAAAGACTGGAAGACAAGCCCGGGCGGCTGGTGCCAGGAAGCAGGTTTCGTTTCAAACGGTGCATTTGTCTGCACAGAATGGAACCACGATGTTTCAATGACATACACAAAGAACCCCTACTACTGGGATGCAGCAAACGTAAAGCTTGATAAGCTCGAGTTCATGCTCAGCGCAGATGACAACGCAATCTTCGCAGCCTACAACTCCGGCAGCATTGACTTTGCAGATACAGTTCCCACAGACGCTGTTGCAGGCCTTATCGCTTCCAACAACCCCGAGTTCCACGTTGTTGACGAGCTTGGTACATACTATGCAGCATTCAACGCAAAGAGCTCACTGTTCGAGGGCAAGACTCCTGCTCAGGCAGCATGCATGAGAGAGGCTTTCTCAATCCTCATCGACAGAGACTACATCACAGCAAACATCGGCCAGACAGGTCAGGTTGCAGCAAATGCTTACATTCCTCTCGGAATGGCTGACGGCAACGGCGGCATCTTCAAGAGTGAAGCAGTCAAGCAGGGTTACTATGATCCGTACGCAATCAACAATGATCCCAAGGGCACAACAGACAAGGCTGTTGCACTTCTCAAGGCTGCAGGTTACAAGTTCGGTGCAGACGGCAAGCTCTCAGCAGAGACTCCCATCAGCGTCACATACCTCACCAACACAAGCTCCGGTCATATTGCTATTGCAGAGTCCATCCAGCAGGACCTTGCTGCAGTCGGAATCAACCTCTCAATCCAGGAGAGAGACTGGAACGTCTTCCTCCAGGAGAGAAAGCAGGGCAACTTCGACTTCGCACGTGAAGGTTGGATTGCAGACTTCAATGACCCCATCAACATGCTTGAGATGTGGACAACAACTTCCGGTAACAACGACTGCCAGTACGGTCGCTGAGCCTATTGAAGCTATTGAAGCAAAAAAACAGAGCCATGGTTCGCCATGGCTCTTTTCTTTTTATAATAGTTGTATTTCAGTCCGCAAATCCGTTGGGATTGTTCTTCTGCCAGTTCCAGGCATCAATGCACATCTTCTCAAGGTCATACTTTGTCTCAAAGCCCAGAACCTCTTTAGCCTTGGTGCAGTCCGCATAGACTGTGGCCAGGTCTCCCGGTCTCCTGGGACCTATCACATAGGGAACATCCTTACCGCAGGCCCTGCTGAAGGCCTTGATAACATCCAGAACACTTGAGCCCCTGCCGGTGCCTATGTTGAACACATCGCAACCCTTGTGGGACACGGCATAGGAGACAGCACACAGGTGTGCCCTTGCCAGGTCCACAACATGGATGTAATCCCTCACCCCGGTTCCGTCCGGTGTGGGATAGTCATTTCCGTGGACTGTGACGCGCTCTCTTCTTCCCACCGCAGTCTGGGCAACATAGGGCAGAAGGTTGTTGGGAATACCCTGGGGATCCTCCCCTATCAAGCCGCTCTCATGGGCACCTATGGGGTTGAAGTACCTGAGAAGCACAACGGACATATCCGGGTCCGCAGTGCACAGGGCTTTGAATATCTGCTCGCTCATGTACTTTGTCCAGCCGTAGGGGTTTGTGCAGTTTCCGGTGCGGGATGTCTCGTAGAGGGGCATTTCATTGTCACCCGAGTAAACCGTGGCACTGGAGCTGAAGACAAGTGCCTTGACGCCGTGCTTCTTCATGACATCACACAGGACAAGGGATGAGTTGAGGTTGTTGTCAAAATACTCCATGGGCTTGGCAACGCTTTCCCCCACAGCCTTGAGGCCTGCAAAGTGGATGACACACTCAATGTCATATGTGGAGAAAACCCTGTCCAGAACCTCACGGTCACGAACATCGGCCTTTATGAAAACGGGCTTTTTACCTGTTATCCTTTCAACCCTTTCAAGGGATTTGATGTGGCTGTTGCACAGGTTGTCGAGGACCACCGTGTCATATCCGGAATTGAGCAGTTCAACGCATGTGTGGGAACCGATGAACCCGGCTCCTCCTGTTACAAGAATCATAGACAATACCTCGTTGTTTACTATATCATCTGTATTTAAGAACAGAAAGTATGGAAGCACGCAATTATCCGCCCTATACCATGAAAATGCTCAGAATGAGAGAAGCCCTGCTGAACGGGAAAACGTCCGCAATGACACCTGCTCAGATTTCCTCTTTCAACAGTGCGGATCTGACAAAAAAGAGAGCCTTCAAATGGCTCTACAGACCGGTCAGACACGGTATTGAATCAGAGTCATTCATCATCCCGGTCAACGGGGATGAAGCAATAAGCGGATACCTTTTCAGAAACAGAAAGATTCAGGCGGACATTCAGAACTCCCTCATAGTCTACTTCCATGACGGAGGCTGGACGTTGGGCAACATGGATATAACCAGTGCGGTGTGTTCCAATATCTGCAATGTTACGGGAGCATCCGTACTTGCCGTGGACTACAGACTTGCCCCTGCATTCAAATTTCCCGTCCCTGTTGAGGACTGTTACAGTTCCTACATCTGGGCAAACACGGGTGCAAGATACTGGAAGGCGGACCCGACCAAGATTTATCTGATGGGAAGCTGTGCGGGCGGAAACCTTGCCGCCGCCGTATGCCGCCTTGCAAGGGACAGAAAGGCTCCCATGCCGGCAGGTCTCATCCTTATTGATCCCATAACGGACTGCAGGCTCAGGACGGCAAGCATAGAGGAACACAAGGACAATCCGTTCCTCTCCACCAGAGACCTTATGTTCTTCATTTCAAACTATATGAGAGAGCCCAAGGACATTCTTGATCCGCTGTTCTCTCCCCTTCTTTCACTGGACAATTCCAGACTTCCTGAAACCCTTATCATAGCAGCCGAACTTGACCCGCTCCATGATGATGCAAAACTGTACTCGGAGGCTCTCAATGCCGCCGACACACCTGCAAAGTTCATAGAGTGTCAGGGCCGTCTTCACGGCATGCTGAACTTCCCGGCCGCAACTGACTGGAAGGAAATGATGGGAATTGTAAGGGATTTTGTAAACGGCAGAAGCGTCAGTATTCTGGGTTGATTGTCCTGACCGGTACGGCACCTATGAGAAGGCCTATGGACTCAAATGAATTCTTCTTCCCGGTCTCTCCGTTGGCACTGAAATAACAATACCAGCATCTCTCGCTTTCACGGTAACGGACATCGCAGCCCATTATGTATGAACTGGCCCAGCCCCTGTTCGAAGGCAGGAGTATGGGTTTGTCCAGAATGCGCTCAAAGTGAATGCCGTCCGCGGACTTGAGCATGAGAAGAGCCGAGTGTGTTCTCTTTTCAGCAGGATTCCAGTAAACACCGCACTGGAATGCATAAACATCATTGCCCACCTTCAGGATTCTTATGCTTCCGCAGCCCAGATTCGACCATTTGTCATCCGGCTCCGGTTCGATGATGGGTTTGGGGTTCTCAGGGAGGATGTAGGGACCGAAAAGCTCGGAAGATTCGGCATAACCGAAGTATCTGGAGACCTTCTGTGATGTATCCGGAAGGGCCAGGTGTGAAGCTCCGAAGTACAGCCTGTACCCCTTGTCGGTTTTAATAATCTGAGGCCTTGAGACGCGGGGGGATTTGAGGTAATCGCCCGCATAGGGCACGTTGCGGCTGTCCAGCAGCAGGCGTGGATTGCTCCACACAAGAAGGTCCGTGGAAGAGCGGATTTCAATTCTGGAGCTTGTTTCTCCGCCTCCGTCGGCACGCTTCTGGCCTACAAAGGGTATTTCCTTTTCGTGCTTCTCGTATATCAGATAGTATTTTTCGTTTTCATAGAAGATGAAGGGGCTGTGTCCGCGCACCTCAATCATCCTGCGCGGCTCCCATTCAATGCCGGAGTCAGAGATGAAATGGTGGATTCCTATCCATGAATGGAAGAACAGATGCCACTTGCCGTCGCATGACTCCTCGGGCATGAGGACCTGGGGGTCGCAGAACTTGGGCGCATAGAACAGGCTCTGGACAAGGGGCTCATCGCTGAAGGGGAACCAGTTGCATTTCTCCGGGAGGTAAATCATGCCTTCTTGCCTCCGTCGGAGAAAAGGATTGTAATGGCCAGAAGGATGACAAAGACAACAACGCATGAGTCACTGACGTTGAAGGTGGGCCAGCGCTCAAGACCGAATATGCCGTAGAACTTTATGCTTATGAAGTCCACCACACCCTCGTCAAAATAGAGAATACGGTCAATGATTGTCCCTATTCCGCCGCCCAGCACCCCGGCTGTAATCCATCTCTGAGCCTTTGAAAGGCTGCTCCTTCCGGCGGCAATCAGATAAGCCATGTAAAGCATTATTGCTATGGGAAGGACGGTGAAAAGAATGAACCTGACAAAGGACGGCAGGGTATTGCCCATGCTGAACGCAACACCCGTGTTGCGGAAATGGCATATCCAGAGAAAGTCACCCAGGTACTTCTTCCATATTGTTCCCACGCTCACGTTGGCCACAATCCAGTTCTTTGACAGTCTGTCTGCAACAACTATGACGGCAGTGAGAACAAAAGGCATGAGATGAAGGGTTTTCTTTCCTTTTTCTTCAGGCATACGGCAAATGTATTACAAAGTCGTGGGAATATCAATAAAGCACGTTTCAAGGCCGTAGTGCTCCGAGACATACTTCATGACGGCCTTCACCCCGAAGGTCTCGGTCTCATAGTGGCCCAGACACAGCATGTTTATTCCCCTCTCAATGCAGGGATGGTATGTCTGGTGGGAATTCTCACCGGTAATGTAGACATCAAGCCCAAGATCCATGGCCTGGTCAACATCAAGGGCTGCACCGCCGGAGACAATACCCACGCTCCTGTTCTTTTCCTTTCCGCCGCGGATAATCACATTATGTGCATCAGTGCGTATCCCAAGGGCCTCTATTATCCGGTCACAGGTAAGCTCCTCTTTCAGAGTACCGGCCCATCCTATCTTCTTACCGTGGTATTCTGCAAAACTCTGAAGGTTCTCAAGACCAAGCCTGAAAGCCATCTGGGCATTGTTTCCCAGAACCGGATGTGCATCCAGCGGCAGATGGCAGCCGAAAAGACCTACATTGCCGTCCAGAAGCGTCTTGATTCTGTCATAGTGAGTTCCGGTAACGGCAATGTCTCTGCCCCAGAACAGGCCGTGATGCACTAAAAGCAGATCGGCCTTAGCCTTTGCAGCCTCTTTGAAGCTTTCAAGACAGGCATCCACCGCAAAGGCAACCTTTTTCACCTCTGCGTTGACATTGCCCACCTGAAGACCGTTCAGAGAGTTGTCACAACCCCTGAACTCCTCAATGTTCAACAGTATTTCAAGTTCTTCCGTAAGTTTTCCGAGTTTCATGATTTCATTTTACGGCAAAGAAAAACTTTGTTGAAGTCTCTTATTGGTGCTACTATTTACCCATGAGGAAACTGAGAGCGTTTGACCTGTTCACGCAGGCCCTGAAGGCTTTTGAGGAAAATGACAAATCTCTTTACGCATGGCCGCGCAACCGCATTGCCCTGACCCACTGTCTGGCAACAAGGCTTGCAGAATCCCTGCCGGAGGGCTGTGAGAATCTCAGTGTGGACATGTGCCCGGTTCTCTCAAAGTCCAGAAAGGCCATCAATCCGGACATTGTAATCCACAACAGGAAAACCGGACAGATTGCCCTTGCCGTTGTCTGCCGCAGCGAATACCTCTCCGAAGAGGAGCAGCAGGCCCTCATGGAACTGAGCGGCAGCAGAAAATGCGACCTTGTGCTTGCGGTTTCCTTCTTCCCACAGAAGCAGTACATGCTCATCTACCGCGCCACGGCCGAGAAGGTTGAATACTTCCACTTTGACAGAAATACAATGACAACTGATGTTGTCCGCAAGCGCACAATAAACGAAGCGCCGGAAAGCGGCGATCAGCTCAAGCTCAGACTGAAATAATACCTTCCCGGATTATTTATCCCGCTGACTCAGGCCGCACAGCTTGCGGAGACGATCCTCAATTATCCTGTTTGCAGTATCAGGCGGGAACACGCCCTTGCTGTTGCGCTCACCGCTCTCACGCAGGGTGAGAATCTCCATACCCTGATCGATTGTAGATATGGGGTAGATGTGGAACTTCTTCTCCTCCACCGCCTTCACAACACGCTCGGGCAGAATCAGGCTGCGGATGTTCTGCTTCGGAATTATGACGCCCTGATGGCCCGTAAGGCCCTTCATGGAACATATGTCAAAGAAACCGGAAATCTTCTCGTTTATCCCGCCAACAGGCTGGATATTGCCGAGCTGGTTGACCGAACCTGTACAGGCAATATCCTGACGCACCGGAAGCTCGCCTATGGCGGACAGCAGGGCAAACAGCTCCGAACTTGAGGCGCTGTCCCCGTCAACTTCCGCATAACTTTGTTCAAAACATATTCCTGCGTATATTGAAAGCGGAAAATTGCTTGCATACTGCTTGCGAAGATATCCTTCCAGAATGAGAAGGCCCTTGTCATGAATCTCACCGGAAAGACCGGCCTCATGCTCAATGTTGACAATGCCCTCCGAGCCGGGAGCCACGGAAACGGAGATAACGGCCGGGGTTCCGAATGATACAAGACCCCTGTCCATGACCGCAAGACCGTTCACAACACCCACCTTGCTGCCCTCAAGGGATATGATCATCTCACCGGTTTCAATCTCCCTGTTTATCCTGCTCTCCGTAATGCCGTTTGCAAAACTTCTCTCATCAATGGCCTTTTTCACAGCCTGAGCATCAATTACCTCATCAGCAAAATAGTCCGCCTCATGAAGAAGGTCTCCCAGGAATGAGAGCTTTGTTGTAAGCTCATCCTGCATCTCCGCATAGCGTCCGGATGCACGCAGAAGCTCACACAGACCGTCATCGGTCACCTCCTTGAGGCCGCCCTGCTCTGCCGTCTCAAGAAGGTAGGCTATGGTTCCGCCCGCATTCTCATCAGTTGCAGGCATGCAGAAATCAAACTCCGCACAAACCTTGAAGAGCCTGAGGAACTGCTCGTCGGTCTCGCACATCTTGTCATATAGAGCATCCGAACCTATGAGAATCAGCTTGACCGGAAGATGAGAAACGGCAGGCCTTACAGAACCTTCCTTGCGGCTTCCCTCGAGTGCAAGTCTGAATGCAGAACTCTCTGCAAAAAGCTTGATGGCTTCCCAAAGACCCTGCTGGCTGAGAATCTGGTTCATGTTCACCACAAGAAAGCCGCCGCATGCATTGAGAACAGAACCGGGAACAATGTTCAGGTGGTAATTGTCGGGGCTTCCTGAGACGGTACCGAACAGTCCGGCAGCAGACGGGCTCAAATCCGAAACAACGGGCACGGTCTCTTCCGAAGAACCGTCCTTGAGGAGTTTCACCCTGAAATGGGAAGCACAGTCATCTCCGTTCTTCAGGGCTTTATGCACACAGGCAAGATAAGCCCTGACTTCAGGGAATGTGCAGAAAGATTCTGAAGCCTCGGAACAGGAGCCTTCTGAAACGGAAAGCATGTAAGATGCAAGTTCCTTCCCCGCCGGAGAAGGCAGGGGAAAGACAAGCGGAGCCTCGGGATTGTGGAAGTTGTAAACACTCACAACATCGGTTTTCTCAAAATCAAGTGTCTGTGCAATGGTTTTCACAGCGCTGTGACGTCCGGTGCCGTCCTCTCCGCTTATATATATGTTGTAACCCTTGGTGCCCACACTCATACCCATCCGCAGGGCCGACATTGCTCTGGGCTGGCCGATAACGCCGGTCCTTCTGCAGTCCCTGCGGAGAGTACTTACCCTCTGTAAGTCATAAGAGAATCTGACCTGTGAAGCACTCAGTTCGTGATAATTCACTTTACGGTGTAAGGCGCTTGGGGCTCCTGAACAGGAACTCGGCCTCGTTGATGTGGGCATTGAAGAAGAGCATGGTCATTCTGTCTATACCCAGACCGAATCCGCCGTGCGGAGGACAGCCGTATCTGAAGAAGTCAAGGTAGAACTTCACGTCTTCTGCAAGACCCTTCTCTTCTGCCTGCTTCTTGAGAATCTCATATCTGTGCTCTCTCTGTGCACCTGTTGTAATCTCAACGCCGCGCCAGATAAGATCGTACCCCTTGGGTACTCCGCGCTCATCACGCATGTGGTAGAAGGCGCGCTTGTCGGCACTGTAGTCAATGATGAAGAGGAACTCGTGGTTGTGGTGTTCCTTGACCCATCTGTAACTCAGTCTCTCGGCTTCTGTCGTAAGATCACCCTTCTCGGAATCCGGAACAGTGAAACCGTAGCACTTTTCAAGCTCATCATAGAGGTCTGCAAGTCTGATGACCGGGAACGGCAGAGTGGGAACAACAACTTCCATCTCCGGACCGTACAGCTCTACAATCTTGTCTCCGTACTGCTCCTTGACCTTTCCAAGCATGTAAGTCAGAAGCTCGGCTTCCATATTCATGACATCAAAATGGTCCTTGACATAGCTGAACTCAAGGTCAAAACCGGAGAACTCAGTGGAGTGCTTGCTTGTGAATGACTTCTCGGCCCTGAAAACGGGACCTGTCTCGAAAATGCGCTCAAAACCTGCAGCCATGGCCATCTGCTTGTAGAACTGGGGGCTCTGCGCAAGATAAGCGCTGCGGTCAAAATACTTGACCTCAAAAACATCCGAGCCGCTCTCGCTGGCTGCAGCAATAAGTTTGGGAGTGTGGATTTCCATGAAGTTTCTCTCAAGAAGGAAATCTCTGAAGCACTTTGTCATCAGGGTCTGGACCTTGAACATGAGCTGGTTCCTGTCTGTTCTGAGGTCAATCCACCTGTAGTCAATCCTCTGGTCAACCGAGCTCTTCTCCACTGCCTGATGCTTCTTTGTTGCGGGAATATACTCCCTGGCAATGGGCAGGGCCTCTGCAACTGACTCAACCTTCAGAGTATCCGGAATAACCTCAACGCCGCCCATCTTCACGTACTCGCTCTCATGTGCAACGCCGGTGACGGTAATAACTGAATCCGGAGTAAGAACGGCCAGAGCATCCTGCATCTCGGGATGCTTTTCCTTCTCAATGGTCAGCTGAACCTTGCCCGTGATATCCTTAAGCACAATAAATGCCATTGCGCTGGTATTTCTGAATGTGTCTACAAAGCCGGAAAGCTCTACTTCCTTTTCAAGATTTTCCTTAATTTTTCCGATGTAAGTTCTTTCCATAGAAAACCACTCCTTGCCTTGAAAATATAATATTTCACGTGTCTGAATACAAGTCTTTTATGCTTTTGCGCCGTGTGCAAACCACGCCTGCATGAATATCCCGGCCGCCACGGCAACGTTCAGGGAACCCTTTGTCCCCGCCATGGGAATGCTCACCCTGCCTGTGCAACATGAAAGAATGAGCGGACTGATTCCGAACTCCTCACTCCCCAGCACAGCCACCCCCTGCGGGCGATATGCATAGGTATTCACATCCTCTCCTCCAAGTTCCAGCGCAATAATGTCCGTACCGGCACTCTTCAGGTACTGCACAGTCTCTTCCTCGGTCATGAACTCCCACTCAACCGTATCAATGCATCCCCTGGAGGTCCTTCTGGCCCTGGGGTGCTCCGGATTTGCCGTACCCTCCACCAGAATGATCTTCCTTATCCCGAAACTGTCCGCACTTCTGAATATTGCCCCGACGTTGAACGGACTTCTCAACCTGTCAAGCACAAGCACCTTGTCCTGAATCAGGCGCTTTGAAACATCCAGGTCCCCGTCACTGTCCGTAAAGTCCCAGTCGCTGGGCTCGGCTCCCAGACGGCAGAGCAATGCATTGGCATAATCCTCCAGGATGAACATGGCGTGTTTTGGGTCCTCAAGTGCCTTTTCAGTGTCCACAGGCTCCAGTCCGGACAACGGAATTATTGAATTCAGATACGTCCAATCAACGTTTTTGCCCAGTTTGAGGTCTCTGGCATTCTGAGAGAGTATCATGGAGATCTTTCTCCAGCGGGTGCGTTCCTTCAGGGAGAGAAGCTTCTTCTCAGTCAGCATTATCCTCTTCCTCTTCTTCTGTTTCCGCACCTGTATTGGCAGAGGGCAGAACACAGAGAGCAAACTCTCCCTTGTCCACCTTCAGATTATCCAGAACCTCCCGGGCAGTTCCCGTTATAAACTGTTCAAAGGTCTTGGTCATTTCCCTGCCCAGCACCATGCGCCTCTGCGGAGCAATGTTATTTATTTCCTCAAGTGTCTTTCTGATTCTGAACGGAGACTCATAAATAATGAAAGCCTCATCACGGGAGAGCAGTTCTTCCAGCCTCTTCTTCCTTCTTCCGGACTTGGGGCTGAGAAAACCCTCAAATGTAAAAGTCTTTCCCGCAAGACCGCTTACGCTTATCAGCGTTACCGAAGCACTTGCCCCGGGAATGGGAACCACCGGGAAACCTGCTTCTCTTACAACATTGACCAGGCGGCTTCCCGGATCACTGACACCCGGCGTTCCAGCATCCGAGCAGTAAGCTACATCAAGCCCCTCCTCAAGGAGTTTCACAATCCCCTGAGCCGAAGCCGCCTCATTGCGTGCATGACATGCAATCATGCGCTTTCCGGTTATCCCGAGATGGTTGAGCAGATTCAGAGTGTGTCTTGTATCCTCACAGGCCACAACATGAGCCTCTTTCAGGGTCTTAATTCCCCTGAGCGTCATATCATCAAGATTTCCAATCGGTGTTGCCACAACAAACATTGTTCCCATGCCTTGAATTCTAACAACTCACGCTCCTCTGTTCAACTTTACCCTGTATTTGCCCCGCTTATCCTCGCTTATCCTGTCTTATCCTCGCTTATCCCCACAATGTGCCCTTCCTGTGGCAGGGATTGAACATAGAGAGTGGTACAAAATGACCGTAAACAACTAAAATTTGTACCATTTTTTGGTACAAATTTTCATATTTGAGGGTTCTTTGTACCATTGCGCTCATGTGCATAAGCTGATGCATACCCTGATGCATTTGCTT
>CAMZFA010000017.1 GCA_947305945.1 uncultured Spirochaetales bacterium | reverse complement strand
GTGTTTTGGATATCTCCGAAGGCCTTGGGGAAACCCTTGTCTATTATCAGATCCGCAGCCATGCAGTAGGCTGTGTAATCTTCAAGAAGAAGGTCTGCGGCCCTTCCGTGGATCCACACGGCGGCACAGGCTGCATCAAAGGGATCAAGACCCTGACAGAGCAGGGAGCCGGTAAGACCTGTCAGCACGTCTCCGCTTCCGCCTTTTGCAAGGCCGCTGTTTCCCGTTGTGTTTTCCATGGCCCTGCCGTCAGGAGCATAGATTTTTGTTCTGTGGCTCTTGGAAACAAGGATGCATGAGTGCTCACGGGCAAAGTCCGCAGGATCAACAGTTCTTCCCCGGGTCAGAAACGAATACTCTCCTGTGTGGGGTGTGAGGATGGTTGTTCTTCCCTTTCTGGCATCCAGCACCTTCAGATCAGTCCCAAGGGCAAAAAGTGCATCTGCATCAACTACAACGGGTTTTTCCGTTGTTTCAAGGACTTTGAGAACAAAGGAGACTGTGCGGCTGTCACGTCCCAGTCCCGGCCCAATTGCCAGAACGCTGCACTTCTCAAGACGTTCAAGAAGAGGCTCTGCTGCCTCCTCCGTAAAAAAGCCGCCATATTCAAATGAAGCTGAAGGCATGGGGAGGCACATGGCCTCCTGGAGCTTTGTTGCCTCAACAGCCCAGATGGGGGCAGGTACGGCGGCATAGACCAGACCGCAGCCCGAGTGGACTGCTGCCTTTGCGGCAAGGCACACCGAGCCTGAGTACGGAACGCTTCCCCCTGCTATGAGGAGCCTTCCGTAGGCGTTTTTCTGTGCATTCTCATCCCTTGCCGGCAATACCGAGGCAACATAGGTGCGGTCTGTCTTCTGCATCTCAGAGCTGTTTGAGAAGATTCACCATCTCAATTGCCGAGAGTGCGCAGTCATAGCCCTTGTTTCCGGACTTGGAACCTGCACGTGAAATGGCCTGTTCAATGTTTTCCGTTGTGAGAATTCCGAACAGTACGGGAACTCCGGTTGCCATACCCACCTGGGCAATTCCCTTTGAAACCTCATTGCAGACGTAGTCATAGTGGCTTGTATCGCCGCGGATAACGGCACCTACGCAGATAACTGCGTCATAGTTTCCGCTCTTTGCCATGCGGCTTGCAACGGCGGGAATCTCAAATGCGCCGGGAACCCATGCTGCGGTGATGTTCTCTGCCTCAACGCCGTGTCTGACCAGGCCGTCCACTGCGCCGCCGAGGAGCTTTGTTACAATGATTTCATTGAATCTGGATGCAACAATGCCTACTTTCATGTCTTTGGGGGCAACCACTTTTCCTTCAACAGTTCTGATATTTGCCATTTTTCTCTCCTGTCAGACATCTTCCAAAAGATGTCCCATTTTTGTTTTCTTTGTCATAAGGTATCTGCGGTCGTACTGCTGGGGCGGTATCTCAATGGGGATGCGCTCGGCAATCTTAAGACCGAAGTCAGATAATCCGTATATCTTCTCAGGGTTGTTTGTAAGCAGCCTGAGTGATTTTGCTCCAAGGTCCCTGAGTATCTGGGCTCCCACCCAGTACTCACGCAGGTCTGCGGAGAAACCAAGTTTCTCGTTGGCCTCAACGGTGTCCAGACCCTGCTCCTGAAGGGCGTAGGCCTTGATTTTGTTGATAAGTCCTATCCCGCGGCCCTCCTGCCTCATGTACAGGATTATTCCGCGTCCTTCCTTCTCAATCATCTTCATGGAATTCTGAAGCTGAAGGCCGCAGTCACAGCGCATGGATCCGAAGGCGTCTCCGGTAAGGCACTCCGAATGGACGCGGCACAGAACATTCTCTCCGTCACCAATGTCTCCCTTTACCAGTGCCACATGGTGCTCTCCGGTAATGTCGTTGACATAGCCGAACATCCTGAAAGATCCGTACTGTGTGGGCAGATTGGCCTGTGCCTCACGGACAACGTGGCTTTCATGGGTCCTGCAGTAATCCTGAAGGTGCTTTATGGTTATGAATGTCAGGCCGTACTTTTCCGCAAACTTGAACAGCTGGGGCGTGCGCATCATGTGTCCGTCATCTGCCATGATCTCGCAGCACACACCGCACTGGTCAAGGCCTGCAAGCCTGAGAAGGTCCACCGTAGCCTCGGTGTGACCGTTTCTGACAAGCACCCCGCCTTTTTTGGCAATAAGAGGAAAAGTGTGTCCCGGGCGCCTGAAATCGGCAGGAACGGATGCAGGATCCACACACTTTCTTATGGTCAGAGCCCTCTCGGCAGCCGAAATTCCGGTTGTTGTCTCCCTGTGGTCCACGCTCACCGTGAAGGCCGTCTCGTGGTTGTCCGTGTTCTCGGCAACCATGGGCTGGAAGTTCAGGCGGGAGGCAATCTCACTGCTCATGGGTGTGCAGATAAGGCCTTTTGCAAGGCTTGCCATGAAGTTGATCTTCTCCGTGTCAGCAAACCGGGCCGCACAGATGAGGTCTCCCTCGTTCTCCCTGTCGGGGTCATCCGTGACCATAATCATTTTTCCTGCTCTCAGGTCATCAAGAGCCTTTTCTATGGTGTCATACTTCATCAGAATCCCATCTCCTTCAGATAATCCAGAGTGAGGCCTTTTTCTTCACTGCGCCCCATCAGTTTTTCAACATATTTTCCGATTATATCTGTCTCAATATTCACAATATCACCCGCCTTCCTGTCTCCCAGAGCCGTCTCCGAAAGAGTATGCGGGATGATTGATACACAGAAGGAATCCGCGCTAACCTCAGCAACCGTCAGGCTTATTCCGTCAAGCGTGACAGAGCCCTTCTCTACAACGGTTTTCAGCATTTCAGGTACACAGGATATACATATCCACTTTGCATTGCCCTCTGTCCTTATACTCTGCACTGTACCGGTTCCGTCTATGTGGCCGCTGACTATGTGGCCTCCGAAACGCCCGTTTGCAGGCATGGCCCGCTCAAGATTCACGGCATCTGATACACTGCACCTGCCAAGGCTGCTGCGCCTGAGGGTCTCAGGCATGACATCCGCCGTGAAGCGGTCCCTGCCCAGACTTGTCACGGTAAGACAGATTCCGTTCACGCTTATGCTGTCTCCAACCTTTGTGCCTTCAAGCACTGTTGAAGCCCCTACGGTGATACTGCCCGAGTTCTTTGCAAGGATCTTTCCCTTTTCCTCAACTATTCCCGTGAACATTTTTCCTCCGATACATAGCTCAGCATTATATCTTCTCCCAGGCGTTTCACACCCTTGAGGCTGAACATCCAGGCCTGGGACGGTAATTCAACGCCCTGCCCCTCCACCGGAGAGACAGCCCTGCCGCCGAATACCTTCGGAGCCACAAAGACCCTTATCTCATTCACAATCCCCGCCTCAAGGGCTGAGGCGTTGAGTCCGGCCCCGCCTTCCAGCATTATGCTGTCTATCTCCATGGAGCCCAGCTTCTTCATCAGCTGTCTTAAATCAACCTTTCCGTCTTCACCGGGAATGACCAGAACCTCAACACCTCTGCGCTCCAGTTCCTGTTTTTTTGAACTGTCATAATTTGTTGCGCAGGCTACAATTGTTCTTACTTTATCAGCAGTCCTTACCAAGTTGCTTTCAAGGGGAATGCGCAGAGAGCTGTCACAGATTATGCGCACAGGGTTCTTTCCTCCCCTGATTCTGCAGGTCAGAAGCGGGTCATCAGTCAGAACCGTTCCAATTCCGACCATTATTCCCATATTGGCATGGCGCATTCTGTGAACCTCTTTCAGAGAGGAAGGTCCTGAAATCCATCTGGAGGCACCTGTCTTTGTTGCGGTCTTTCCGTCCAGTGTCATGGCATACTTCATGGTCACGTACGGAAGGCCGGTGGTTATGTACCGGAAGAAAACCGGGTTGAGTCTGTCACACTCCTCTTTCATGAAGTCAGTCACAACCTCAATTCCGGCATCCCTGAGAATACGGACACCCTTACCGCTCACCTTTGGGTTGGGATCACGTGAACCAACCACAACCTTTGCAATGCGGTTCTCTATTATAGCCTGAGTGCAGGGGGCCGTGCGGCCGTAGTGACAGCAGGGCTCAAGAGTGACATAGAGCGTGGCCCCTTCAGCACTGCCTTTGACCAAGGCAAGTGCATTGCGCTCGGCATGAAGATCTCCGCAGCGCCTGTGATATCCTTCCCCTATGATCACGTTGTCTTTGACAATGACACAGCCCACCATAGGGTTGGGATGGCACCATCCCTGCCCTCTGGAAGCAAGAGTAATTGCTCTTCTCATGAACTGTCTGTCCGTCACGTTCCCGCCTTCCGGGGAATAAAAAACCCCGCATGATCTGCAGGGCAATGTCGACCTTCCGGTCACATCATCTTCTCCCATCCAGACTTTACTGTCGGTTCCGGAATTTCACCGAATCAATGCCTTTCGGCAGTCGCGGACTATACCGCCGGTCGGGAATTACACCCTGCCCTGAAGATTCAATTCAATATGTATGGTTATGTTATCCCTATTACGCTCTCACTGCAACCATTTTCTCAGCGCATCATCACAGTTCTCAACATCAGAACCTCTGAAGGCAATACCTTTTTCCGTCTTTCCGCCCTTGGCCTTGACAGCCCTCTCAAGCTCCATGTCGGCCATGCCGAACTCGCCTTCCTCATTGGTGCAGAAGGGTTTGACTGTTTTTCCCGTAAAGTCAAAACAGTCGATGAAACTGGCAATCACGCGCGGATAACTGCGGAACCAGATGGGAAAACCTATGTAGATTGTGTCATAGCTGTCCAAGGATGTGAACGGAGCCTTGATTGCAGGGTGGATGTTGTCCTCATACTCGGCCTGGGCTCTTCTGCATACGGCATCGTAATCCGAGGGATAGGGCTCCTCGGGGACAATGCGGAAAATATCAGCGCCGGTCATGTCGGCAATCTTCTCGGCCACAGTCCTTGTATGACCTTTCTTTACGTTTTTGATATCGAAATTGACGGAGTTTTCTCCCTCATGTGAAAAATAAGCAACAAGACTCTTCATATAAATCTCCTATTTAACCTGTCCCATCCGGGGCGTTCATTATATCATGCCGGAATTAAAACAGAAACCAGGAAATTAAGACCTAAGAAATCAGGTCATTGTCCCTGAACTGCAGGGAGTACAGTTTTGCATAGGTTCCGCCGGTCTTCATAAGCTCTTCATGGGTGCCCTGCTCCTCAACCCTGCCGTCAATGATAACGGCAATCTCGTCTGCATTTCTGACGGTTGAGAGCCTGTGGGCAACCACTATGGTGGTCCTGCCCTTGCAAAGCTCGTCCAGGGCCTCCTGGATAAGAACCTCAGTGGTGTTGTCCAGGGCACTTGTAGCCTCATCAAGAATCAGGATGGCCGGGTTCTTGAGAAATACCCGTGCAATGCTCAGTCTCTGTTTCTGGCCGCCGGAAAGTTTCACACCCCGCTCGCCAATCTCGGTGTCATAACCCTTTTCAAGGCTCATCACATAATCATGGATGTTGGCCCTTCTTGCAGCCTCAACCACCTCTTCCTCCGTTGCGGACGGGTGGCCGTAGAGAATGTTCTCACGGATGCTTCCGTTGAACAGGAACACGTCCTGCTGGACAATTCCAATGTTTTTCCTCACGCTCTCACGGGTAAGGTGCCTTATGTCCTGTCCGTCAATCAGAATGGTTCCGCTTCCGGCCTTGATGTCATAGAAGTTGGGAAGAAGGTGACAGAGCGTTGTCTTTCCTCCGCCGGAGGGACCCACAAGGGCAAGTTTCCTGCCGGCCGGAATGGTCAGGTCAATATTGTGCAGAACCTCCTGTGAGGCCTCATAGGAATAGTTGACATCACGGAACTCAATGTCTCCCTTCACGTTCTCAAGGTCAACGGCGCCCTCGGCGTCCTTCTCGGGCTCGGTGTCCATAATCTCACAGAAACGCCTGAACCCGCTTACGCCGTTCTGGTATTGTTCCACAAAGTTAATCAATGTGTTCAAAGGATTTATGAACAGATTGACGGAGACGATGAAGGTGGAGTAATCGCCGAAGGTGATGCGGTCGGCATAGAGGAAAAGGCCGCCGGCCAGCAGTATGACCACGTTGAAGATGTCCGTGACAAAGGTTGTGGAGGCAAAGAAGGCGGCCATGGCTCGGTAGGCGCGTTTTGAGGCGTCTATGAACTGGCTGTCCCCTTTTCCGAATTTTTCAATTTCAATGTCCGAGTTGGTGTAGGCCTTGGTCACACGGATGCCTGTTATGCTGCTTTCCACCGCGGCGTTGATGACCGCATTGCTCTTGCGCCTGTCATCAAAGGCTTTGCGGAAGGCCTTGCGGTAGTGAAGCGTGACCCACACCAGGACCGGCACGCAGCAGAAGATGATGAGGGTCAGATGCCACTCAATGGTGCACAGGTAGGCAAACGACAGGATTATCATTGTGGAGCTGATCAGCAGGTTTTCCGGGCCGTGATGGGCAAGCTCCGCCACCTCGAAGAGATCACTGGTGATGCGTGTCATGATGCGGCCGGTCTCATGGTTGTCATAGTAGCTGAACGGCAGCTTCTCAAGGTGCTCGAACAGGTCACGCCTCATGCGGGACTGCATGTGCACCCCGATCAGGTGGCCGTAATACTGAACAAAATACTTGAGCATCATGCGCAGAATGTACAGCAGGAGCACCGCAATACTCAGTTTTACAATGTTTTCATACATCCGGTTCGGGATATAGATGTTGAGCATCCTGCGGGTGATGACCGGGTAGACCATGCCTATGACTGAGATCATGAATGACGCCAGCATGTCCAGCACCAGCATCTTTTTGTGAGGCCCGTAGTAGGAAACAAAACGCCTGAACATATCAGAACCCCGCCACCAGACAGGTCACGTAACCCGAGACCACGGACACCGCAAAACATATTCCCACAATGACAAAAGCGTTGTTTACGGTGTTTTTCTTCTTGAAGAGAATCAGCACGCCCAGGCCCGAATTGACCAAAAGCCCGGCCAGCAGGGACCCGAAGGCCAGCGACCCGTTCAGATACAGCTCGGTCAGCAGAACACTGGACGCGCAGTTGGGGATCAACCCCACAATGCTTGCAAGAACCGGTGCAAAATACCTTCCTGAACTAATGAATGAAACAAGTGCATCCTCTCCGGCAAGCCCAATGATCACACCCAGCACAAGGTTGATAACCAGTACATAGATGAATATTCCCAGCGAGTGGTGAAGCGGATGCAGAACATGTGCAACAAGTTTTGTCTCCGAGTGGGCATGCCCCTCGTAGTGGATTGAGCCCTCTTCCATGCTGTCACACCCCGCCTTCTTCACCAGTGCGTTCACAGCAAGACCCACAACCGTACCTATGGCAAACTTGAGTCCCAGAAGCGGCAACAGTGTATCCATGCGCCTTCCGGATGTCATGATTATTATCACAGCCTCATCGCTGCAACTCAGAAAGGCGGCAAGCAGTGTTCCCATGGAGAGAAACCCACGCACATAGAGATCCGAGGCCAGGACGCTTGTCCCGCACTGCGGAATCAGGCCGAAAAGCGCACCGAAAACAGGTGCCCTGTTTCTTTTGCTGACAAGAATGGAGGCAATTCTGTCTTCAAAGAAGGACAGGAGCATATGAAATGCAAAAACAAATACAAATACCTTTATGCTGTCAAAAAATGCGTCTTTTGCAATGTCCAGAAACAAATCAAAGCTCATACCAAGGGAGAAGGTTATATCAAAGACTTTATTTTGTAAATAAAGTGCCCTTCTCCTTGGGAAACACAATGAGGTATGTGACAAACACAAGAGTTGCACACAACACCCACCCTATTGGGTAGCTTATGCCCACACTCTGCGGAGTGTTGAGAATATATCTTGTCATTACAAAGAGATAAATCTGTCTGAACACCACAAATGAGAAAAGCATGTGGAACATGGCAAGGCCGCTTCTTCCGGCGGCACGGATAACACCCGAGTAAATCTGATGAACGCAGGCTGCAAGGAAGAACGGACCGTTCATCCTCAGGAACAGGGCACCGTAGTAAATGACCTTCTCCTCATTGTCATCAATGAAGAAATCCACAAACGTGGGTGCAAAAATCATGACTATTGAAACCAGGAATGCTGTTGAGGACAGCGCCATCAGGAGGCAGGTTGTGGAGCCCTTTCTGGCACGTCTTACGTGCCCCGCACCCAGATTCTGGCTTACAAATGTGGTAACCGCCAGAGCAAGAGACTGCATGGGCAGGAAGAAAAGCTGGTCTATCTTGGAGTACGCCGTCCAGCCGCCCATAACGTCCGTTCCGAAGTAGTTTATGTACCTCTGGACAAAGACATTCGAGAAGGCCGTGATTGAAAGCTGAAGTGCGGCGGGAAGACCTATGCTGATTATCTGTCCCAGCATTTCCCTGTCCACCCTTATCCTGCTGATTCTCACCCTTACCTGTGAATCCGTGGTGAAAAGCAGCCTCACCACAAGTGCTGCCGAGATGGCCTGTGCAAGGATTGTGGCAAAAGCCACTCCGGCGGTCCCCATCCTGAAACCGATCACAAACAGCAGATCCAGACCCATGTTCAGGACGGTTGTCACAACCAGGAAGATGAACGGATGGACTGAGTTGCCCACCGCCCTGAGGATAGCGGCTCCCGCATTGTATATCAGAAGTCCGGAAACGCCCGCGCAGTATATTGTAAGATAGGTTTTCTGGTGTACGGCAACCTCCTGCGGGGAGTTGAGTATCCTTATCATCAGAGGCACGCTCAGTATGCCCGCTGTCGTGACAATGACGCAGAATATCGCTGTCAGTGCAACATAGGTATGCACCGCCTTTTCCACGTTCTCCGGTTCATGAGAGCCGTAGTATCTGGATATTACCACACCGGCTCCGCTTGAAAAGCCCATGAAGAACCCTATTATGGCATTGGTAACCGAACTGAGCGTTCCCACAGCGGAAAATGACTGTTTTCCCACAAAGTTTCCCACAACCCATGTGTCCACGGTATTGTAAAGCTGTTGGAATATGTTTCCCAGAAGCAGGGGCAGCGCAAAGCCCAGAAGAAGATTGAAAACATTTCCCGAGGTCATGTCTGTTTCAGACCGCCGGGTGCTGAAAAATGCCATACAACCTTATTCAAGCGTACTTAAGTAAGAAAGACAATACCCGGCCCTGCAGATCGGCATCTGTTTCTTGCCTTGCACATCCGTGTTCAAGAGCATATGAAAATTTTTTTATATTGTTTACTCAAAAGTAATTATCCTGTTTTTTCGGGGGGAGAAAAAAGCCGCGAAACGACATAAGTATATGTAAAGACTTATTTCTTCACAGGAGGATTACTAATAGTGAACAAACGGCAGATTGAATCGAAGATGAAAGAAAGGTTTGAAGAGCTTCAAAACATGAAATTAATTATTGAGGAATGTCCTTCAAACAGCACTGAGGAACAACTTTATTGGAAAACCGTAAACGGGAAAACAAGATACTATCTACGAAGAAATAAAAGAGACAGCAACGGGAAGTACTTGGGTAACACAAACAAGGAACAATTGACCAAATATGCAGAGAAGTACAGAAACAAAAAGTATTTAACTGCAATCGGGAAAGAGATGATCCTGTTGAAAAAATGCCTTGAGATTCTAGACAAGTCCGATTCGGAAAATGACGCAGAAAAAGTATGGGAAGAACTTCCCGAGCAGATAAGAAATCTTACAGTTCCCGCACCTCTTACGGATGAGGATTATGCCCGCAAGTGGCAGAACAAGATTTGCTACAGGAGAAAAGTACTTGATGAGACTCCGTATAAAACCATGAAAGGTGAATACGTACGCTCCAAAAGTGAGTGCATTATAGCAGACAGGCTGTCCCTCAGGGGCATTCCCTACCATTATGAGATCAATCACACTTTGGAAGATAAAGACGGACATGAATATACTGTTCAGCCTGATTTCACAATTCTCAACAAACGGACAAGACAGGAGATAGTATGGGAACATCTGGGCAAGATGGGAGATGAGGATTACTGCATGGACAATCTTCAGAAGCTCAATGACTATGTGAGGAGCGGATACACACCCGGACGCAACCTGATTCTTAGTTTTGAGTCCTCAAAATGCCCCCTGAGCGCCCTCTATATCAACACTATAATAGAGAAGTACCTGATTTAAGGGTCTTATACGGGAAGTGGTGTAATATAAAAGTGCCTTAAAACAGGGTTTTTTATATTACTTTTAATATAAATTCCCCTGATTTAGGCCGGATTTATATTACGTTCTCATGAACATTCCCTGAAAAAGTGCACATAAATGTGCTAACACTGCTCAGGAGAGCTCAAAAGCGCCGGTGTAAAGCTGCCAGTAGGTGCCTTTCTGCTCCAGAAGCTGCTCGTGCGTCCCGCGCTCAATGATGCGGCCGTGGTCAAGGACCATGATTGCGTTGCTGTTCCTGATTGTGGAGAGGCGGTGGGCAATTACAAAGACGGTGCGTCCGCTCATGAGATTATCCATGCCTTTCTGGACAATGGCCTCTGTTCTGGTATCAATAGAACTGGTGGCCTCATCCATGATCAGGACAGGCGGATTTGCAACAGCGGCACGGGCTATTGAGATGAGCTGTCTCTGTCCCTGGGAGAGGCTGGAACCGTTACCCTTGAGCACTGTGTTGTAACCCTGAGGGAGCCTGACAATGAAGCTGTCTGCGTTGGCAAGCTTTGCCGCGGCCATGCACTCCTCGTCCGTGGCGTCAAGGCGCCCGTACCTTATGTTCTCAAGGACTGTTCCTGTGAACAGGTTTACATCCTGTAAAACTATGCCCAGAGAGCGCCTGAGGTCGGGTTTCTTTATCTTTGTGATGTTGATTCCGTCATAGCGGATCTTGCCGTCCGCAATATCATAGAACCTGTTGAGCAGGTTTGTGATTGTGGTCTTACCCGCACCTGTGGCTCCGACAAAGGCTATCTTCTGGCCGGGCTTGGCGTAGAGGGACATGTCAAAGAGGACCTGTTTGTCCTCAGTGTAACCGAAGTCCACGTGCTCCATGTAGATATCGCCGCGCAGCGGGGTGTATGTTATGCTGCCGTCTGCCGTGTGGGGGTGGCGGAAGGCCCATTCCCCGGTCTGCCTGGGGCTTTCAACTATGTTGCCCTGACTGTCATGCTCCACGTTCACAAGGGTGACGTAGCCCTTGTCCTGCTCGCTTTCCTGGTCAATGAGGGTGAAGATGCGGGAGGCGCCGGCCAGGCCCATGGTGAACATGTTGACCTGCATGGAGAGGTTGCCTATGACCTGGGTCATGGATTTGGACATGGAGAGAAAGGAGACTATGATGCCCGTTGAGATGGCGCCTATGCCGCCCAGGCCTATGTTTGTCACCCCGAAGTGCACCAGGAGAGTGCCCAGAAGCGCAATGAGGACGTAGAGTATGTTGCCCATGTTGTTGTTTATGGGGCCCAGGATGTTTCCGAAGCGCGTGGCCCTGGTGCCGTCGCTGCGCAGTTGGGCGTTGAGGCGGTCAAAATCCTCCTTGGCCCTGTCCTGGTGGCAGAAGACCTTCACCACGCGCTGGCCTTCCATCATTTCCTCCACAAAGCCTTCTTCCGCCGCGAGTGACCTCTGCTGTCCGGCCATGTATTTTCCGGATTTTCCGGCCACCGAGGAGGAGAGCCTGACTATGAAGAACAGGCCGGCAAGCACGGCCAGGGTGAGCCAGACGCTGTAGACCAGCATCATTGCAAACACCGTCACAACCGAGAGCGCGCTCTCTATCAGCGAGGGGATGCACCGCCCCACAAGCTCACGCACGGAGTCCGTGTCATTGGTGTAGGTGGACATTATCTCACCGTGCTGGTTCACGTCAAAATATCTGATGGGCAGCGTCTCCATCCTGGAGAACATGTCGTTTCTCAGGTGCATGAGGGTGCCCTGGGTAACCTCCGCCATGGTCAGGCCGCGGATCAGGTTGGTGATAATGGCCGCCGCGTAGAAGCCGCCCATTGTGAGAAGTATTCCCACAAGGTCATGCCACACGCCCTGAAGCCCTATGTCCAGGCCGGGCACAATGACATTGTCTATGAGCCTTCTGAGTGAAACGGTGGATACAAGAGAGGCCGCCGAGCCTGCAATTATGCAGAAGGTGACCAGAAGCATCTGCTTTCTGTAGTCACGCCAGACATAACCCAGAACCCTCTTGAAGGTGCCTTTTGTGATCTGCGGCTTCATGCCGCCCTTTCTGTCAAGCTGCATTCTGTTACGCGGACCGGGCATCAGGCTTCCTCCTTCATGTGGGTCTGGGACTGCCGGACCTCATAGTAAATGCCCTTGCGGGCGATAAGTTCATCATGGCTTCCGCGTTCTGCTATGCTTCCGTTCTCCATGACAATTATTTCATCCGCGTCCTCAACCGAGGCAACGCGCTGGGCAATTATGATCTTTGTGGTGCCGGGGATGTACTCCTTCAGGCCCTTTCTGATCATTGCGTCCGTTCTGGTGTCTACGGCACTTGTGGAGTCATCCAGAATCAGGACTTTGGGTTTAGCGATGAGTGCGCGGGCAATGCAGAGTCTCTGCTTCTGTCCGCCGGAGACGTTGGTTCCGCCGCGCTCTATCTTTGCATCATAGCCTCCGGGCATCTGCATTATGAAATCATGCGCCTGGGCTATGCGGCAAACCTGTTCAATCTCCTCGTCAGTGGCATCTTCCCTGCCCCATCTTATATTGTCCTTTATGCTGCCGGAGAACAGGACGTTCTTCTGAAGCACAACGGAAATCTGCTTTCTGAGTGCATTTAGATCATATTCCCTGACATCCCGGCCTCCCACACGCACAGTACCGGAGCTTGTGTCGTAGAGTCTGGGAATGAGCTGGATCAGGGTTGTCTTGGAAGAACCGGTGGAGCCGATTATGCCTATGGTCTTTCCGCTTTCAATGTGAAGGTCAATGTTGTTGAGGGCGTCCGGGCCGCTCTGGCCGCCGTATCTGAAGCACACTCCCTCAAAGTCTATGCTTCCGTCCTTTACATCCGTAATCCCGTTTTCAGGTGACTTGAGCGTGCTTTCCGTGTTCAGGACCTCAACTATTCTCTTTGCACTCTCAAAGGAAATGGCGCATGTGACAACAATCATGGAGAGCATCATCATGGACATGAGGATCTGAATGCCGTATGTCATGAACGATGAGAGCTGGCCGGGGGTCATCTCCGTGGCTCCGGATGAAATGATTATCCTTGCTCCTATGTAGCAGATGAAGAGCATGGCGCCGTAGCCGCAGAACATCATGAGCGGTCCGTTCAGGGCAAGGATTCTTTCAACAAAGCGGAAGTCCTTCCTCACCTCTCCGGAGGTTTTCTCAAACCTCTCAATCTCATAGGCCTCACGTACAAAGGACTTGACCACCCTTATGCCGTTCACGTTCTCCTGGACGGAGTTGTTCATTGCATCGTATCTCTTGAATATCCTCTTGAAGATGGGGAAGGCATGGGAGGCTATGAGGTACATTCCCACTCCCAGAACGGGAACTACGGCCAGGAATATAATTGCAACTCCGGAGTTGATTCTGAAACTCATGATGACGGAGAAGATGAGCATGAGCGGGCTTCTGACAGCGGTTCTGATGAGCATCATGAATGACATCTGGACGTTTGTGACATCCGTTGTCATGCGGGTTATGAGGCTGGATGTGGAGAAGCGGTCAACGTCGCTGAATGAGAAATCCTGCACGCGGTAGAAGATGTCATGGCGCAGGTTGGAGGCAAAGCCGGCACTTGCGCTTGCAGCATAGCGTCCGGACATTACTCCGCAAAGCAGCGAGAACAGGGCCATGCACAAAAGGATTGCCCCGTATCTGAGCAGCTCGGACATGTTCTCGGTGTAGAGGTGGTCGATAAGCGATGCCATGACCAGCGGCAGTATGCACTCCATGGACACCTCTCCAATCATGAAAAGCGGTGTCAGTAAGGCATCCTTCTTATATTCTCTTATGCTCTTTGCAAGTGTTTTAATCATACTGATTAATTTATTGAAATTCGTCTTGCGGGTCTATATGGTCCGAATAGCTTACGATATAATGGAGGCCATGGAAAACAGCGTTGGGAAGAAACTGACTTTCAGCAAGGAACTTGCCTACATTCTGGGCCTTTTCATTACTGCCCTTGGGGTCTCCTTCATGGAAAAACCGGACTTCGGCGTGTCCATGGTTGTGGCCCCGGCATACCTCATCTACAGGAAGCTGAACCCTGTGTGGAGTTTCTTCACATTCGGAACTGCCGAATACATGCTCCAGTTCGTGCTTCTGCTGGTCATGATGCTGGTTCTGAGAAAGTTCCGCATCAGCTGGTTCTTCTCCTTTGTCACGGCGGTAATCTACGGCTTCATGCTGGATTTCTGCATGGGTCTGACCGCCACTCTGGCTACGGACACCATGGGGCAACGCCTTGCCATGTACATTGCGGGAATCCTTCTGTGCTGTGCGGGCATCTCCCTGGTGTTTCACACCTACATTCCGCCGGAGGTCTATGAGCTGTTCGTAAAGGAGGTTTCAAAGGCCTTTGACATTGAGATTCACAAGTTCAAAACATGCTATGACATATCCAGCATGCTGATTTCCGTTGTTATGTCCTTCTGTTTCTTCGGGCTCTGGGTCTTTGTGGGAGTGAAGACGGGAACCGTGGTCTGCGCCCTGATCAACGGCTCAATCATCAAGGTATTCTCGCACTTCTACAGAAAGCATCTGCACTTCACGGCAACGTTTCCCAAACTGCAGGAATTCTTCAATAAATAGTTTTCAGCGGGTTTTCAGCAGATTATGCCCCTGTAGGTTCTGCACACCTCTTCGTAGCTTTCGATTGTGCCTATGTCATACCTTTTTGCAGGCATTTCCATTGCATGGAAAACTGTCTGAGGACAGAGAAACTGGACAAGGGAGCCGGGGGCATCGGCCGGGCAGCCGGATGCAAGTGCGGGGCCTATGAGCCTGAGGTCGGAAGCCGTGTAGATGTAGAACGGCGGGACCAGCCAGTGGGAAGAGGGGTTGGTCACCTTCTCGCGCATTTCAAGGACCCTGCCCGTACCGTCCACGGTGCACACGCAGTATTTTTTTTCGGGCACCAGGGTCTTCTCATACCAGCGCATGATGCATGAGGTTCCCGCTTCTTTGTAGTAGTTGAGAAAGTGCGAGAAACTGAACTCCAGAACGTTGTCACCGGCTATGACCAGCAGGTCCTCGTCAAGGGCGCATTCGCTTATGGCAAACTCAATGTCCCTCACAGCACCCAGGCGGTTGGAGTTGTCAGTGGACTTGTCATCAAGTACGGTGAACTTCTCGGCGTTTTTTGATGCGCGCAGGGCCGCCCATCTGTCAAAATGCTCTATGAACCTGTGGTTGGAGACAAGTATGTACTCGTTCACCCCGCAGGAGGTTATGTCATCACAAAGATGGTCCAGGATTGTCTTTTCCCCCACGTTGAGCAGGGCCTTGGGGAAGTTTTCCGCAAGGGGGTAGAGCCGTGTGGCATAGCCTGCGGCAAGAATCACGCACTTCATGGCTTAATCCTACCGTGCGGCCTTGTTGCTTTCAAGGTTGTCTTGATGCTAACATTTGCCTATGAGCCCCATAAAAATGATCTGTCTTGATATTGACGGCACTCTTGTGGATGACAACAAGAACATCCCGCAGGTGAATATTGATGAAGTGCGCCGTGCTGAAGCACTGGGAATCCGCATTGCAATCACCTCAGGCCGCATTTCTCCCTCAACACGTCACTACATGGACGCACTTGGAATCTCAGGTGCGGTCTCCTCTCTGGGAGGCGCCATGCTGGAGGATGAGAACGGTAATATCATAGAGGATTACACCCTGGACAGCTCTGTATGCAGGCAGGTCAATGAACTTGCCAACAGGGAGGGCATGACGCTGTACGCCTATCACCACTACCACTGGTACACGGATGTCACAAAAGCAGATCCCTACTGGCTGAAGGTTGAGAAAACCATTACCAGTGTGAGGGGCATTTATGTGAATGATCTTCAGAAAGAGGTGCTGGACAGGTTCTGTCCCAACAAATTCCTTGTCTCCGAGACAAACTATGACAGAGCCGTAAGGTTCCTGCACATTCTTCAGTCCTCCTGCGACCCTCAGAAGGTCAAGTTCTTCATGTCCGGCCCCACCTACATTGAGGTTGTGCACCCCGTTGCGGACAAGGGCAACGCAGTACGCGGACTTTGCCGCTACTACGGCATAGACAAGTCCCAGGTTATGGTCTGCGGAGATTATTACAATGACCTGTTCATGTTCAGGGAGGCCGGCATAAGCGTTGCCGCGGCAAACTCACCTCAGGACGTCAAGGATCAGGCCACATATGTTACAAAGGCAGACTGCAACGAAGGTGTTGTAGCAGAGGCCATAAGACACTTTATTCCGTAATATCATGGGCTGCGGGCCACAGTAGCAGTAAGTTCCCGGGGCCGTCAGGCTCTGCGCCCGTCTGCCACCTTCACAACCATGGCACTGCCCTTTCCGAATACCCTTTCCATCTGCTCAATATACCTTCCTCTGTAATCCGAAGGCACACAGGCCTGAATTGTTCCGGCAAAGCCGCCTCCGTGGACACGGCATGCTCCCTCTGCACCCAGAATCCTTGTAGAGAGAGCAAGAGCAAGAACCATCTGCCTGTTCTGCGGATGTGACGGACTGAACGCGTTCTGCAGAAGTGAAACAGAGGACTCCCCGCACTGACGCATGTATTCCAGATAAGACCTTATCTTCCTGTTCATGAGCGCATCTGTCATAAGATCCACTCTTCTGTTTTCCTCAAAGAAGTGTGCTGCCCGGAGAACGGCCCTGTCATTACCCAGAGCCTTTCTTGCCTCATTGATATTATCATGGAAAAGCTTCTCATCCACCTGTCTGAGGTTCTGTTTTCCAAAGAACTTTGCCACGCTGAGCATCTCTGCGGGAACTGCGGCATAATCCTCGGTAAGATCCGAATGGTCCGACCCGGTATTCACAATGATAATATTGTATCCAAGCTCTTCAAAACGCACATTCACCGGAGTGATGACTGGAGACAGCGGGTCTTTGAAATCAATTTTCACTATACCCTTGCTTGCACATGCCAGCTGGTCCATAAGGCCGCAGGGCTTACCGAAGTATGTGTTCTCAGCCTCCTGACCTATTAGCGCAAGATCTGTCCGGTCAAAGCGCCCGTTGTTGAAAAGAGTATTGAAAACTGTGCCCAGGAGAATCTCAAGCGCAGCACTGGAGCTGAGACCGGACCCGGCGGGGATGGATGAACTGATTCCTGCATCAAAGCCGCCGGCGTTTCCGCCTCTTTTCACTATTCCCGCGGCAACACCCCTGACAAGGGCGGCCGTTGTACCTGCCTCGGATTCAACAGGCTCAAGATCATCCAGATTGATTTCAAAAGCCCTGTATCCCCTGCTCTCAAAAACAACAGTACTGTCCGACCTGGGAGATACATCTCCTTTAATATTGAGATTAACCGGAGCAGCAAGAACCTTACCGCAGTTGTGGTCGGTGTGGTTTCCGGCCAGTTCCATACGTCCGGGTGCACTGAAAACCATAATCAATCAACTCCTGAAAAAATCCACGGCAATTTTCACAAACAGCAGCAGCGTGACAACCAGCATGGCCGGTCTCACAACCTTAACATCCTTCTTTATAGCCAGCCGGCTTCCAACATAGTTCCCGGCAATGGAAAACAGTGCGCACACAACGGCAACCTCATAAACAACCACCCCGAAACGCACAAAATTCACAAGCGCGGCAAGATTGGACGCCCAGTTCACAATCCTTGCATTCCCGCACGCCTTCTTCACCTCAAGGCCGGCAATCATAATGAAGCCGAACTGCATGAACATACCCGCACCCGGCCCGTAGAACCCGTCATAAAATCCCACAACACCGCCTATCAGCAGCCCCAGCATCACATATGCAGAGCTGGACTTCACCTTCTCCGCATGTCCGGAATAATCCCTCTTGAAAAACACAAGCGCAGCCACAACCGGCGTTGCCACAAGCATAATCAGGCTGAACGTCCTTCCGTCCATGCCCAGGGCCAGGCGGCTCCCGGCATAGGACCCGCCCAGCGCAGCACCCACCGCCGGCACCAGACTCACCCAGTGCACGTTCCCCGTCCTTATATAATTGAAAGAGGCAATCGTGGACCCGAAAAACGACGAAAACTTGTTGGTGCCGAGCGCAAACTGATCCCTGATTCCCACGGCCTGATACGAATTCAGGCTTATCAGCCCGCCTCCGCCGGCGATGGAGTCAATAAACGCAGCAAGAAATATTAGCGGACAAAGAATCAGCAGTTGTGTAATCATGCCCCGATTATCCCCCAACTCCCCCTCTTTGTCAGCACCTCAGCCCTACTCTTTCATTTTTTCTCCCAATCAGTTGCCAAATTTCCTAAATTGTTATATAAATCCAATTACACGGGGATGTAGCTCACCTGGCTAGAGCGATTGAATGGCATTCAATAGGTAGTCGGTTCGATCCCGATCATCTCCATAGAGGCAACGCGAAAGCGTTGTCTTTTTTTATTGTTTTGTTCATGGACCTTATGTTTCGCAAATATAAAATTTCTTTATTTTTGCGAAACGAGCCAGCGGGCAATATCAATTATCTCTATGCCTTGATACTGACTGGTTTCATGCTTTGTTCTGGCTATCAGGATTTTGGGGAAAGCATCGCGAATTCTTAATAGAGATTGCACCTCTCTGTTGAAAGTTTCTTCTCCTGAAATATCATCTGAAATCTGAATATAAGTCCTGATACCATTCTTTATTGCCACAAAGTCTATCTCTGTGTTGTAAAGCTTTCCTACATATACTTCATATCCACGTCTCAGCAGTTCAATCGCAACAATGTTTTCATAGATATGACCATAATCCGGTCGCTTAGTTCCAAGAACCGCAAATCTGAATGATGTGTCTGCAAGATAGTATTTAATGTCGCTTTCAAGATATTTTTTACCTTTGATGTCATATCGGTTTATGGGATAGAACATAAAAGATTTACAGAGATAGGAAATATATGCGCCAACTGTTTTGTCATTGGTGGTGTATGTATTAGAAGAGAGTTTATTTGCAATATTTCTTATTGATGAGCTGTTTCCTACATTGTCCATAAGAAAATCACCAATCATCAGAAGTAATTGCTCATTCTCGATTCTAAACTTCTCTACGATATCTCTGGCGATTGTAGACTTATAGATGTTCTCAACATATTTGCGAGCATCTTCTGTATTTCCATAAAGATACGAACCGGACATTCCTCCTTTTTGAACAAATGAATCAAATAAGCTGTCCAAATCTGTGCTTGGATAATAGAGCAGGTATTCATTGAAAGAAAATGGGAACATTTTAATTTCAAATACTCGTCCGCCGAACAAAGTTGCAAGATCGCTGGAGAGGAGAAATGCATTGGATCCTGTCAGATATATATCGTACTTTTCTTCTTCATGAAGACTGTTGATTACCCATTCGAATCCATGACAAAGTTGTACTTCGTCAATGAACAGATAATTGGTTTTTTTCTCATTATAACTTTCTGATATATATGAATATAACTCATCAGCATTTCGTAGTTCTTCAAAGGTTTTGAGGTTCAGTTTTATGCGAATGATGTTTGTATTGTCATCCTTGAGGAGTAAAGAGATAAAAGCATCCATCAGTTTTGATTTTCCGCTTCTCCGGATGCCTGTTATTACTTTTATTTCAGGGGTTCCTTTTACCGCCAGAAGTTGGTCTAAGTATGTTTTTCTTTCAATCAATTTCATGGATAATATCCTCATTAAAAGAATAACCCATTTCGCAAATCTTAACAATTATCAATTTTGCGAAACAAACTTAAAACGATAAATAAGTATTTACGCTGATTTAAGGAATGAAACCGATCATCTCCAAAGAGGGAACTGTCGCAAAATGAAAAACTGCACAGTCCCTTATTATTTTGCCCCTTCCAGCCTCGTTATGGCTCGTTCATCCTCGCTTATAGCATGTGCGATGTAATATAAATCACCCTCAAAACCGGGATTTTTATATTACGTGTACCCCGCTATCCCGCATAAAGCAACCTGAAATCTGAACATCTATAGCATAAGAACTGCTGTTTTCGAGATTCTTATGATACTTTTTAGCATAAGAATCTCCGTTTTGCGGATTCTTATGATACTCTCATTGATCATTCCTGAAGAAAAATGAAGCTGTGCTCATGTGCATAAGCTGATGCATACCCTGATGCATTTGCTTTCCGCCTTCAATGCTTTGCCTTTGGGTTTTATGCCCGGGCACGCCTCTCCGTCTGGCAACTGTACAAGTTATGACACAGCTTATACGCATACTTGCCGTAGACCGTAATCTCGGTATCAATGGTAGCTATAATGACAGTAAGCCTTCATGTGATATGGCTTTCCTTCAGGATTTGCTTTCTGACCCATTTGGAATCAGCTGTGAGTCAGAGCCTTATCAGGTAAAGCTACTATGATGGGTTGATTACATTTGAGGATCTTCTTCAGGCTGGTGTATTGGCAACGCGGAAGCATTGCTTTTATACCCATATCACGGTTACTACTTTTACTATTGCTTATCAATTGTTTAGATTATATAATTAATATATGCAGAATGAGTTAGTATTATTTGAAACAAAAGACAAGTCAGTCAGCATACCTGTAAAAGTGGATGACGAAACAG
>CAMZFA010000016.1 GCA_947305945.1 uncultured Spirochaetales bacterium | reverse complement strand
TAATATCGTAGTCTTCCAGTCCGTTGAGGACGTTGTTGCGCAGAATCCAGATCTTATTGGCCTCATCCTGTTCAAGGAGAAGGTCTTCACGTCTGGTGCCGCTCTTCTTGATGTTGATTGCCGGGAAGAGGCGGCGCTCGGCCATCATGCGGTCAAGCACAATTTCGCAGTTACCTGTACCCTTGAACTCTTCGAAAATGACTTCATCCATTCTGGAGCCTGTCTCGATAAGGGCGCTGGCAATGATGGTGAGGCTTCCGCCGTTCTCAATGTTTCTGGCAGCGCCGAAGAACCTCTTGGGCTTGTGAAGGGCGTTGGAGTCAACACCGCCGGAGAGGATCTTTCCGCTGGCCGGGACGGTCTGGTTGTAGGCTCTGGCAAGTCTGGTGATGGAGTCAAGAAGAATGACAACATCACGCTTGTGCTCGACAAGGCGTTTTGCCTTCTCTATGACCATCTCCGCAACCTGGACGTGGCGTGTAGCCTGTTCGTCAAATGTTGAGGCAATGACCTCACCGCGGACGCTGCGTCTCATGTCTGTAACTTCCTCGGGGCGCTCGTCAACAAGGAGAACTATGAGGTGGATTTCCGGGTGGTTGGTGGTAATTGCGTTGGCTATCTGCTGGAGCAGGATGGTTTTACCTGTTCTGGGCGGAGCGGTGATGAGGGCGCGCTGGCCTTTTCCTATGGGGCAGAAGAGGTTGATTATGCGCATTGAGACATCATCATCCGCACGCTCGGTCTCAAGATTGATCCTGCTGTCCGGATAGAGAGGAATGAGTGAGTCAAACGAGTTGCGGGTCTTGGCCACTATGGGCAGGTCTCCGTTCACGTAGGCAACTTTGGACATGGCAAAGAAGCGCTCATTGTCCTTGGGACTGCGGATCACACCCTCTATTGTGTCTCCGGTCTTGAGGTTGAGGAACCTGATCAGGCCGGCATTGACATATACGTCTTCGGGTCCGGAGAGATAGCTGTTGGACGGGCTTCTGAGAAAACCGTAACCGTCCGGAAGCACCTCAAGTGTGCCTCTGGCAATAATCACACCGCCCTGGTGGCTGTGGGTGCGCAGGATTTCCATTATGACTTCCTGCTTCTTGTACTCGGCATAGTCATCCACCGGATTGCCGGTCATTGCACTGAGCCTTTCCTTCAGGTCGGCCATGTGGTGGCCTGACAGGCTGCTTACAAGCAGGCTGTTGGGAAGTGAAGCATTGTATTCTTCCTCGGAAACTGCAACATCATCCATTGTCAGCGGTGTTTTCTTCTGCTGCTGGAAGTTCTGCCTTCCGTTCTTGTTCTTCTTCTGGAAGTTGTTCTGCTTGCCCTGCTGCTCGGGAGCCTTCTCTGCTCCTTCTGATTCCTGTGCAGGTGCCTCAGATGCTTCTGCTGAAGAGGTTTCCGGTGAAGATGTTTCTTCAGCAGATGCCTCAGGTGAAACTGCTTCCGCAGCGGCTGCGGTCTCAGGGGCCGCTGCTTTCTTTGAACCCCTGGTTTTCTTGTCTTTTGAAGCGGGTCTGCCTCTTCTGGGCTTGGGAGCCTCCTGGGGCTCTGATTCCGAGGAAACGGCGGTCTGGGCAACAGGTTCTGCTACAGCGCTCTCTACCGGGCTCTCAACTGCGGCCTGAACAACAGGCTCTGTTGAGGCCTGCGCTACAGAAGGCTCAGCAGAAGGCTCAACCGGAGCCTCAACAGCAGGCACTGCCTTTACAACTGCTCTTACAGAGGGCTTGCGCCTTACCACGAGTTTCTTTTTTGCAGGAACTTCTTCCTGCAGGTTTTCATTATTTTCCATTAATTCAACTCCGATGCACACTGAAACAGTGCGGGATTAATAATTAAGTTGTCAGGATAATTATTTCAAAAGCGGAGATCTCCGCCGCTTTTAATAGTACAGCACTGAAATAAAGTGTGTCAACCGACAGGCCTCAGATATATTTCCAACTGTCGGCAATACTTACAACATCCTTTCCCTGTGAGTACAGGCGGCAGAGGATGAGAGAGGCAATTGCAAAGCGTCTTCTGGCGCTGTCACGGGAAATTGAGGCAAAGTGCAGACGCACTGCGGCGGTGGGAGCCTTGGCCGAAGAAAGACCGATCCAGACAGTTCCCACGGGCTTGTCCTCACTTCCTCCGTCGGGTCCGGCAATGCCGGTGAGGGAAAGACCCAGATCAGCACCTGAGACACTTCTTATACCGTTGGCCATTTCACATGCAGTCTGACTGCTCACCGCCCCGTACTGTGCCAGGGTTTGTGAGGAAACACCTGTGAGCTTTTCCTTTGCGTTGTTTGCGTAGGTGACGGCACCGCCCCAGAACCAGGCGGAGCTTCCGCTTCTGTCCGTGAGCATCTTGGCAACAAGGCCTGCCGTGCAGCTTTCCGCGGTGCAGACTGTAAGGTTGTTTTCAAGCAGATGATCCGTCAGAAGGGTGCAGGCGTCAGTGTCATCGGCATCTTCAACAAGGCCCTCTCCTGTGAGGCTTCTGAGGCGGGAGATGAACAGGCTGCGCTCCGAGGGGCTTCCGCCCTGGATGTAGAGGCTGATTCTGAACATCTGAAAGCGCGTTCCCCAGCTTATGTTCTCAAGACCGTCTGCGCACTGTCTGCACAGCTCATCCAGCTTTGCCTCTGCAATGAGGTAGACCGAGTATTCATCGCGCTGCCGGTCAACATGACCTGCAAGACGTGCAAGGTATGGTCTGACGTGGTTGAGGAACATGGGCTGAAGCTCGGCCGGAGGTCCTGGCATGGCTATGACGGTAACGCTGTGGACACTGCCGTCAGCAAGCTTTTTCTCAATAGATCCTCTGAATCCGGGCGCCGTTCCGTGGGGGTTGGGAAGAATCTCAAAACCCCGGGGAATGTAGGCCTGCTGCTCGTTGGCACCGTAGATGCGCTGGCCAACGCGCTTGTACAGGGTATCCCAGGCTTCCTGATTTTTGACAAGTTCCACCCCGGCTTCCCGGGCTATGATCCTGCGGGTAAGGTCATCGGCCGTGGGGCCGAGTCCTCCGGTGACAAGGACCACGTCGCTGTCCGCGGTGCAGACCTCAAGTTCGGCCTCTATGCTGCCGTCGTCCGGGACAACCACGCCGCGGCGGATTGTGTAGCCAAGTTCGGTGAGGTTGGAACTGAGAAACGGGATGTGGCGGTCGGAAATGATTCCGCGTGTTATTTCCGTTCCTATGACGTAGAGGGATACTGTCATCTGCTTTTCTTCCTGCGGACCATGAGGACCTTGTTCACTGCGCCCAGTGCCAGCAGAACGTAGCACATGTAGGATATGATGCGCACGGGGGTGTCTGCGGTGCGGCAGTAGAATGTCCTGCCGTATGTCTTCTGCTCCCAGACGGGTACCTGCCAGATCTTCCAGCCCATCTTGAACGGGTCCATCTCTCCCTGTACTGTTCCGTCGGGAGTGATGAGGCAGGTGATTCCGCTGTTTGTGCCCCTTAGCATGGTGCGTCTGTTCTCAACGCTTCTGAAAACTGCCATGGCCATGTGCTGGCGCTCTGCGGCAACCGAGCCGGACCATGAGTCGTTTGTCATGTTCACAAACAGGTCTGCTCCGTTGTTGGCAAAGTCCGCACAGAGGTCTCCGAATACATCTTCAAAGCAGATCGGAGTGGAGAACCTTATGCCGTTTGATGTTTCAAAGATAACAGGCTCATCTCCCTTCTCCCACCAGTGGTAGTCGTTAGCCTTGAGCAGGTTGTACAGCCAGGGCATGGTCTTCTCATAGGGGAAGTGCTCGGTGAAGGGCACAAGGTGCTGCTTGAGATAGGTCTGCTTTATTGTTCCTTCGTCAAAAAGAATGACGGAGTTGTAATCAAGTTTGTTGTTCCAGTCCCCGTCTTCGGTGTAGGCCTGAGTCTCTCCTTCGGCAAGGATGCTGGACGGGTTTCCGGTAAGAAGCGGGATGTTCAGCGTGTTTCCGAAGTTCACAAACTCATCCACAAGGACCTGAATGTTGCGCAGGTAGTCAAAATTGCCGCCCCTGCCCTCACCCTCATAGGGATGCTCGGTGTACCAGCGCACCGACGGAACAAAGGCCGTTTCGGACCAGACTATCATGTCCGGATTCTGTGCTGCGGCTTCAAGACTCATGCGCTGGAGGTTGATGAAATTGGTCTTGTATGTGGAATAACCGCCCTTCCATGAGTCGGCATTATGCTGGACCGTGGCCACGTTGAATGACTGGTCGGCCGGGGCTTTGCGCCAGTAGGAAAGGTTTGCAATTCCGTAGACAAGCTGGAAAACAAGCACCGCCGCAAACGCACAGACGGCCACAATATTCATCTTAATATAGGATTTTAACGGACAGATGCCGACGCCGGTTCCGGCTGCTCTCTTTGATGACGGCATGCAGAGCCAGTTGCCCAGAAAGGCCTGGGGAAGGACAAGAAGGAAAGTCAGAAGCCAGATTCCCGAGAAATCCGCAATCTGGATCAGAACCGTCCATCTGAAAAGGGCGTAGGCAATTGTGCCGTACGGATAGCCGGCAAACCAGGTCTGTGCAAGGTAGGCATAGACCATCCAGAACAGGGCCTGAAGTGCAAATGAGATTTTTGACGGGAACCAGCTCACAGCGGCCTTGAGGGCCAGAAAGAGCATGACCATCTCAGTGCCCTTGATTATCTGGACAAGCAGGTTTGCAAGCGGATGGAAGGCGGAGAGCCAGTAGTTGAAAATCCAGTAGAAAACAAAGCCGTAGACAAAGCCGTAGAACCAGACAACCTTCCAGCTGGTGCTGCGGATCACCATGAAAAGCGGAATGAGGGAAAAGAGCGCAAATACCGGCCAGCCGTCCTTACTGCAGAAGCTTGGGAAGGCCAGTGAGAGCATTGCGGCAGAGGCTAAAAGAAAAACAACCTCAAGGCCCACGGTCCTGAGGTTGCGTTTTTCATGAATCATTTGTTTCAGTTGTCCTCTTTGAGATTCCAAACCTGTTCCTTGAGCTCCTTACCGGGGCGGAAGACTGCAACACCGTGTGTGTCAACTGCTACCAGCTCACCTGTCTTGGGGTTGCGGGCCTTTTCTCTGCCCTTGCGGGTTCTGACTTCAAAAGTACCGAAGCCTCTGAGCTCAATAACCTGATTCTTCTCAAGACCTGCTTTGACCTCTTCGAAGAACTGATCTATTACTTCATGAATGCCGTCTCTTTCAAGACCGGATTTCTCGTGGAGACTTTCGATGATTGCTGCTTTTGTCAACTTTGATTTTGCCATGGTCATCTCCATTATGCCAGCTTGTTGAACTTGAGGTTCATCCTGGACTTCTTTCTGTCAGCCATGTTGTGATGGACAATACCCTTGCCTGCTGCTGTGTCGAGCAGTTTAACGCTGAGCTTGAGGGCTGCTTCTGCAGCTGCCTTGTCTCCTGCTGCACATGCTGCATCAAAATTCTTGATGGCTGTGCGGAATGTGCTCTTTGTTTCGCGGTTTCTCATCCTGGCTGCTTTTGCCTGGCGGTCTCTTTTCTGTGCCGAACGCTTCACTTTTATCCTCCGATGTCCTCAAGCGGGACAATATTTATCTTTAGGCTCACGAATTGCGTGAACGATTAAAAAACATATCACAGACACAAAATATGGTCAACATCAATCAAAAAAATCAGGAGAGGAACTCCGATTCGAACTTTCTGGACACTTCCCAGTGCCCCGTTTTGTCCGACCAGCGCACCTCGGTCCTGGGCAGAACAACCACTCCGCCCTCCGGCCCTGTAAGGGTCATGGACTTTGAAAGGATGTTTGTTTCCTGAACCCTGTACAGTTCCCCGCCTATCTTGATTCTGGAACCCTCCGGCGGATAGGACTGCTTTTCCTCAAGGTAGAAATCATACTCATAACTGAGGCAGCAAAGCAGACGGCCGCACGGTCCGGAGATCTTCATTGAGTTGAGCGAGAGGTTCTGCTCCTTTGCCATCTTTATGGTGACAGGGTCAAGCTTGTCCGAGATGCCGTGGCAGCAGAAATCACGTCCGCAGACGGCAAGACCGCCCAGAACGCGTGCCTCATCGCGCACGCCGATCTGCCTGAGCTCAATCCTCATCCTGAATACGGAAACCAGGTCCTTGACCAGTTCCCTGAAGTCCACCCTGTCATCCGAGGTGAAGAAGAACAGCGCCTTGGGCTCACTGATAAGGAAATGGGCCGTGACAAGCTTCATGTCCAGCCTGCGCGCCGCAATCTTCTCCTTGCAGATCTTTATGGCCTCCTGCTCGGCAACAATGTTCTCCTGATAGCGCTTTATCTCCTCCGGCGTGGCCAGACCGCGGATCCACTCAACGTCCCCGTCAACCTCAACCATCTCCGGCTCTTTGTACCTGCTGTCCCAAAGCCCCGATTCATCCGCCTCGCCCTCCTTGGGAAGCTCAACTTCCATGGAACTGACAAACTCGAACGAAGGGGTGATGCCCAGTGTCAGCGGGTCACCGGAAGCAACAAGGTCCGAATCCGACCTGCCCACATCCGAACGGGGACAGAAGTGGCATGCCCCGCACACACGGGTGCTTCCGGGGGTGTAGGAAGCGCCGCCCAGACCGGCGGCCGATCCCACTATGATTCCCATGTCCATTCCGTATCTTGTGGGGGAGATGACATAGGTCCCGGGATAAAACCTGCTGTCCGATGCGCAAATGGACAGATCATTGTTTCCCGGAGACTTTACAAGGTATATATATGCTTTCTGAGCCTGAACTTCTTCTTTCTTTTCACTCATACAGGTGAAAATTAACATTCCGGACGGGCAAAGTCAATCGGACCTCGACATTGACGGCCCGGAAAAGCCGTGTTATCTTTTTTAAAAGCGCCAATACCGTGCTGCAGACAATCAATGACACAGGAGGACCTCATAATGCGTCTGTTTGATACACATTGCCATCTCGGCCTTATACATTCCGACAAGATTGAACAGCTCATGATTGTCCAGTATGCAAAGCATGCTGGTGTAAAGCACATTGTGTCCATCTGCAACAGCCTTGCGGATTTTGAGGAGCTGTACAGCAACCTCAGAAGTGCATCGAATGTCTACCACGCAGTGGGAGTCTCCCCGTCCGAAAGCGGAAACAGGATTGAGGGCTGGGAGTCCAGGATCCGTGAACTGCTTACCTTCAAGCGCGTAGTGGCCGTTGGTGAGACAGGCCTTGATTACAAGAAGATGTTCTCACCCAAGCAGACCCAGGTGGATCTGTTCATGAAGCATCTGGAAATTGCCAGAAAGGCGGATCTTCCCGTCATAATCCACAACAGGAATGCAGGAAAGGACATTCTGGACATCCTGCGCACCAACATTCCCGACAAGGGGGCTATTTTCCACTGCTACTCGGAGAACTGGGAGTTTGCAAAGAGCGCACTGGACCTTCCGGTCAGGTTCTCCTTTGCCGGAAACATAACATTCTCGGACAGCGTGCTCAGGGAGACAGTGAAAAAGCTCCCCGCAGACCGCATACTCATTGAGTCCGAGGCTCCGTTCATGACCCCGGAGAAGTACTCGCCCAGGCCGCCAAAGCCCAAGCGCAGGAACAAGCCGGAGTATCTGATTGAGAACGCAAAGGCCATTGCCGCCATAAGGGAAACCGACCTTGAGGAAATGACCGGGATTCTCTATAAGAACAGTCTTGATGCATTCCATCTTCCCGCAGAAGAAGAATGAGCCTTTTCCACCCCGTAAAAATAGGAAACGTACAACTTGAGGGCAACCTCTTTCTGGCACCCATGGCCGGTTACACGGACAGGGTGTTCAGGGCCCTGTGTCTTGAGGAGGGAGCATACCTTGCATACACGGAAATGGTCAGCTGCGAGGGCCTGGCCCGTGACAATGAGCCCACAAAGGACCTTGCGGTAAGGGCAAAGGGAGAGAAGAACCTTGCAGTCCAGCTTTTCGGACCGGATGAGGAGGTTGCGGCAAGAAGCGTTGAAACGGTAATGAAGTTCAACCCGCAGATCATAGATTTCAACTGCGGCTGCCCGGTTCCCAAGGTGACAAAGACCGGAGCCGGAAGCGCATTGATGAAAACCCCCGGGACCATAGGAAGGATTGTCAGTGTCCTCAAGAGGGAAACCGGCCTTCCCGTGACGGTGAAGATAAGAACAGGCTGGGACACAAAGAGCATGAACTACCTTGAGTGTGCCGCTCAGGCCTTCAATGCGGGGGCCGATGCACTATGCATGCACGCCAGAACCAAAAGCCAGCTTTACATGCCCACAGCACATCCGGAGTATCTTGCGGACCTGAAAAAACACTTTCCGGAGAAGGTGATAATAGGATCGGGAGACCTGTTTACCGCAGAAGATGGTGTTGCAATGCTTGAGCAGACCGGGGTGGATGCCGTGTCATTTGCACGCGGAGCCATAGGCAACCCGTTCATCTTCAGACAGACGGAGGCTCTGCTCACCGGGAAGGGGCCGCTTGAGATAACAACATCACAGAAGGTACAGACCCTTCTAAGGCAGCTTGAAGATCTTACGGCCTTCATGGGAGAGAACAGGGCCTGCCGGGAGATGAGAAAACACGTGGGTTTCTACCTCAAGGGAGTACCCGGATCGGTCCATGTCAAGCGCATGACCTGCACCGCCGTTACGGTGCAGGAATACCGCACTTCACTGAAAATCCTTGATTATTAAAATATTTGGTTTAAAATTTTCATTATCGAAAGGGGGACGCTTATGAAAGTTCTTGTGCTTAATTCTGGCGCCAAGGACACCGTCATTGCATGGTGGCTGAGCAAAAGCAAACTGATTGAAGAACTTTTCATTGCTCCGGGCAACCCGGGGACGGAAGACTATGCCGTTAACCTCCCCGATGTTGATATTGAAAACGGCGAACAGGTTCTCAAGGCCTGCAGAAAGCACGGAATCTCCCACGTTTTCATAGGAACCGAGACTCCCCTTCTGGCCGGTGTGGTTGACTGTCTGAATGCAAACGGAATTTTCACACTCGGCGCTCCCCTTCATGCACTGAAACTGGACACGGACAAGAAGTTTGCCCGTGAGTTTGCACAGAGGTGCGGTTTCACCATGCCCTCCTACCGGGTCTTTGAGAATCTTGAGGACTTCAGAGCTTTCCTCGACGGAGAGGGAAAGGGCGGTTTCTTCACGCTCAAGCCCAACGGAGCCGCGGCTTCCAGAACCCTTATCAACTCCTCGGACCCCGAGGTGCTTATTACCTTTGCAAAGGAATTTCTGAAGAAGAACTCGATTATTCTTGAGGAACATATAGACGGAACACCGGTCACAATCACACTGCTTCTGGACAGAAACGGGGCAAAGATGCTTCCGCTGTGCTCCGAGTACACAAAGCCCGAGCATGATGAGATAAACTTTGTCACCGGCGGTATGGGCGCCGTATGTCCCGTTCCCCTTGCGGATGAGACAAGACACGCCATCTGGAACAATATGGTGGTCCCCATGGTGAACCGCCTTAAGGAAGAGAACCTCATCTACACCGGAGTCATGACAATATCGACGGTCCTGAAGGGACTGACGCTGTTCTTCGTGGACTTCCACCTCAGGTTCAACGACCCGGCGGCCCAGTCGGTCCTGCCGCTCATCAAGACGGATCCCGTGGACATTATCAGGGCCATGGAAAGCAACAGCATCGGCTCCCTCAACCTTGAGATTTCAAGGGAAAGCACGGTCAGCGTTGTGATTGCAAGCGAAGGCTACCCCTTCAAGCCCAGAAAGGGTCTGAGGGTCAAGTGTTCGGTTCCCCAGTACATGGACAGCTGTTTCAACAGCGTTCCCCGCATCTTCCTGGGAGCTGTAAGAAAAGATGTGAACGGAAACATGATCACCTCAGGCGGAAGAGTTGCAACGGTTGTGGGTATGGGCAGGAACATAACCAGTGCCAATGAGGCGGCCTACAGCGCTGCAGACTCGGTCTCTTTCAAGGGCTCCTGGTACAGGGCCGACATAGGAGACAAGTTCTTCATTTCCGTGAATGAATATTATGACGGAGAGTGAGTTCTCCTGAACTCATACATAAGAATTCCCGCGGCAACACTTACATTCAGTGAATCAATATGCCCTGCCATGGGTATGCTCAGCATGTGGTCGCACTTTGCGCGCACAAGTGTGCGCATTCCGCTGCCCTCGCTTCCCATCACTATGACGGTTCTGGGCGGGAAGGATATGTTGTAGGAATTCTCACCGTTCATGTCCGCACCGTAGACCCAGAAGCCGTGGTCCTTGAGCACATCAAGTTCATGGGCAAGGTTGCGTACGGTGGACATGGTTACGTACTGGGCGGCACCGGATGAGACACGGATGACCGTCTCATTGGCGCTTGCGCTTCTTCTTTCGGGGACCATGACAAGGGCGGCTGAGAACTGGTCCGCGCTTCTGAGAATGGCTCCCAGGTTATGCGGGTCCGTTATGCCGTCAAGGACAAGAACCAGTGCGTCCTGACCTTCACGCAGGGATGAGCAGAACTCATCAACCGTTATCTCCCTTATCCTGCCGCCTGTTGCGCGTGTGACACGGCTTCCCATGTCAAGCACCGCTCCGCGGTGGCTTGTTGTGCCGGCAATGCGGTCAATCTCAGCCTCCGAGACCTTTTTGACTGCCGTCTTTCCGTTGGCATTTGCGGCAAGTTCAAGCTCCCTGTTGCGTTTGTCTCCGCGCACAATGAACAGCGTGGATCCGCCGGGTGCGTTTTTGAGGGCTTCTTCAATTGCGTGGGTTCCTGTGATCTTGTCTCCCATATCACTCCTCCGTAAACGGCACCGGATTGGGGTGCTCGTTCTCTCCCATGGCCTCTGAAAGCTGCTTCATTATCTGCTTTGCCTTCAGACCCAGATGTCTGGGGGTTTCTATCTGGAACTTGACGTACAGGTCTCCCCTTGCGTTCTCGTTCTTGTATTTGGGAAGGCCCTGACCCTTCACGCGGACAATCTTTCCGTTCTGAAGTCCGGAGGGAACATTGACCTTCACATCCTCTCCCTGGAGGTTCTTGATTGTGACATCAAGGCCAAGGGCGGCCTGGGTCATGGAGACCGGAATCTGGACAAACAGGTCTGCACCCTGACGTACAAAGTACTTGCTGTCCCTAACGTTGACCCTCACATACAGGTCCCCGGCGGGTGCTCCGTTGGCACCTGCGTTTCCCATTCCGTGGAGTATGATGTCCGTTCCGCTCTCAATTCCGGCGGGAACAGTTATTCTCAGGGTCTGGTTCTTGCGCACCGTTCCGTTTCCGCGGCATGAGGGACACGGGTCGTCAATCACACTTCCGCGGCCGCCGCAGGTGGGACAGGTGCGGGACATTGAGAAGAAGCCGCTTGACTGTCTTATCTGGCCCATTCCTCCGCAGGTGGGACAGCTCTTCATTGAAGCCTTGCCGCTCTTGGATCCCGTGCCGTTACAGGCGCTGCAGGGAACCTGGTGGGCATATGTGAACTCGTGCTTGAAGTCCTGTGTAATGTCCTCAAGCTTCACTTCAGTGTTCACCCTTATGCTCTGGCCCTGTGCGGGACCTGACTGCCGTGAACCGGCCGATGCTCCGGAGAAACCTCCGAAACCGAAAAGGTCCTCGAAGATGCTTGAGAATCCGCCGCCGGAGAAGAGATCACTGAAGTCCGCATATGCACGGCTGTATCCCTGGTTCTGACCGTCCACGCCGGCAAAGCCGTACTGGTCGTAGGCCGCACGCTTTTTCTCGTCTCCCAGAACCTCATAGGCCTCCGTGGCTTCCTTGAAGCGCTCTTCGGCAGCCTTGTCTCCCGGGTTCTTGTCCGGATGGTTCTGGACCGCAAGTTTTCTGTATGCTTTCTTTATTTCCTCCTGGGTTGCGGTTTTTGCCACACCCAGAACTTCATAATAATCTCTCTTTGCCATATTCCCGTAATATCCCAAAAAAGGCCGGTCCAATATCAGGCCGGCCGTTTAAGTGTAGTTATTTTAAGATTAATTGACAACCTCATAGTCGGTATCGTCACCGCCCTGTGCTCCGCCCTGCGGACCTGCCTGCGGACCGCCCTGAGGTCCCTGGGGACCCTGCTGCTGGGCCTGGGAGTTCTTGTAAATCTCCTCGGCAAGCTTGTAGGAAGCGTTCTGAAGGGCTTCTGTCTTCTCCTTCAGGTACTGAGCTGTAGCGTTGGGATCGGCCACTGCCTTCTTAAGATCCTCAAGCGCGCTCTCAACTGCAGCCTTGTCTGTTGAGGAAAGCTTGTCTCCGTACTCCTTGAGGGACTTCTCGGTGCTGTAGACCATGCTGTCCGCATTGTTGCGGGCGTCAATCTTCTCACGCTCCTTCTTGTCCTCTTCGGCGTGCATCTCGGCTTCCTTGACCATCTTCTCGATCTCACCTTCATCAAGACCGGAAGCGCTCTGGATCTGAATGCTCTGCTCCTTGCCTGTTCCAAGGTCCTTTGCACTTACATGGACAATGCCGTTTGCGTCAATGTCGAATGTAACCTCAATCTGGGGAACTCCCCTGGGGGCTGCGGGAATACCTACAAGGTCAAATGTTCCCAGAGTCCTGTTCTGAGAGGCCATCTCTCTTTCACCCTGAAGGACATGGATGCTTACTGCCGTCTGTCCGTCTGCGGCTGTTGAGAAGATCTGGCTCTTCTTGGTGGGGATGGTTGTGTTGCGCTCGATCAGCCTTGTTGTTACGCCGCCCAGGGTCTCAATGCCCAGTGAAAGCGGTGTGACATCAAGAAGCAGAACGTCCTTGACTGATCCGCCCAGGATTCCGCCCTGAATTGCGGCACCCATTGCAACAACTTCATCGGGGTTCACACCCTTGTGGGGTTCCCTTCCGAACAGGGCCTTTACGGTTTCCTGAACCTTGGGAACTCTTGTGGATCCGCCGACCAGGATGACTTCATCAATGTCTGCGGCTGTGAGGCCTGCATCCCTGAGTGCGTTCTGGCAGGGAACCTTTGTTCTCTCAATAAGGTCATCAACCATTCTCTCGAAGGCAGCTCTTGTGAGTGTCATCTGGAGGTGCTTGGGGCCTGTTGCATCGGCGGAGATGAACGGCAGGTTGATGTCTGTGGATGTTGAGTTGGAAAGCTCAATCTTTGCCTTCTCTGCAGCTTCCTTGAGTCTCTGGAGGGCCATCTTGTCCTTTGAAAGGTCAATTCCGGTCTCCTTTCTGAAGCTTTCAACCATCCATTCGATTATTCTCTGGTCAAAGTTGTCACCGCCCAGGTGTGTATCGCCGTTGGTTGACTTTACTTCGAAAACACCGTCACCCAGCTCGAGAATTGAAATATCGAATGTACCGCCGCCCAGGTCGTAGACTGCAATCTTCTCGTCCTTTGAGCTGTCCTTGCCAAAGCCGTAGGCAAGTGCTGCGGCTGTGGGCTCGTTGACAATTCTCTTTACCTCAAGACCTGCAATCTTTCCGGCATCCTTTGTTGCCTGACGCTGTGCGTCGTTGAAGTATGCGGGAACTGTGATGACTGCTTCCGTGACGGGCTCTCCAAGGTAGTCCTCCGCTGTCTTCTTCATCTTCTGGAGAATCCTTGCGGAAATTTCCTCGGGGCTGTACTCCTTGTCCCTGATCTGGACCCTGATGTTGTCTCCGCTTCCGGATACAACCTTGTAGGGAATCATGGACAGTTCATTGGGCACTTCCCTGTATTTTCTTCCCATGAAACGCTTTATTGAGAATACTGTGTTCTCTGCGTTGGTTACGATCTGGTTTTTTGCAGGCTGACCGACAAGGACATCGCCTTTAGCGGTGAAACCTACTATGGACGGAGTTGTTCTCTGTCCTTCTGAGTTTGCCATTACGACGGGCTCCGAACCCTCCATAACTGCAACACAGCTGTTTGTTGTTCCAAGGTCAATTCCTATAATCTTTCCCATAATATGTTCTCCTGAATTAATTTCAATGTTTAGACTAATTTAAATACGCCGTTGCAAATCGTCAACTTTGCGGCTTTGCAATCTGAACTTTTGCAGGGCGGATGACCCTTGAATGAAGCTTGTAGCCCGTCTGAAGGGTCTGCTTCACGGTTTCGGTCTCAACATCCGGATCCTCAACCGCCATGCAGGCCTCATGCTCGTCGGGGTTGAACTCCTGTCCGGCCGGGTCAATCTTCTCAAGGCCCCAGTTCTTCTCAAGCGTGGTCAGAAGCTGGTTCCTGATAAGCTCAACACCCTCGCACAGAGCCTTCACGTCAGCATCCCTGCCGGCTGCAATTGCCCTGTCCAGGTTGTCAATGAACTGAAGCAGGTCCGAAATCAGGCTGGTGTTCGCAAAATTCACAGCCTCCTCCTTCTCCCTGCTCAGGCGCTTGCGGTAGTTGATGGTCTCCGCCTGCTGGCGCAGCATCTGGTCCTTCAGTGCTGCATTTTCCTCTTCCAGAGCCTTGATCTTCTCATTCAGCTCCCCGAGCTCCGTCTCCACGGCCTCAACGGTTTCCTTTTCAATATCCTCCGCCTGTCCGGCGATTTCTTCACGTTCGTCTTTCATACACCCAAAATTATTAAGACCTTGTTCAAAAGTCAAATCATTCAGTCAAATGTTATCTCTTCATTCTCGCTGCTGTGTCCGAGGGGCACCGGTCCTATGCTGTAGGAGATTTCCTCCTTCTTCTCCGGCTCCACGTCAAGGTTTATGTCCTGGATCTCAAAATCCTGCGCGTGAAGATCGGGCTCCGCTGCGGGAGCGGGACTTGCAGGTCTTTCAAGCCAGTCAGCCTGAAGCTCGGCCTGGATGGCGGCATTTTTGGCATCGGCAGCCTTCTTCTCGGCAATCTTTGCCTCTTCAAGGCTTGCAAAAGCCTCTTCCTGAGCCTTGCGTGCAGCCTCCTGTGCGGCAAGTTTTTCCTCTGTGGCATCGGCAATAGACTGCCTGAGTTCGGTATCGCGGGCCTCAAGGGCTGCGTTTTCCTTCTTAAGCTCCTCAAGGTGCTTTATCTCATCGGCCGCAAGGTCTGTCAGCTCCTCAATGGCCTTGTTCTTCTGGTTGATCTCGCGTTCAAGGTTGGCAACATCGCCCTTGAGGGTGAGTTTGCGCTCCTCAAGCTCCTCAAGCTGGGCGGACAGAAGCATCTGCTCCTTGGCGCGGTCCCCCATGTTGCTCAGGATGGCGAGGCTGCGCTCGTTGAGGGACTCCGTGGCATCACGCGTGGCGCTGATGCGCTGGTCCAGCTCGTTCATGTAGGACTGCACGCTTGCCGTCATTCTGGAAAGGGCGCCCTCAACCTGCTCAATGCGGCCGTCAACCTGGATTTCAATGTCATTTCTGAAGGCGTCCAGGTTCTGGACCCCCTCGGCCTTAAGGTCGGAAGCCAGGCCCCTGAGGTTGTCCGTGGTGTCACGTTCAAGGGTTATGACCTTTCTCTCGTGCTCGGTAAGCTCCTTTTCAGCCTCCTGCATGTCGGCCCTGAAGCTCTCAATCATGGCCCTCACCTCTTCCAGTCTGGCAACCTCTGCCTTGACGCTTTCAACGTCATCCCTGGTGCTGTCCGTGAGCTTCTGAAGTCCGGCAAGTGCCATGCGGTAACTCTGCATGCTTGCGCCCAGGCTGCTGAAGTCATCATTGTAGGAGTCAAGGGTCTTGATGTGGGCCGTGCTGGTCTGGATCAGGCTGCGCACCTGATCTTCCTTCTGCCCTATCTGGACCTCTATCTCGGCAATTTCCTGCTTGAAGTTGGAGTCTGCCTTCTCAACGTCGGTCTGAATCTGCTCGACAAGCCTCTTTGTGTTTGCAAGACTGCGGGTGTTCTTGTCACTTCCCCTCAGGCCGAAAATGATTATGAGGGTAATCACAAAAAGTACAACGGGTAACGCTATGGGTAAAACAGCAACAATATCCATGGATCAAGCCTCCAACTGACCGCCTATCCAGTCATCAAAGTCCTTCCAGTTGTCAAAGGCCTCCACGGCCAGGGGGAACTGCTCCTTCTGGTCCCTGTGATGCCCTATGAGAACCGGATCAATACCGGCCTTTGCGGCGCCGGTAACATCCTTTTCATAGCTGTCCCCCACAAAGAGCACTTCTGAACTCTTCAGGGACAGTTTATCCAGCATGTATGTGAAACAATGGACATCGGGCTTCAGATAGCCCATGTCGTACGGTGTTATCTTCAAATCTATATAAGGGTCAACGCCCATCAGCTCAAGTTTGTTGTAAAGCGGCCAGTCACTGAGAACACAGACCTGAAGGCCCGCCTTCTTTATCTTCTCCAGCGTGGCAATGGTCTCCGGCTGTCTTTCCAGCGTGGCATAGACCTCTTCCATATGTCTGTAGTAGTTCCTGTCCAGTTTCTCCCTGGCCTCAACAAGCTTCATCTTGCGCTTGGGGTACATCTTCATGAAAACAAGGGCCTCTCGTTCGGAAAAGTCCACGTTCTCAAGGCCCGTTTCCTCAAACGAGCCCTGAAGGGACCTGAACAGATGCCTCATCCTGTTGTATCTTGAGGCCCAGACCGGATGGCTGAAGCCTATGTTTATCATGAACTGTTTCAGGGTCTGGGGTGAGTAGAGCGTTCCGTCAACGTCAAAACAGATTGCCTTGTACTTCACGGTTTTCTCCTCTTCTCTTTATAAGCGGTCCTCTGTTCCTGCTTGGCCATGTACTTGGCCTTGGCTCCCACCTTCTTGGCCCTGGGCGCAGCCTTGGCTTTTCCGCCCCTGTTCACGGCGGTGCGTAATACCTTTGCAGGCTTATTCTCCTCTGCAGAGCTTCTCACCTTTGCATTCTGACCCAGATTGTGGTTGCTTACGGACCTCTCACGTTCCCTCAGGTCAATCTCAACGGGAACCTGTGAGAATCCCAGATCCTTTCTTATGCAGTTCTTCAGATACTGCACATAAACCTGCGGGAAGTCCTTCCTCCTGTTAATGAAGAAGAGGAACTTGACCGGACGGGCCGAAATCTGGGTTCCGTAATAGACCTTGTAGTGCCCCTCGGTTCCGCGCGGCGGCTGGTAAGCCTCAGACCACTGGGCAAGTGCGTTGTTGAGAAGTGCTGTGTCAACACGCTTTGAAAGCTGTGCATCCACCTTCAGAACGGTATCCAGCATCCTGTCAATGCCCTGTGCCTTTGCGGCGCTTATGAAGCAGATGGGTGCAAAGTTGAGAACCGGGAACAGAAAGCGTACCCTGTCTTCAAGTGCCTGCTCCTGGTTTGCCACCCCGGTAAGGAGGTCTGTCTTGTTCATGACAATAACAACACCCTTGCCCCTTCTGACAATCAGGCCGGCAATCTTCTTGTCCTGCTCGGCAAGGCCCTCTGCACAGTCCACAACAAGCAGAACCACGTCCGCCTCGTCAATGGTCTTTATGGCCCTGTTGACGCTGTAATACTCAACGTCTTCCTCAACCTTTGCCTTTCTTCTTATTCCTGCGGTATCCAGAATTGTGAATTCCGTGTTCCTGTATGTGAAACCGCCCTTGACCACGTCTCTTGTGGTTCCGGCTATGGGGGAGACAATTGAAATGTCATCCCCTGTAAGAAGGTTTGCAAGCGTGCTCTTTCCCGTGTTGGGCTTACCCAGAATGGCCAGTTTGAGCTTCTGGTTCTCCCGCATCTCATCCTGATCGGTCAGCACATCTTCCTCATCATCCAGGTCCAGCATGCCCATCAGGGTTTCCTCAAGGGCATCGATCCCCAGACCGTGTGAGGAGCTTATGCCCACAACGCGCTGGTAGCCGTACGAGAAGAAGTTCCAGATAAGGCCCTCCCTCGTAACATCATCTATCTTGTTTACGGTGAGGACAATCTTGTCAGAATAGGGCCTAAGGTCCTTCAGAAGCCTCTGATCCTCCGGTGTGACCTCGGTGCAATCCATAAGGAAAATGATTGCATCCGCCTTCTCAGGCAGTGACATGCTCTTTTTTGCAACCAGCTCGTCAAAGCCGCCCTTCTCAAGGCGCACACCGCCGCTGTCGGTCAGGCTGACCGCATGGCCGTTGAGAATCCATGTCTCTGTCATCAGGTCCCGGGTAACACCGGGCGTGGGGTCCGTAATTGCTCTTCTTTTTCCTACAAGCCTGTTGAACAACGTGCTTTTGCCCACGTTGGGACGGCCCATTATAACAACACTTTTCATCACCTTAATATTGTCAGAAAAAGGATGAATGCTCAACACTCTCCGGAAAGTGCTTTTTCAAGGAAAACGGGGCATGAAAGGGCCTTTTCCGAAAGGTCTCCCAACAGGGCCAGAAATTCCCTGTTGCCCTTGTGCCCGCGCACCGGCGATATACACACGTCAAACACTCCCACCCCCTCGTTTCTGAGGGCTTGGTACACACTTTCCAGTGTCTGTCTGAGCAGTGCATTGTCCCTGACCACACCGTCAAAGCCCTCCGTTCCTTTGGGAACCTCGAACTGGGGCTTTATGAGGGCGGTCATGCGTCTTGTCCTTGTAAGGTTGAGAATGTGCGTTGCCGCCCCTCCTATGGAGCGGAATGAAAGATCTGCAACCGCAGCATCCGGACGCGGGTCCATATCTTCAAGTTCCATGATGTTGGTCTTCTCATGAACAGACACCCTGGAATCCGACCTCAGGCTGAAGTCCAGCAGGTTGTAACCCACATCCACGCAGTGCACGTGAGATGCCCCGTGCTGAAGCAGACAGTCCGTGAAACCACCTGTGGACGAACCGGCATCAATGAAAGTCAGGCCCTCCACCGGAAAGTCAAACAGTTCAAGGGCCCTTTCAAGCTTGAAGCCTCCGCGTGAAACATACTTTGGGAAAATTATCTCAACCGCACTGTCTGCGGGAAATTTCTGTCTGGGGTCCGTACAGAGCTCACCGTCCACATAGACGTTCCTGCATATCACCAGGGCCGTTGCCCTGTCAGTATTGAGCGTACTGTCATGTCTTTTGAGAAGTTCGGTCAGTGTTGCCTTAGCCGCGGTCTTTGCCATAATCAACGCCGCCTTCAGAGGCAGAACCTCTGGACCTCAAGGGCCTTGCCGGTACTCTCATCCGAGACAACGCAAAGACCGCAGATCATGCTCTCACCTTCTGCGGGACGGGCCTTGAGCGGCATCTGTGTAAGCTGTCTTCTGACGGAGATTTCCGGGTTGCTCCCTATTATGCTGTCCCTGGGACCGCACATTCCAAGATCCGTTATGAAGGCCGTTCCACCGGGGAGGATGCGTTCATCCGAAGTCTGCACGTGGATATGGGTTCCCACAACCGCGGTCACCCTTCCGTCCAGGAAGAAGGCCATGGCCTCCTTCTCCTCTGCGTTCTCCGCATGAAAATCAACAAAGACTGTCTTTGTCTCGCCCTTCATCCTGTTCAGAAGATTCTCCGCCCAGGTGAACGGATCTTCCGTGGGCGGCATGTCCTTCCTGCCCTGTACATTGATCACCCCGGTGCCCCTGTATATGCAGCTGCCGTGTCCGGGCACAAGGTTTCCGTAGTTGGCCGGTCTGAGAAGGCGGCTCTCGCTGTCCAGATAAGGGAAAATCTCCTCCTTCTGCCAGATGTGGTTGCCGGATGTGATTACATCCGCACCGCACGAGAAGAGGGTATTCATGTTTTCCACTGAAATACCGAAACCGCCGCAGGCATTCTCGGCGTTCACAACGGTGAAGTCCGCCCTTCTCTCCTTGATCAGCGATTTCAGTTTAAGAAAAAGAACCCTGCAGCCGGACTCTCCGTAAACGTCTCCGAGCAGCAGGGTTGTACGGGTTTTAACGGGCATATTCAACTGCACGCATCTCCCTGATTATTGTAACTTTTATGCGTCCGGGATATCTGAGCTCAGCCTCAATTCTTCCGGCAATGCCCTTTGCAATATCCTTGGCCTTTTCATCCGAAACCGTATCCGCATTGACTATGATTCTCAGCTCACGGCCGGCCTGAACGGCAAATGCCTTGTCAACTCCGTCAAATGAAACGGCAATGTTCTCAAGGCTCTCAAGACGCTTGATGTAGTTGTCCAGTGTCTCCCTTCTTGCACCGGGACGTGCCGCGCTTATAGCATCGGCAACCTGGACAATCATGCTCTCCACACAGATGGGATCCACGTCTCCGTGGTGGCTCTCAATTGCATTGACAACCCTTGCGTCCTCACCCAGTTTCCTGGCAAGTTCGGCACCCAGCTCGGCATGGTTGGATTCGCTCTCGGAGACAATGCCCTTACCAATATCATGGAGCAGGCCGCCTCTTCTGGCTATCTGGACATCAGCTCCCACCTCTGCGGCAATCATTCCGGCAATGACGGAAACTTCCCTTGAGTGGTTCAGTACGTTCTGGCCGTAGCTTGTTCTGTAGAACAGCCTGCCCAGAGCCCTGATGGTCTCCTGACTCATGTTTGTGAATCCCAGATCGAAGACAACGTTCTCACCTTCTTCAAAGGCAATCTTGTTCACTTCCTTGGTTACCTTGTTCACCACTTCCTCAATGCGTGCAGGATGGATTCTTCCGTCCTGAACAAGGCGCTCCAGCGACACCCTGGCAATCTCCTTACGGATGGGGTCGAAACAGGAAATGACAACAGCCTCAGGCGTGTCATCAATGATTATGTCCGCACCTGTCAGAGTCTCCAGAGCCCTGATGTTCCTTCCCTCTCTTCCTATGATGCGGCCTTTCATTTCGTCGCTCGGAAGGCTTACGGAACTTACGGTGACCTCTGCGCTCACCTCTGTGGCAAGTCTCTGGATGGTTGAGACAATTATATCCCTTGCGGTTTTGTCGGCCCGGGCCTGAGCTTCCTGCTCAATCTTGTTAATCAGAACCTGACCGTCACGTCTGGCCTCACCCTCCATTCTCTCAATGAGAATGCCCTTGGCTTCTTCTGCAGTCATGTCCGAAACCCTTTCAAGTTCCGCACTCCACTGCTTCTCATATTCACCTATCTGCAGCTCACGTGCAGACAACTTTGCTTCTTTATCTTGCTGCTGAGCCTTGACTTCATCAAGTGAGGCCCTCACCTTGTCCAGGTTTTCTTCCTTCTGCTGAAGTCTTCTCTCATATTTCTGGAGTTCGGAACGTCTCTCACGATCCTCCCTCTCCTGCTGAAGTTGTTCCTTCAGTAGTTTATCTCTTCCCTCAAGCAGGATTTCCCTGCTCTTGGCTTCGGCATCTCTAATTGCTTCCTGATTGAGTCTGACTGCCTTCTGCTCAATCGATGTCAGCTTTAATTTTCCGTAGAACCAGCGAAACAGCCAGCCCAGTCCTATACTAACAAGACAAAGAAGGATACATACCAGTATACTCATACAGTATCCCCCTATTACTGACTAAATGATAGGTAAGTCAAGCCCAACTGTCAAGGAATATAATATTTCAGTACCTAATGGGGGTTTTTCAGTTTAACCGTTCCCCCGTTTATCCTGTCTTATCCTCGTTTATCCTCACAATGTGCCCTTCCTGTGGCAGGGATTGAACATAGAGAGTGGTACAAAATGACCGTAAATAAAAAAATTTGTACCACTTCTTGGTACAAATTTTCATATTTGACGGTTTTTGTACCACTGTGCTCATGTGCATAAGCTGATGCATACCCTGATGCATTTGCTCTCCGCCTTCAAGGCGCAGGCCCTGAGAGTATTCTGGCTCTCCGGCCTGCCTTTACGGCTTGCAAATGCACAGGTTATGACACAACTTGTG
>CAMZFA010000015.1 GCA_947305945.1 uncultured Spirochaetales bacterium | reverse complement strand
CAAGATTGGAAGAAGCCTTGTTCTTGATATAGCGCATTCTGTCCAGGGAAGTAAGCTGGTCTTCCTTTGAAAGAACTTTTGCACTCATGCTGTTTTACCTCCTTCTACCAGTCTCTTCTCTTCCTTCATGAGGCAGATCTTCCAGTAGACGTTGAAAACCAGAAGACAAACCGCAACAAGGGAGATTCCGAATACAAGGTAATGGATGTCGAACCAGAACGTTGATTCGGTATAGGCACTCTTGAACATGTCCGCAAAGTCCCTGAGGGCTGCAAAGTCAACGGCTTTCCACATTGCCCTGAAGGCCTGGATGTTCGAGTGGGCCCAGAATGAAAGACAGACTGTGAATACGCTGAAAAGTCCGGTTGAAACATAGTTTGCCACGTAGTATTTTCTGCGCTTGTCTGTATTTGTGACGAACAGGAGAACCGCCAGTAATATCATCACAATTGAAGCCGACAGAAGATTCTTGTTGAATCCCTGCATGTAATAGTAAACCTGGGAACCGGGTACCCATGTATCATCAATGTTGGTGGGATCCATCATTGTCGTGTACAGAGTGTCATACAGATCTGTCATGATGCCCAGACTGTATATGAAAACCAAAACACTGGCGAATAGTGCAATTAAACAGAAGACTTTCTGAAAACGCATCTGCTTTTTGTACATATCCCCTCCTTATCTCTTAAATCCTGTGCAGCCGGGCCCTGAGGCCCGCTGCACAATTGTCAAAATTCAAAAATCAATTAATCAAAGGCTCTCGTAGAACTTGAGCAGTCTCTCCCACTGTCTCTCTCTGAGCTGGAGATACTGAGCGCCGTTCCACTCGGTCTTCACGACGTTGGCTGCAGAAGCTGCATCCTTGACGCCTACTGTTGTGTAACCCTTCTGGATCTGGTCAACCAGAACACTGAACTTACCCTTTGCTGTACCGAACTGCTGGACAAGCTGTGTGTAGCTGTTGATTGCATCTGTCTCGACTGTTGAGCCGGGGAGAACTGTGGGAACCGATGTGTACCACTGGTTCTTTGCAACTGCCAGTTCGGGGTGCTTGACTGTTCCGAGTCCGATTGCGGTTGAGATGTAACCTGCACCTACCTTACCTACTTCGTTTGTGCACTGATACTCAAAGGCCTGGCTCTTTGCGAATGAAAGGGTTGAACCCAGATAGTAACGTGCGAAGTTGGTGTAGTTGCCGTTTGCAAGCTTCCACAGGAGCTCGCTTGTCTCATCGGAGATGACGGGCATTTCCTTACCGTTGAACATGAATGTCACGTAGCTGCCGTCTGCATTCTTCTTGATGAAGTCATCCGGACCGTAGCTGAGAAGGATCTGGCCTTCGGGGCTGAATGCATAGTCGAACAGGGCAAGAGCTGCGTTGAGCTTGTCTGTGTTGCCTGCAATTCCTTCCTTGGAGATTGCCCATGCATCTGTCTTGACTGAACGCCATGACTCTGTGAATCTCATGTAGTTGCCGCCGGGTGTTCCGTCCTGCCAGCATGCCACGGGAACCATGACAGCCATGTACTTTCCGCCGGGAACGTTCTTGAGCTTGGTGTCGTTCAGGATTGTCTGGGTCTGGTTGTAGTCATAGCTCATGAAGCCCAGGTTGTTCTCAAGCATTGTGCCGGAGTTCTCACCCTGTGACTTGATGAAGGATTCGGAGATGAGTCCCTCAAGAGCCATGTCACGCATTCTGTCCAGTGCCTCGTATGTGGCAACTTCCTGTCTTGCATCCTTGAGCTTTCCGTCTGTGTCGACATAGAGGAAATCCTGTCTGGACTCAAGACCGCGGACGCCGAACAGATGACCTGCGAACCTGTAGAGGTCAACCTGTCTCTGGAGGTTGGAGTCTTCACGTGCGAAGAGGCCCTGTACTGAATCCTTGCCGTTGAGTGTGTATGCGTTTGCAACAACACAGCGCAGAAGTGCTACAAGTTCATCAACATCCCATGCTGCATCCTGTCCGATGAAGAGGTTGGATCTCTTTGTTCCGTAGTATCCGTTGTAAGCCTTGTCAATGTAGTCTCTGAGCATGTTGACAGCCTGGACACCTGTTACCTGACCCTTGGCAAGAGCGTCGTTCATTGTCTTTACAATGTTGCCGGCCTTGTCGTAGTCCTTGGTAAGCATGAATGTTCCCTTGCCGTCTGCTGTGGGAGTCTCAATTGTAATCTTGCCGCTTGTGGGCATGTAGGGCTGGTAGACTGCTGCGTTTACTGTGCCGCTCTTGGATGCTGTGAAAGCGCCTTCACCGTCAAGAAGCTTCTCTGCCCAGTCAACTCTCATGAGGGGCATTCTTTCAATATCGTTTACACCGTCAAAGTAGGGAGCAAAGTAGATTGCGCCTGTGGTGGTGCTTCCTGTGATTGAAAGCCTGACAATGGGGTTGGCCTCGAGGTAAGCCTTGAAGTTGGGCATTCTGTCAAGATACTCGGCAATGTTCACAAGGCTTCCCTTCTCGCCGTACTCGTTAAGAGCAACTGCGTTTCCGGAGAGCATGTCAACTTCATTGAGTCTTTCCTGCCAGTACTTGAACTCGTTTGTTGCGCTGTTGCCCTGATACTTGTCCTCAATCTTGATACCGAGAATGTTCTGGACTGCAACCCAGGTCGGCTTGAGGTCGCCTGTGTGGTATGTTACGCCGGCAAGAGTGATTCCCTGACCTGCTGTATCAGCATCATAGGAAAGACCTGTCTTCTTGCTGTTGTAACCTGCTGCAATTCTGAGAGTTGTGCCGGGTGCGTATGTAAGCGGCTCAACCTTCTTCTCCTCAACAACGGGTGCTGCTGCAGGAGCTGCTGCCGGTTCGGAAGCTGCAGGAGTTGCTGCGGGTGCTGCCTGCTGTACGGGAATGCTGTTTCCCTTTGAGCATCCGACAAATGCTGCTGCAAGTGCTGCCAGAACAAGCATTGTAATCAGAATTCTTTTTTTCATTATAAATTCCTCCCTGCCGGACCCGGATCTGCGGAGCCGGCAAAAATTATTCAGTTTCGAATCACTCCTTCACACCGCCTACGTTCACGCCCTTGGCAAAATACTTCTGGATGAACGGGTAGATGATGAGAATGGGAACGATGGAACATACAATCAGAGCATAGATGACGGAGTCTGAAGCATAGACTTCATTCCAACCTGCCATGGCCTCTGCATCGGTGAACTCCTCAAGCTTGAGCCTGATGAAAACCATGAGCGGATGCTCGTTCTGGTTTGTGATCATCTGGCGTGCCCAGAAGTATCCGTTCCAACGGGAAATTGCAAAGAACAGTGCAACGGTTGCAATTGTGGACTTGCTCATGGGAATGTAGACCTTTGAAAGGACCTGGAATTCCGTGGCGCCGTCTACTATGGCCGCCTCCTCAATCTCGGAGGGAACGTTCTCAAAGGCGTTTCTAAGCAGAATGACGTTCATGGCCGCCATACCCATGGCAATGACAACAAGCCACTTGTCGTCCATGATTCCCACTCCGTTGAAAACGGCCTTGGTGTTCAAATAGTTGAGGTACTGGGGAACAATACCTGCGCTGAACCACATTGTGAATACGAGGAAGAAGTTGAAGAACTTCCTGAACAGCAGTCTCTTCTTTGAAAGAGCATATGCACCCAGAATTGATGTCAGCATGGCCCAGAGTGTTCCGTAGAGGGTGATGAACAGTGTGTTCGAGTAGGAATTCCAGAACATGTTGTCGCTGAACATCCTTTTGAAGGCGTCAAACTGGATCTGTTTGGGAAGAAGGACAACCTGTGAGTACTCAACCGCCTGTCTGCCGGAGATTGATGCGGAGACCGCAAAGACCAGCGGGTACAGACACATGATTGAGAACATGGTGAGGAAGAGGTAGCTTATGATCTTGAAGATAAGCTCGGTGGTTTCAAGTTTTCTTTTCATTTTTCAGCGCCCTCCCCTTAGTAAAGTGATACGTTGGAAGCCTTTCTGGAAATGGTGTTGGCACCTATGACCAGAAGCATACCAATGACGTTGTTCATCATTTCAGCTGCCGAGGCAATACCCTTTGAGGCACCCTGCAGACCGTAACGCTGAGCGAATGTCGAGACAACATCACCTGTTACGTATGTGTTGGGGTTATACAACAGAAGGACTTTCTCGTAGCCTATGCTGAGCAGTGAACCGATTCTGGTGATCAGCATGATGACTATTGTTGAAAGGATGCTGGGAAGAACCACGTACTTCATCTGAGCCATCTTGTTGGCTCCGTCTATCTGGGCTGCTTCGTAGCTTGTGGGAGAAATGGCAATGATTGCGGCAAAGTAAACAATACTTCCGTAACCGGCGGTCTCCCATATTCCGGAAAGCTCATAAATGCCCCTGAAGAAGTGGGGGTTGTTGAGCAGGCCGGCCTGTGCAACTTCATGGCTGATCAGACCCAGCTTCTCGAGGAACTGGGAAAGAACACCGTAACTTGTTGTAATGGCACCCTGCTTCACAAGCATGGCGATCAAGGTTGTCATGACAACGGTTGACAGGAACTTGGGCAGATATGTCAGCACCTGATAAACGCTTCTTGCAATGTTTGATCTTACTTCATTGAAGAACAGTGCAAGAATGATGGGAACGGGGAAGCCGAAGCAGAGACCGTAGAAGCTCAGGATGAAGGTGTTCCTGAGAGCTCTCCAGAACTCGACCGAAAGGGCATCTCCGGAGACCAGAAGTCTCTTGAAATATGAGAAACCCGAGAACAGCTGCTGGGAAACGGGAAGTACCTGGTCGGATACCTTGAAACAACCCAACAGTTCGTACATGGGGAAGTATCTCCAGAACAGGAACACGAGGAACATGGGGACAATCATGATGTACAGTCTCCAGTCCTTTACTACAGTACGGCCGACGTTAAGCCAGTAGTGCTTCTCAACGTCATCTCTTACTTTCTGTTCGGCGTCTTCCCGGTAGGTTTTTGTTTCCTGATCAAAGACCAGGTAATCAGATGCGCTTACCTTCATCAACACCCTCCTCTATATCCTTATTCTCTTCCCTGTTTATTCTGATCAGGTAGGATTTCTGGTCCTCGAACACCCCGTCCAGTTTTCTGGTTATTCCAATGATCACCATTGCAAAAACCGTGGAGATGGAGTCCGTAAGGACAAAACCGGCAATCATGTCCGGGGAAGCCCCGAGTATGACTGCAACAATCCCCCTGCCCAGCTGCATGAGAAGAGAGACAAGTACCGACAGCAGCAGGGACAGTGAAACCTTTTCCCTGATCCTGTCAGGACCGATCCTTTTCAAAAGCAGCAATGCCGCTGCGGAAAAAAGGTTTCCGACCATGTAGATTATGAACTGGTCGGTATTTCCACCTGTGGCACGGCAGAATACAAAACCTCCTAGCGCTGCGTGAAAACAACCGTAGACCCCCCAACGCATGAAGATTATGCATGTTATTGCGGAAACAATCGAAATTGAATAAGGCTGGGATGTGAACGACAGGGCTGCTCTTGAAGCAATGCTTTCAAATAAAATCAGAATAACAGCAAAAATGCCCAGATCAATCAGCCTGTACTGATTGAAACTCCTGCGTTTTTCCATTCCTGTCCTCTATCCGGTTGTTTCCTATCATCAACTATATTGCTTGCATTTATGAATCATAAATACATTTTTTGGATTATTCCGAACTGGTTGTCAGACATCAAGGCCGCAATAATGCAAGGCCTTACCACCTTATCAGGCTGTCCGTCTGTACGGGCATTCCGGATGCAATGGACTTGTTTGCCGCAATGCCTGTAAGTATGGACTTCACGCCGTCCCTGAAATCGGCGGCCCTGTGAAACTCATCAAAGGGCGGGTTCTCAAGGAAAATGTCATCAAGCATGACGGGGTCTCCGCCGCCGTGTCCGCCGTCTCCGGCCTGCACGTCCACGTCATAGGGTTCACCGAACATGGGGAAGACTGTTATGCGGCCGTAGTCCGCAGCCCCTTCCTTGCCCTTGCCTACTCCGCCGTTGACGTAGGATTTTTCCACAACCTTGTACTCAATTCTTCCGGCGGTGCCGTTGAAGGCTATGTTCAGACCCTCCCACGGCATGTAGGAGTTCAGTGAGTATGACATCTGGACTCCGTTTTTGTAGCGGACCAGAACGTTCATTGTGTCTTCAATGCTTATGTCATCCGAGAAAACGCTGCGGTCGCGGATGTAGCCGCTGTCCTCTTCTGCATCAAGGTAGAGTGCCTTGAGCACGGGGTTTGAGGCAATATCCAGGGCAAAGGGGTCATCCTTGGCTTCGGGGCTTTTGTAGCAGCGGGAGTAGAACTTCTCAACTCCCCTCTTCTCCGCGGCGGCGCGGCCGTAGAACTTAAGGTCTCCGAAGGCAAAGACGGTCTCCGGTTCTGTTGCAAGCCAGAAATTGACAAGGTCAAAGTGATGGGTGGCCTTGTGAACCAGAAGGCCGCCGCTGTTGTACTTGTTGCGGTGCCAGCGTCTGTAATAGTCAGCTCCGTGCTGTGTGTTGAGAAGCCACTCGAAGTGCACCGACGTGGGAGTTCCTATAATGCCGTCCCTGATCAGCTTGCGCACCTGCGTGTGGTACTGGGCATAGCGGTAGTTGAAGCAGACCCTTATGTGCCTGCCGGTTCTCTTCTGGGTGTCTATGATGCGCTGTGCCTTTCGCTCGTCAATGGTCAGAGGCTTTTCGGTAATGACATCGCAGCCGGCCTCCATGGCGCGGCAGATGTAGTCATCGTGGGTGCGGTCAACGGAGGTGACTATGATCACGTCCGGCTTTGTTTCCTCGATCATCTTCTCGAATTCATGGGGAAGATAGACGGGAACGCGTGGCGCGCCCAGCTTTTCAATGACGGAGTTTGCATACTCCATCCTGGTGGGGCTCTGGTCGCAGAAGCCCGTAAGGCAGGCAATGTCCCTGTATTTTGTTGCAATTGCCTCGTAGTACATGCGGGCCCTTCCGCCCGTTCCGACCTGTGCATACCTCTTCATTGTCATATGAGCCCCCTGCCTGTCAGGCGTTGTAGGAATCGAACCTGACGGCAGGTTCGGTGTTGATTGTTATGTTGTCAAAGTGCAGATCCGCGTTGATTGTCCTCACGCCCCTGTAGTCCGAATCCGGAATGCCGGCCATCATGTCCATTTCAAGGTCCGTTTCGTTCACCGGTGCAAGTTCAAAGCGGCAGTCCGTCACGCTTACGTTCTCAAGCGGCCTTTCCGGAAGACCCACAAGAAGTGCGGCTCCGCGCCTTATGCCCCTGGCCTCTATGCCCTTTACGGTTATGTTCCGGATAAGCGGGGTGACTTCCGTTACGGGCAGAGCCTTCAGGCTGAAGAGCGAGGGGCTGTCGCTTCCGCAGTTGTAGTACATATTGACGGAAACCGGGCAGATCACATTCTCCATGTACACATTCTCAAGGGTGATGTTCTCTATCACCCCGCCGCGGTCACGTCTTGTCTTGATTCTCAGGCCCCTGTCGGTACCCAGGAAGCGGCAGTTTCTCACCGTTGCCCCGTTGATTCCGCTTGCCGTCTCGCTTCCAATCACAAAGCCGCCGTGGGCCTGGCTTACAACGCAGTCCTCCACAAGGATGTTCCCCGAAGAAGGTCCATTGATCATTTCCCTTCCGCTTCCGCTCTTTACGGCAATTCCGTCATCTCCCACATGCACGCTGCAGCCGCAGACCGTCACGCCGGAGCAGGACTCAATGTCTATTCCGTCTGTATTGGGGGAATCTGCCGGGTTTTCTATGATGAGGTTTCTGAGCACTATGTTCTGCGAGCATACCGGGTGGCAGGTCCAGAACGGGCTCATTGTGAGGGTAAGACCCTCAATGCTCACATCTTTGGAATTGTAAATCTGAAACAGTGCGGGCCTGAGGAACTGGCAGGGTCTTCCGCCGCCTCCGCCGGGCTGGTTTCTGTAATCCGGATTCAGACGTGCAAGAGCCTTCTCTATGGGCAGGGTCTGAACGGCCGGGTAGCCTTTTGCCTTCCATTTTCTTATATAGTCCCACCACTTCTTTCCGTTTCCGTTCAGAACGCCTTTTCCCTCAATTCTTACATTAGAGGCTCCGTTTATCATGAAACAAGGGTGCATGGCCCAGCAGTCCACGCCCTCCCAGCGGGTATAGACAGGAGGGTATGCGTCAAAATCATCCGAGAAACTCAGAACCGCCCCCTCCTCCAGCACAAGGCGGGTGTCCGAAGGTACGTCCACGGGTCCTGTTTCATATACTCCGGCGGGTATGACCACGGTGTATCTGCCTGCGCTTTCCGCAAGAACGGAGGACAGGTTTTCATGCATGGAGAAATAGCGTTTTTCTGAATAATTGTTCATTTTGTTCCTCTTCAGATTTTGTGACTGAATAATGGTAGAACGGCCTCTGAGGGTCAGTCAATCCTTGAACCGCTTCTGAGCTTGCCGGGGTTGATTCCGCGCACTTTCCTGAAGACCCTGCAGAAATAAGCCTGGTCCTGAAACCCTGCTGTCTGAGAGACTTCATTTATGGACATTCCCGTGTTTCTGAGAAGGTCACTTGCAATGCCCACCCTGATACGGTTCAGATAATCCCACGGGGACAGTCCCAACTCCTTCTTGAACACCCTTGTCAGGTAGTCTTCCGAAACGTGCACCTCCTCGGCAATCTGCCACCTGCTCAGCGAAAGCGTTGCGTGGCTGCTGAGGAAGGCCTGGGACTTCTTTACTATCACCCCGGTCAGGTATCCCAGAACGGGTGAACCGCCCATCACCGCCCTCAGGCGCATGATGAACTCTTTGCTTTCCACAATACAGTTGTTTGCAATCAGTATGTTGGGGAAGTCCGAAACCTCATCCACAAAGGCATTGTCAATCTTGTCGGTACACAGAACCATGGTGATTCTTGAAGAACCCACTGCGCTGCGGAAGTGTTTTATGAAGTCCGCCGCGTTCATATTGTCCTTCAGGAAGACCAGAACCAGGCCGGGGTCGTGCTTCCTGTACAGGTACACGGCGTCCTTGAAGTCTCCGTATATGGTCTCAAACTCATTGAGAAGCCTTCCGTCCACCTCAGGGGCGTTTCCTATCCTGAGAACCGTCTTTCCTCCGGAGGAGATGAGCTGGCGCATTGAACTTTCAAGGGTCTTTGTCCTGGGACATTCATAGCATATGAAGGGAAGCTCCGCCGCCTGCGGGTTCTCAATCAGGGACAGAAGCGCAACCAGGGCCCTGTAACCCCTGAATTCGGAATCCCAGTAAATTGCAGCGGCATCCGCGGGCAGCCTGTCACCCTCCGCAAGGACTTTTGCCGAGCCCTCGAAACCGGCCTCCGGGAGGCCGTTGATTCCTGCAAGTACCCCGTCCTCCTTCCATGCGGCCGGGTCGGAGCCGGAGAGCGTGGGGTAAGGAAGAATGAAGGCAAAGCGGCCCTTCGAAAATGAGAAGGTCCCCTTGTGCATCAGTATTATTTTTCTTGCGAGCGAGAAGTCCACGTCATCCGTGCCCTCCCAGTTGCCCGAGCCGTCCGTAATCTCAATCCTGACGCCCCTGCGCGTCATGTCGGCCTGAACCGTGGCATTTTCCATCTGGGAGACCAGAATGGATACTGCCTCCTTTATCTTCTCCTCGTCTATCAGCAGGTTGGCTACCGGGCCGTTGTCCATGAAGCCCTCAAATGAAGAGAGGATTTTCCTTATATCCGTGAGGAACCTGCTAAGTTCAACCTCTCCTATGGAGCTCAGAACAAGGTCCAGCGTGCGTCCCACACCTTTTACCCTGTCAATGACCGCACTTCTGGTCTTTCCGTCCAGCGGGGATGTGCCCACTATCTCGGCTATCTCGGAAAGCGGATTGCGCAGGTTCTCTCCTACGTTGGCAAAGAACATTATCCTTGCCTGTTCGGCATCTTCCGCCCTTCTGCGGGCCTCCCTGGCCTGTTCGAACAGGAAGGCGCTTCTGACTGCAGAGGAAACCATGCTTCTTATCTGCTCACATATCTTTCCGTTCAGTTCTTCAGGCTTCATGAGAAGGTAACCCAGGCTCTCCATGTCGGAACACAGCGGAGCGGCAACCCATACGCCTTTTTCGGTTGAAATCATCCTTTCCCCGGGAATGGTTCTTCCTGTCCTGACCTCCTGAACTCCTTCATCCTTGTATATGAAGAGCTTTATGGAGTTGAATCCAAGAGAAGATGCGCTCTCCGCCAGAAGGTCCCCTATCTCTTTGACCGACTTTGTAAGGAGAAGTCTGTCATTGAATGCGTTGACCGCATTGTTGAGTTTTCTGGCCTTGTATCTTTCCTCGTTGATCACGCGGTCCAGGACAGCGGGGAACACCTTGCGCACTACGCTGAAAATCTGTTTAACCCTGTCTCCTGAAAGGAAAGTCCCGTTCTCCAGGCTCTGAAATACGTTGGTGAGGTCCATCATCTCGGACCTTCTTGTAAGCAGGTAGATCAGGCATTCGGAGATATTCTCCTCAGACGGGTTGCGGCCCACCTTCCTGATCATTTCATCCGCTTCACCCCAGGGTATTGAGAAGGACTCGGACACGTAATCCACAATATCTTCCACCGACTGTAATCCGTTCTTCTCCGCTCCGTTGCTCCACAGGCTCCTGCGGATTACAGGAACAGCCTTGAGAACCACGTCATTTACCGGCTTTCCGTTGAAGATATCCCTGAGCATGGTTACGGCGTTGGATCCCAGCATTGAGGTGGGAAGTCGCACTGTTGATATAGGATAGTTCATCAGGCGCACTTCAATTGAGTCATTGAAACCGCAGAACAGGAAGTTTTCCGGTATGTGCACGTTCAGGGCCGTCAGTTCCTGCATGGCCTCGTACAGTACAAGGTCACTGGCTCCGAACAGGGCATCAAAGTCCCTGCCGGGCAGCTTGTTCCTGTCTTTTACTATTGTTCTGATTCCGAGAGCACCCTCGGACCACTGCGCCGGCTCCGTTATGAGAAGCGGATCCACTGTTCCGCCAAGTTCTTCAAGTGTTTTCCTGAACGAGTCAAATCTTTCATTTGCGGATTTATGGTTCCTGGGACCCCTTATGTAGGCAAATCTGCGTGCCCCGCGGCTCAGACAGTATTTTACAAGTTCGGATGTTCCCTCGGTTGTATCAAACGTTACGTCCGGAACTTCCGGATAGCTTTCCGTTTTTCCGGATATGGTGACCAGCGGTCTTTCCGCAAGGCCCGAGAAGCGGCGGGCAACCTCTTCCGAGTCAACCTCACCCGTCAGTGAGGAGCTCCAGATTATCGAGCCGTCAAGATTATCCGTATTGACCAGATCATATATTGAATTCTGCTTATCCCCCAGCCTTCCGCCGGGGAAAATAATAAGGGAGTCACTGCCGTCCGAAGGAAAGCGTTTTGCAACAGAAGGCCACAGGCTCAGAGAGGATCCGGTGTATATTTCCGCAAGTACAAATCCGATCCGCATGGCTTGATTATAGCCGTGCAAAACCGGTTTTGCAAGCAATTTGGACAATACCGACTAACCGACTTTTGTTTTTCCGACATTTTGTCGGAATGTGTAAAAAAACACAAAACTCTCTACCCCACCGGCCGTAGAAGCCTTGGCGGGAAGGCAGAGTGCGGACTGGAGGGATAACAAGAACACCAAGAATACCAGGAACACCAAACTCAGCATGTTCAGCAGGCTCAACAAAGAAGAGCAAAACAGAAAGGTGTCTCTTCAATCGTGTATACGTTTTTTAGGGATAATGGCTTGAAAACGTCGAAATTAACAGCGTTTTTTGCCCCAATACCGGGTTTTCCAGTGTCGGCTATACGCAAGGAAGTCCATCAAGGTGCAGCGTAGCTCAGTGTTGTTCAAGGATGTTCAAAGACGCTCAGTGTGAGGCGGCCATTTACGCCCAACGCAGAGTACAAAAAGGGGCCATCGCTTTGCGACAGCCCCTGAAATGCTTGTTTTTGAGTATTAATTACTTCAGCAGTATACCCGCTGCATGACGGCCAATGTGGTTTTCAAGCAGTTCATAATACTCTTCCCTGTTCTCTCTCCAGAAGCTGTACAGCCTGTCCTTGAACACATATGAACCGTCTGCGTTCTTCTTGTTGAGAATCAGACCGTAGGTGATGTGGATGAGCTGCCTTGAGTCATCATTGTTGAACAGTCCGGGAAGTTTGTCATCCGAGAGGGTGGACAAAGCGGGAATGTTGTTGAGGTTTGTTGAGACATGATAGTACTGGGATGCCTCGGCAAAGGCCTCAAGGGCATACTCATGAACCTCCCTGTACAGTGCCGGGTCTTTCATTGCCACAAGCTTCACTGCTTCAAGCCAGTTTGTTCCGGCTGTCTTGAGGTGGAAGCGGCCTGCTGTCTCACGGCCTGAGACCTTGAAGATGGAGAACTTGTCGGAGCCGGAGTGGATGGAGATCTTGTAACCGAACTTTCTTGCAATGGCTGCATGGATCTTCATTTCCTTTTCGTACTGAACAAGGTCTCCGCGATAGTCTACGCCCTTCTGGAACTCTCCGCAGAAGCGCGGGGCTACGGTTGAGCATCTGACACCGGCTCTTGCCAGTTCGTTTGCAACAAAGAAGTGCTGCTCGGGAAGTGTTGAAGAGAGAGTCTCGTCAATTGAAATCTCAAAGTCGGCAACCTGGACGCCGTCCCTGCAGATGAGGGTCTTCCAGATCTTCACGGCATGCCCGACTGCTTCTCTGTAGATGAGAACCGTTCTGAGGAAGAGGTCTCTGTCAAAGTGAATCTTCACACCTTCTCCGATGTCGAAGGTCTTTTCAAGATAAAGAGCCTCAAGCTCTGCATCCTTCTTTGATTCATAGGCCTTCTCAACTTCCTTTGCAGGCATGTCATTCACTGAGTTGTCAATGTGCTCACTGCAGTCAAGGGTAATCATTGTGAAGCCGCTTTTGAGGGCGTACTCAACTTCCTCTGCTGTCTTCACGTGGTCTCCGTCGGCGCCCCAGCCTGTCTTGTAACCGCATCTGAAAACTGCAAATGTTGCACTGTCCAGAACGTCTGCGAATGTGCGGTTTGTAAGGTTCAGTTCCCTTATGCTCTGCTGGGCCAGAATGGGTGTGACTTCGGGGTACTTGAAGAAGACTCTCAGATGTCCGTCACCGGCAATTCCGAGTCTGTCTCCCACTCCCATTGTCTTATCCCTGTCCAGAACCCTTGAGGGGGCTGTCCACGGGAAATGCTTTCTGAGTGTTACTGCGGTCTCGTGGTCAAGAACGGACATGATTTTCTTCTCTCCGCACTTTGCACAGACCACTTCTCCGCCTTCGAAACCGAGGGCCGGATCGGATACCAGATAGTCTCTGTCTCCGCCGTCCACCATGAATGCGCCGTCATTCTCAGATGCCGCATATACTTTGAATTCTTCACCTTTTGTTGTTCTGAAAACTGCCATAATATTTTCCTTTTTTGATAATCACTTGAAATATGCAAGAGCATTGTTGAACGAGATTCCCTCGGTAATCCTGCCAAGGTTCTCAATGTCATACGGGACCTCGCCGTCCTCAACCCATGTTCCGATCAGGTTGCACATTATGCGCCTGAAATACTCGTGTCTGGGATAGGACAGGAAGCTTCTGGAATCCGTGAGCATTCCTATGAATCTGGGAAGAAGGCCCAGGTCTCCGAGGGTTCTCATCTGCTGTTCCATTCCGTCCTTGTGATCGCAGAACCACCATCCGCTGCCCAGCTGGATCTTGCCGGGTACTCCTTCGCCCTGGAAACAGCCCATCAGCGTGCCCAGAACGTAGTAGTCATTGGGATTGAGGGAGTACAGGATTGTCTTGGGAAGCAGGTCTTCCGATTCCATTGAATCCAGGAACTTTGACAGCTTTGCGGCGCTGACGCTGTTGTACACGGCATCATAGCCTGTGTCCGGTCCGAGCTGTGCGAACTTCCTTGAGTTGTTGTCCCTGATTGAGGCAAAGTGGAGCTGCATGACCAGACCGCGCTTTGCATAGGCCTTTCCCAGGTTGCTCATGATGAAGAAGCGGTACTTCTCGGCTTCCTCTGCTGTCAGTGTCTGACCCTCCATGGCTCTTGAGAAGATTGAATTGACCTCCTGTACCGATGCGGGTGCATAGGGGGCATCCATCAGAGCATGGTCGGTTGCACGGCAGCCGCACTGAACAAAGAAATCAAGTCTCTTCTCCAGGGCTGTCATAACATCCTCGGCACTGGAAATCTTCATGCCGGCGGCCTGAGCCAGTTTCTCAATGTAGGGAACAAAGGTCTTCTGGTCAATGTTCATTGCCTTGTCCGGCCTGAAGGAGGGAATGACTTTTGCAGGGCTCTTGTCCTTGAGCTGAATGTGATACTCAAGGCTGTCTGCGGGGTCGTCAGTGGTTCCCACTGCGTAGACGTTGAACTTGCGGAATATGCCGAAAACGCTCAGTTCAGGGTTTTCCCTGAGCTGGCGGTTGCATTCGTCATAGATTTTCTTTGCGGTTTTTGTTGTCAGGACGTCTTCGATTCCGAAGTACCTCTGAAGTTCCAGGTGGGTCCAGTGGAAGAGCGGGTTGCCGTACAGGTTCTCAAGGGTCTGTGCCCAGCTGTAGAACTTGACCCAGGGGTCATCCACCTGCTCGGTGAGGCCGTTTGACCTCATGGCACGCCACTTGTAATGGTCTCCGAAGGTGCGGCTTCCCAGCCAGAGGGCCGAGATGTTGTCAAATCTGGTATCGGCGGCAATTTCCGCAGGGTTCAGGTGACAGTGATAGTCGAAAATGGGCAGTCCCTCGGAATGCTTGTGGTACAACTCCTTTGCTACGTCGTTTGTGAGCAGAAAATCCTCATCCATGAATTTTTTCATATTTGTTCCTTCTTATCTCTGGACACGGCCGCTGCCGTCTCCCTTTGCAAGGGCCTCAACCTCCGAAAGTCTTGTAAGGTTGAAGTCTCCGGGTATTGTGTGCTTGAGGGCAGATGCCGCAACGGCAAAGTTCAATGCATACTGCTCGTCCTCATATTTGGACAGACCGTAGATAATGCCGGCTGCAAAGCTGTCTCCGCCGCCCACGCGGTCTATAATGTCAGTAATCTCATAGTGTCTTGAAAGATAGAAGCCTGTCTTTCCGTTAAGTGCAGCACCCCATCCGTTGTGGTCCGCGCTGTGTGATTCCCTGAGGCTGACTGCAATCTGGGAGACGTTGGGGAACTGCTTCTTCACTTCATCCGTCAGGACCTTGTAGCTCTCCTTGTCCAGCTTGCCGCTTGTCACATCAACCTTGGCCTGGATTCCCAGACACATCTGGATGTCTTCCTCGTTGGCAATTATCACATCTGCATATTTTGCAAGTTCCCTCATCACCTCTACTGCAGTCTTGCCGTACTTCCACAGCTTCTTGCGGTAGTTGAGGTCGATTGAAACCTTTGCTCCGGCCTTCTTTGCTGCCTTCATGGCCTCAAGGGCACAGTCTGCGCAGTTCTGGCTTACTGCCGGGGTGATTCCGGTTACATGGAACCATGTGGCTCCCTTCATTATTTCCTCAAAGTCAAAGTCAGAGGGTTTTGCCAGTGCAACGGAGCTGTCCGCACGGTCATAGACTACAAGACTGGGTCTCTGAACCGCACCTGTTTCCAGATAGTAGATTCCCACTCTTCCCTCTTTTGTCATCTTTATATAAGAAGTATCGACTCCGTGTTTTCTGAGTTCGGATACCGCTCCCTCTCCTATTGCGTTTGCAGGAAGTGCGGTGACAAAGCATGCGTGCTCTCCGAAAAGCGAAAGAGAAACGGCCACATTGGCCTCTCCGCCTCCGAATGTTGCTTCAAGCAACGGGCTCTGGAAGAACCTCTCATGCTCGGGTGATTTGAGACGGAGCATTATTTCTCCGAATGTTACATATTTTGACATAGCCATATGCCTCCAATATGGATTCTACCACGCTGAGGATTAAACAAAAAATACTTAAATCTGTACTATTGCGGAGTGAACACAGGTACGAAGAAACAAAAAGAGGCTGTGCGCGCGGCACAGCCTCTGATTATTTGTACTGTTGATCTCAGTCGTTGTACAGAGCAATGAGCTTCTGCAGGTGCTCCCAACGAGCCTTTGCCTCTTCTTCGTTCTTCTCGAACAGGACGCCTGCCCTTTCCGGGAACTCACGTGTGAGACGGCTGTAACGGGCCTCGTTCATCAGGAACTCCTGGTATCCGCCTGCCGGAGCCTTGGAGTCAAGGGTGAACTTCTTCTCTGCAGCCGGGTTGTACCTGAAGAGGTTCCAGTAACCGCAGTCCACGGCCTTCTTCATTTCCTTCTGGCAGTTCATCATGCCGCCCTTGATTGAGTGCATCTCACAGGGTGCGTAACCGATGATCAGAGAAGGTCCGTTGTAGGCTTCTGCCTCTGTGATGGCCTTGATTGTCTGGGCGGGGTTGGCACCCATTGCAATCTGGGCAACATAGACGTAGCCGTACTGCATTGCAATTTCGGAAAGACTCTTCTTCTTGACTTCCTTACCGGCAGCTGCAAACTGAGCAACCTGACCGATGTTGGATGCCTTGGAAGCCTGTCCGCCTGTGTTGGAGTAGACCTCTGTGTCGAAGACGAAGATGTTGACATCTTTCTTCTGTGCAATGACATGATCCAGTCCGCCGTAACCGATGTCGTATGCCCATCCGTCACCGCCGAAGATCCATACCGACTTCTTGGCCAGGTATTCCTTCTTGGCCAGGATGTCCTTTGCCTCGGGTGCGTCACACTTCTCGAGTGCTGCAATGAAGGCCTCTGTTGCTGCCTTGTTTGCTTCACCGTCTGTCATGGTGTCAAGCCATGCCTGAGCCTCTGCTGCACACTTGCCGTCTGCAACAAGCTTCTTTGCAAGCTCTGCAAGGTCTTCACGGATCTTGTCCTGACCGACCCACATTCCGAAGCCGTGCTCTGCGTTGTCTTCGAACAGTGAGTTACACCATGCGGGTCCCTTGCCTTCCTTGTTGGTGCAGTAGGGAGATGTTGCTGCGGGGCCGCCCCAGATTGAGGAACAACCTGTTGCGTTGGAGACATACATTCTGTCGCCGAACAGCTGTGTGACAAGGCGTGCATATGATGTTTCTGCACAACCTGCACATGAGCCGGAGAACTCCAGCATGGGCTGTCTGAACTGGCTGCCCTTGACTGTGTTGTCCTGCATATCCTTCTTCTCTGCAACCTTGGCAACGCAGTAGTTGAAGACTTCCTGCTGTGCAAGTTCGGCTTCCTGGGGAACCATTTCAAGGGCTCCGACGGGACATGCGCCTACGCAGACGCCGCATCCCATACAGTCAAGCGGAGAGATGGCGATTGTGAACTTGTAAACGCCCTTGCCCTTTCCGGCCTTGACGTCCATGACCTGTGCTGCTGCCGGGATGGCTGCTGCTTCTGCTTCTGTAAGAGCATAAGGTCTGATTGTTGCGTGCGGACATACATATGAACAGTTGTTGCACTGGATACACTTGGAAGATGTCCATCTGGGTACTGATACTGCAACGCCGCGCTTCTCGTATGCTGCTGCGCCCACTTCGAACTGGCCGTCCACGTGTGCTGAGAATGCTGATACGGGGAGGCTGTCTCCGTCCATCTTGTCCACGGGGATAAGGATGTCCTTGACCATCTTGACAAGTTCTTTCTTGCCTTCGAGGGCCTCGTCGTTCTTAACGTCCTCGGCGGTAGCCCAGGATGCGGGTACGTCAATCTTCTTGAATGCTGTTGCACCGGCGTCGATTGCCCTGTGGTTCATGTCAACAATGTCCTGGCCTTTCTTGAGGTAGGACTGTGTTGCCTTCTCCTTCATGTGGGCAATTGCCTCTTCCTGAGGCATGACCTTTGCCAGTGTGAAGAATGCGCTCTGGAGAATTGTGTTTGTTCTCTTGCCCATTCCGATCTTCTGTGCAAGGTCAATTGCGTCTATGGTGTAGAGCTGGATGTTGTTCTTTGCGATGAAGCGCTTGGATGCTGCATCAAGGTGGTGCTCAAGTTCGTTGAGATCCCACTGGCAGTTGATCATGAATACGCCGTTGGGTTTGACATCCTGGACAATCTTGAAGCCCTTTGTGATGTAGCTGGGGTTGTGACATGCCACGAAGTCTGCCTTGTTGACATAGTAGGGAGATCTGATGGGCTTGTCGCCGAACCTGAGGTGGGAGATTGTCACGCCGCCTGTCTTCTTTGAGTCATACTGGAAGTAGGCCTGTACGTACTTGTCGGTGTAGTCTCCGATGATCTTGATGGAGTTCTTGTTTGCACCGACTGTTCCGTCTCCGCCCAGACCCCAGAACTTGCACTCGATTGTGCCGGCTGCGGCTGTGTTCGGGCAATCCTTGTCCTCTTCAAGGCTGAGATGTGTGACATCATCATTGATTCCGAGGGTGAAGAACCTCTTGGGATCTGCCTTGGCCAGTTCTTTGTAAACTGCGAATACTGATGCAGGCGGTGTGTCCTTTGAACCGAGACCGTAGCGGCCGCCGATGATCTTGACGTCATGTCTGCCTGCGTTTGCAAGGGCTGTGACAACATCCTGATAAAGGGGTTCGCCGTTTGAACCGGGCTCTTTGGTCCTGTCGAGAACTGCAACCTTCTTTGCTGTTGCGGGAATGGCTGCGACAAGCTTCTCGGGAGCGAACGGTCTGTAAAGTCTGACTTTGATCAGACCGACCTTCTCGCCGTGTGCGTTGAGGTAGTCAATCACCTCTTCTGCAACGTCACAGATTGAACCCATGGCAACGATTACACGGTCAGCATCGGCTGCGCCGTAGTAGTTGAACAGCTTGTAGTCTGTTCCGAGCTTCTCGTTGACCTTGTCCATGTACTTCTCTACAACGGCGGGAAGTTCATCATAGTACTTGTTGCATGCTTCTCTGTGCTGGAAGAAGATATCTCCGTTTTCGTGAGATCCTCTCATGACGGGGTGGTTGGGGTTCAGTGCATGGGCTCTGAATTCCTCAACTGCCTTCATGTCGCACATGTCCTTCAGGTCTGCATAGTCCCATACTGCAATCTTCTGGATTTCATGGGATGTTCTGAATCCGTCAAAGAAGTTGAGGAACGGAACTTTGCCTGAAAGGGCTGCAAGGTGGGCAACAGGAGCAAGGTCCATGACTTCCTGTACATTTCCTTCACAGAGCATTGCAAAACCTGTCTGGCGGCAGGCCATTACGTCACTGTGATCACCGAAAATGTTCAGAGCATGTGTTGATACTGTTCTGGCACTGACATGGAAGACGGTCGGAAGCTGTTCTCCGGCAATCTTGTACATGTTGGGGATCATAAGAAGAAGTCCCTGAGAAGCGGTATAGGTGCTTGTGAGGGCACCTGCGCCCAGAGATCCGTGAACGGCTCCGGCAGCTCCGGCTTCAGACTGCATTTCTACAACCTTTACGCGTGTGCCGAAAATGTTTTTCAGTCCGTTTGCGCTCCACTGGTCAACAAAGTCTGCCATTGGGCTTGACGGTGTGATGGGGTAAATAGCGGCAACTTCTGAAAACGCATAGCTCACGTGAGCAGCTGCATTGTTACCGTCCATTGATTTCATTTTTCTTTTGATCATGAAAAACTCCTGTGTTTATTACCGTATTTTGGCAGAATAATTATATAGCCAACAGGTCACAGTTCACAACCATAAAATCATTGAGAAGAGGACAATCTTTGAAAGTCAGGCGGTATTACAGTGTCACAACGGCCTTTCCGCTCATGCCGTCAGCCTTGATGTTAAGCTGCCTTCCCGCCCTCACGTGGACAAAGTGCTGCGTTTCACGGACTACCGGAAGTGCGCAGATGGCCTCGAAATCAAGCTTTCCGTCTCCCTGAAGGGGGTTGTTGGACAGGTAGAAACAGCCGAGAGACGTCACATTCTGGAAGAAGTGCGTTCCCTCGCTGGGCTCTGCCTGGATTTCCTTCAGCCCGGTCTCCACAATGACCTGCGCCTTTGAAATCTGGGGCCACGAGCAGGGAATTCCAAGCCAGTTGTCCGAAGAACCCAGCCTTCCGGCCACAACAAGGACATACGGGTTTTCCAGGCTGTTGTTCAGGCTCTCCAGCTCCACGGCCATCTGCGGCATTTCGGAGCGCTTGAAGACCTCAGGCTTCACGCAGACTATGTCGCGGATGTTTTCAAGCTTGCCGTTTCCCATCACCCTGTTCGAGGCAATGAGGGCCCTTTCCATCTCGCTGTGATCAATGTTTATGTCCACAAACCTGTCGGTTCCGGATATGGGTCTTATCTGAAGGATTGAGAAGTCTATCCAGTCCGCATGCTCCATGTTCACGGCAAACTCAATCTCAACAGGCTCTGACATGGTGCGTGTCCCCAGTTTCAGAACCTCATCCACAATGGCCGGCAGCGGAATCATGCCGTATTTGACTATTCCGTTGAAGGTCAGGGTCCTGAAGCCCTCATCCGTGCTGTTCTCAGACAGGAAACCGTGCGGCGTCATGACGGACACAATGCCTGCGGTGCTTGAAGGCCATTCCCAGGCCTTCGATATCTCAAAGCGCACCAGATTGTCTATGTCACTGAACGGGTCGAACTCACGGTTCAGGTCCAGGGCGTAGAATGTTGTCTGGGAAGAGCCGCCTCCGTTGAGGGAGTTGACCGGAACCGCGGGCTTTGCGGGACAGAACTTGAAAGAGGCCCCGTCATCAACAACGGTTTTTCCAAGGCCGTAGGCCAGCATGCCTATTCCGTCCTCGGCCGTCCTGCTTCCGGCCGGGTAGTAATCCAGGGATCTTGCAACGCCGGATACGTTGGGCAGCCAGTATCCGCCGTGGTTGGAACCCGTGACGTGCTGGATAATGACGGCCATCTTCTCATCTTCAATGGAGTGTCCGGTGCTCTTCAGATATTCACGTGCTAGGCGGAAGTATGTTGAAGCCCAGACCGTCTTCACGGCCTTTTCCAGATCCTCAAGCCTCTTTTCAAAGCTTCCGGTGTTGGGGATCATGGCCGTCTCGTATACTCCGGCAAATGGCTGGTAATGGCTGTCCTCCAGAAGGGAGGAGGATCTGACTGAAAGCGGCACCTCGTTGACCTCTATTATGCATTTAAGGTCCTCTCGGAACTCCTGCGGGAGCCGGGCGTTGAGGAACAGGGAGAGAATCTCCTCATCACTCTTGCTTGTGAAATTTCCGGGCCAGAAGGAGTTCAGCTCCATGAATCTGTCAAATATCTCGGTTGTAATTACAACGGTTCTGGGAATTGATACGCGGATTCCGTCGTACTTCTTCCTTATTCCCGCGGCCTTCATCTCAAGGGCAATGAAGGCAAGGCCCCTTCCCTTTCCGCCCAGGGAGCCGTTGCCCATCCTGGAGAAGAAGAGCGTCTCGTCATAGTTGTCCCTGTTGAACTGGGCAATTGTGCCCCTTGTGCGCTCACGCCTGTATTCCTTTATTGTGGTGTAGATGAGTGAGCGCGTCTCCTCGGCATTTGAGGCGTCCGGCATGAGGGTTATGGGCTTGAGTTTTGCAGCCAGCTGGTAGAGGGACTGGGCCCTGAGCCAGCGCGAGAAATCATTTCTGCGCACATGGTAGACGAAGCTTTCTATGGGTATGGTTCTTATCTGCTCCTGCAGGTCCTTCATCTTGTTGGCCCTGGCGATAATCTCACCGCTTTCAGGGTCTCTGAAGCAGAAGGGACCGAAACCGTACATTTTTGTGAAATGATCCTCAAGTATATGGAAGCGGTCCGGTGAGAGTTTCCAGGCAAACCAGGCATCCTGGTCGTCTGCTATCTTCTTTGCCACGGCCTTGTTTGTGGACTGCAGAAGAACCGGACATTCGGGATTGTCCGCCCTCACCGCCTCCATGAGGAAGGCTCCTGCACGGGCTCTTCCGAAGGGCGAGTCAAAGGTCAGGTCGGTAATTATTCCCAGTACGTTCTCCCTGTACTTTGTGTACAGTTCAAGTGCCTTGTCGTAGCTCTTTGCAAGCAGGATTTTGGGACGGCCCCTCATGCGGAGCCTTGTTCCCCATTCATTGAGCGCTTCCCTGATGGATGCCCTGTTCTGCTTGATCAGAAGTCTGTACATCTGGGGAAGGTACGAGGAGATGAATTTGACCGAGTCCTCTGCGAATATGATCACCTGGACATCTGCCGTGGCGGTATCATGGTCCACGTTCAGCGCGTCCTCCATCAGTTTGACCATGGCCAGGAAGACGGACGGGTCACCCAGCCAGTAGAACAGATAGTCTATGTAGGGGCAGTTCTCTCCCTTCAGGGCCTTTGCCTTGCGGTGGTCCGGGGACGGGGAAAGTGCTATGAACGGAAGGGACGGGTCATATTCCTTGACCTGCTGTGCAAAGGTCTCCACTCTTCCGCTGCCCAGGTCCAGCATTGAGATTACAAGGTCGAACTTGAGAGTCTTCAGGAGCCTGAGGGCCTCCTCCTCGTTGCTTGTGTGGGTTATCTTTGGAGGGTTTGTCAGGCCCAGGGAGGTGTACTCCCTGTACAGCTCCTCCTCAACGCGGCCGTCTTCCTCAAGCATGAAACGGTCATATTCGGAACAGATGAGAAGCACGTTGTAGATGTGCTTGAGCATGAGAGAGGAAAAAGGCATCCAGGTTTCGTCAAGTTCGTAATGCATAGCTGACATTGTAACAGAAAAATCTCATACGGATAAA
>CAMZFA010000014.1 GCA_947305945.1 uncultured Spirochaetales bacterium | reverse complement strand
TTGCCGTTGAAGAACGGGAGGGAGACAATGCAGATTATCTTCTTTGCGCCCAGTTCACGGAGCTTGCGCATGGCAATGAGCATTGTTCCGCCGCTGGCAATCATGTCATCAGCCATGATTACGGTCTTGCCGTCAACGTGGCCAAGGAGGTTGATGCTCTTTATGTTGTTGTGCTTGGCATCCGTGGTGACTACTGAGTAATCCCTTTCCTTGTAAAGCATTGCGAGGGGTCTGTGGAGAATCTGGGCATAGAATTTGTTGCGTGAGACAGCACCTGTGTCCGGTGAGACAATGGTAATGTCCGGATCCTTGAAGTCTATGAGTTTCTTAAGTTCCACCAGAACCTGGTATGAGGCGTGGAGGTTCTCAAGATGGGTGACGCGGAAGCAGTTCTCAATCTCCATGCAGTGAAGATCAAGGGTAATGATTCTCTCAACTCCCAGTGACTCGCAGAACTGACCGAACATGGCCGCCGTAAGAGCTTCCCTGCTTCCCTTCTTGTGCTGTCTTGCATACGGGTATGTGGGCAGTACCAGGGCCACACCTTCCGCACCGGCAAGCCTCAGGGCCTGGACGGTGGTGAAAATGAACATGAGGTGGTCATTCACAGAGAGCTTCACAGGCTCATCACTTCCTGCAACCTTGACCGGAGTATCATTGGTCACATCATAGATGATGTAGACCTTCAGGCCTCTTACAGGCTCCTGGATTTCCGCCTTCACCTCACCGTTGAGGAATTTTGTGTACTTGACCGGTATGTCCAGATTAGGACATACAAAATCCTCCGGGACCTTTCCGGAGGGAATCTTCTTGCTTCCCAGCTCATCAATGAACATGACCTTCCTGAGAATTTCCGATTCGGACATCTCATAGCGTGCAGCAAGATTCTTTGAAAGTTTTCTGTAGCGTTCAAGATACAGGCGCCTGAGGTGCTTAACCACCTTGCCTGCAAGATACTCGGAACCCGGACCTGTGATGACACCGAGTCTGTGCGGCTTGATAATACTCATAATCTACCCCTTACAGCAGGACTCCTCTTCCTTCCCGAAGTTCGTCCTGCCGTCCGGGTTCAATTATAGTTGTTAATTCAACCTGTTACAACCGTTCCTGTCTGTCCGTTCAAGGCCTGAAGAGCCTTGTCCAGAGAAGTAATCAGGGCCTTTCTGCCGCTCTTGCTCTTTGCAAACTGCACGCAGGCCTGAACCTTGGGCAGCATTGAGCCGGGAGCAAACTGACCTTCGGATGCATATTTCAGTGCATCTTCAACTGTCATTTCGGACAGCCACTTCACATCCGGTTTGTTGTAGTTGATTGCAACCTTCTCAACAGCGGTAAGAATGATGAGAAGGTCTGCATCTATGAGTTCTGCAAGCTTCTCGGATGCAAAATCCTTGTCTATGACCGCCGGTGTACCGTAAAGAAGGCCGTCCCTTCTGACTACGGGAATTCCGCCGCCGCCTACCGTGACAACAATGTAGCCGTCCTTGATCAGGGCCTCTACGGCGCCCTTCTCTATTACGTCAATGGGCTTGGGAGAGGGAACAACCTGTCTGTATCCGCGTCCTGCGTCCTCAACCATGGTGTAACCCTTTTCCTTTGCAATCCTCTCTGCTGTCTCCTTGTCGTAGAAGGCTCCCACCGGTTTTGTGGGATGTGTGAATGCAGGGTCGTTCTCATCTACGAGAACCTGTGTCACAACTGTGGCAATCTCCTTTTTGATTCCCCTCTGTGCAAGTTCATTGCCTATTGCATTCTGAAGATGATAACCGATATAGCCCTGGCTCATTGCTCCGCATTCGGGGAAAGGCATATCGGACTTGATGGCCTTTGCCTCGGCAGCAGTTGCCATACCAAGATTTATCATTCCGACCTGGGGACCGTTACCGTGTGCAATAACAACCTCGTTTCCCTGTTCAATCAGGTCGACAATCGGTTTTGCTGTTTCACGTACCAGTTCAAGCTGTTCGTAGGGAGTGTTTCCCAGAGCATTTCCGCCCAGTGCAATAACTATCTTTGCCATAAAGACCTCCTGAGTCTTCCTTTTGATCTCCGAGAATAAATTGTAAATGCAAATGCAACAAACTGCAACAAATCTTTATCCTTTTCACTGTTTTGCGCCAATGTACTCCTCTGCCGTATTCGCACTGCCGAAGGACGCACCTCCCTGAACCGTGGTGTACCACCTGCCGTCACTTCCCAGGGCCATGGACCGGGTGGAAGTTGACCAGGCCGAATACACGCTCTCACCGTCCCACAACCCCTCCTCCCGGGCCTTTGTCACGCGCTCGAAAACCTCTTTGGTCCCAAAACCCTCAAACTGCGCACTCTCCCCGGCCGAATACACCACAGTATCCTGCACCCCGGCGCCCTGCGCGGGCGATACTGCCAGGCACAGCACCCCGTTGTTCTCCGAAAGACCGCCTCCCGCACATACATTCACTACCCTGCCATCATGAAACTTCACCCCTGAGGGAAGCTCATCACACCACCAGACAACAACATAGTCCCCGGTCCCCACATCCTCATCCGGAAGAATGCACACGGACCTGAAATTTCCCGGAATACCGTCAAACAGGGTCATTCCCGCAAGGTTTCCTCCGCGGAGCACCTCAAGCTCAGTCCTGTCCGGCTGTGTTCTGGTCCCCTTTGTTGTAAATTCATTTATCCTCATTACAGCAGGGTCCTGATTATAACCCCAGACCGTAACGCTGAAGGTGGTGCTGTTGCCTGCACCGTCCCTTACCGTTCCGTCCAGACGCACGCTGCTTCCGGGCTTTATCTCCTGAGGCGGATAAAGGGTCAGAATCCTGCCGCTTATACTGGATGAGCAGGGATAAAACGCATCCGGATCTGCAAATACATCTTCGTCAAACTCAAGTTCCACACTGTCACGCGAAACAGCCTGCACGGATCTGAGAACCGGAAAAGCGCTGTCCGTAAGGGTCAGGATGTTTGAAAATCCCGCTGCCTTGGAACCGGCCTCCCCGCAGGAGACAAGACAGAAAAACAATACCGTGAAAACCGCAATATAATTTTTTTTCCTCATACCTATACTTATGTCGTTTCACGGCATTTTTCTCCCCACTTTTTCTTCATGAGAACCGGAATATTTTACTTTTTGAGGAGGCGGTGGTATATTATTGGTTGAGGTATTAATATGAGCGAAGTAATTCTTAATTCGGAAAACTTTGAGACGGAAGTACTTAAGTCCGACAAACCCGTTCTGGTTGACTTTTTTGCAACATGGTGCGGTCCCTGCAAGATGACAGCTCCCCACGTGGCCAGGATTGCCGAAGCATATGAAGGAAAGGTCAAAGTTGGAGTTCTTGATGTGGATGAGGCACCGGAAATTGCACAGAGCTACGGCGTAAGCTCAATTCCCACCCTTCTGGTATACAAAAACGGAGAAGTTGTCAGACAGCACATAGGCAGCGCAAACTTCCCCGTTCTCGACGCAATGTTGAGAGGTATCTGATCAGATACTGTATTTCTCCATATAGTACTTGAATGTACTGTCGAATCTCTCGCTGTTGTGCTTGTACTGATTCAGTGTTTCATGCACATTCAGGTTGTTCACAGCGGCATCCATGACACAGCCGGCAATGTTGGAACAGTGGTCACTGACCCTTTCCATGCTTGTCAGTATGTCCGAGAGGATGAAACCGGCCTCTATGCTGCATCCGCCTGCCTGCAGGCGCTTGATGTGGTTTGTCCTGATCACGTCCTTCAGATAATCCACAACCTGCTCAAGAGGCTCAACACGGAATGCATCGTCAAGACTGTTGTGTGCAAAGGCATTGTATGCAAGTTCGCTTATATCGTTGATTGCATTGCACATGACCTCCATCTCACCGCCTGCGGCATCTGAGAACAGAATTCCCTTCTCCTTCATCTCGGCGGAGGACTTCATGATGGCCACGCTGTGGTCGGCAATTCTCTCAAGGTCCGTGATCATCTTCAGATACTCACCTGCCTTGATACTTTCCTCCTCGGCAATCTTCATGCTGCTGAGTTTGACAAGGTAGGTTCCGATTATATCCTCGTAGTGGTCCGTCTTGTCTTCTTTCTTCTGGATTCTTTCGGCAAGTTCATCCGAATACACGTGAAGCGAGACAATAGCGTCCTTGATTGATTCCCTGGAGGCCTTGGCCATGTCCACCATGAGCACGCGGCAACGCTCCAGAGCAAGGGCGGGAGTCCTGAGCAGCAGTTCGTCCAGTTCAACCTTCTTCTCTTCTGCAGACTCAGGAATAAGCTTTGCAAGCAGTTTTTCCACCAGACCGTTGGACGGGGCTATGATAGCCACACACAGAATTTTGTAAATTGTATGTACAAGGGCAATTGTGAACGGATTTGCGGATTCGTAGATTATCGCCGGAGAGGCGGTGTATTTGACAATGAGGAAGGCACCCATCCAGAACACCGTACCTATGACGTTGAACACAAGGTAGTAGTATGCCGCCCTCTTTGCATTTGTGTTTGTTCCCACTGCTGACAGGATGATGGGCACGCAGGCACCAATGTTCATACCCATAATCAGCGGAATTGCAGTCTCATAGGTGATGATACCTGTAAGAGACAGGGACTGCAGGACACCGACCGAGGCGGAACTGGACTGGATTATGGCTGTAAGAGCCGCACCGACCAGAACACCCAGAAGCGGGTTGGACAGGCTGACAATCAGGTTGTGGAACTGCGGAACGTCCTTTATTGCAGAAACTGCGGAGGACATGGTCTCCAGACCGAACATCAGTGTGGAGAAGCCCAGAAGAATCATTCCCGTATCCCTTCTCTTGGTGGTCTTGCCTGTAAGCAGGAAAACAACACCGATCAGTGAAAGGATTGGGGTAAATGAGGAAGGCTTGAGCATCTGAAGGAAGAAGCCGCCTCCGTGAATGCCTGAAAGCGAGAGTATCCAGCCCGTGACCGTGGTTCCCACGTTGGCACCCATGATGAGGTTCATGGACTGTGCCAGCGTCATGAGACCGGAGTTCACAAAACCTACCACCATGACCGTGGTGGCGGATGAACTCTGGATGGCCGCCGTAACAACAAGACCTGTCAGCATGCCCACAAGCCTGTTGTCCGTAAGCTTGCCCAGAATGGTCTTCATGCTGTTACCTGCACGTCTCTTCAGGGACTGTCCCATGACATTCATTCCGAAGAGGAACAGGCTCAGGCCGCCGATCATTGTCAGTACATCAAAAATATCCATAACTATCTCAACCTATGACGGTTCCCTCAAAGGAAGCACCTTTAAGGACGGCAAGGGTGTTCTCAATGTTCCTTCCGTCGGAACAGACAACCCTGATTCCTGCTTCCTGTGCCAGTTTCGAGGCAATGGGGTCAAACGGGACGTTCTTGCCCGGGACCCATTCATCACCGACCATCTTCCTGAAGTCTTCCCAGCTTATCCGGTCAAGGGGCTTTGCATCGGGATTCTTCCTGGGATCATCCGTGTAGACCTTGCTTATGTTGGAAAGATTCACAACAAGTTTTCCGCCGAACCTGCGTGCCAGATAAACGGCATCCGTGTCGGTGGAGAAACCGGGTTTCCAGCCGCCCGCAACAAGGACGCGGCCTGCAAATTCAATATCCTCACGTGTGGGATCGGTGACAAGTGCATCGGTGCACAGGTCTCCCATCAGTGCGCGTACAAGTTCTCCGTTCAGGTGGGTTGCCCTTATTCCTATCCAGTCCTGAGCGTTGTCACTCATTGCCTGCTGACCGTCAAAGGCTTCCCTGTAGGCCGTCTGATAACGTCTTGCAGGGGCTCCGCCCCCGCAGACAAAGACCAGACGGGAATCCGGGTTTTCCGAAAGATACTGTCTGACGCCTGCCGTGAATTTTCTGAGAAATGCCGAATCAACCCCGTCAGGGGCAATGATCGAGCCTCCGAGTGAAATGACCGATAAATTCATACCGAGTACCTCTTATCCGGATTATACCATTTATCTCCGCAGTGTTTATAGGGACAAAATAGTCCAAAATTTTAACTAAAAAGACCATCGAAAGTAGGGAGAAAAATCCCGCGGCCTTCCCATAAGTATGAGTGAGAGGGGAAAACCAAGGCATTACGGCACCGTCTGTACGGTCCTTGCATGGAGAAAACCCCTCCGAAAGAGGTGATTTATGAATGATCTCAACTATGTACTTCTGTCCGGAAACCTGACAAGGGACCCCAAGTTCTCCTACATGGGGCCGGATGCGGTGCTGTGCACCTTCTCCATAGCCGTCAACAGAAGCTACTCGGACAAGAAACCCTCGGAAAGAACATCCGAGGACTGGAAGACAAAAACATCCTTCGTTTCCATTGAATCATGGGGAAATGTTGCGGAATCCTGCGGCAGACACCTGTCAAAGGGCCGCGGAGTGAGGGTTGTGGGCCGTCTGAAGCAGACAACATGGAAGGAGGACGGGCTTCCGCGTGAGAAAATGACGGTGGTGGCCGAACACGTTGAATTCCAGCCTGACAGGAAGAAGGAAACCGTCACGGTGGTTGATGCGGATGAGAAAGCCAAGATGTCATCCGAAAACCAGGAGGAACAGGCAGTTCCCGCTGAGGAAAAACCTGCAGAGGAGGTTGTTGAGGAGAGTCAGGAAACTGAGAAAACACCCTTTTGAACCGATAATTGAGTATTGATTCAAAGTAAGAAAAATTTTTTTAGTGCGGTACGGGCATTTCCCTCCGTCGGTCGGAAATGCCCTCTTATTGTTCTCTGAGTTTCAGGAAGTAAGGAAGGGGCTCCGCAAAGCCTTCCGGGAAGGGGTTGTCCCTGTTGAAATCCGGAATCCAGAGAATCTCATTCTCCCCCGGCTCCTGGACAAAGCCGTCAAGTTCCAGAACGTCCACGGCGTCAAGCAGCCTGCGGTATTCTTCCTTTGACAGAGGTTCGAAACCGGGGTTCTCAAGCGGAGGAACAAACTGGACCATGAGGGAAAGAAGGAAGTTGTCCCTGAAATTCAGGGCAAACCACTTGAGAAAATCCTCCGTCTGGCGCTCCGTTCCGGGAAAAACAAGGTGCCTGACAAGTACGCCTTTCAGCTTGTCCATGTCGGTGACCGGATGCCTCTTCTTCAGAAACGACAGAACGGGCACTATTGCATCCGCATAGGCCTCCCTGCCGCAGAACCTTGAGGCCGTATCACGGCACAGTGTCTTTGCATCCAGAAGGTAGAGGTCTATGTACGGGTCAATCATCCTCAGGGTCTTCACACTTTCATAGCCGGAGGAATTCCATACCACAGGGAGGGTCAGGCCGTTCTTGCGGGCAAGTTCAAGGGCGGTGATTATCGAGGGGACGTAGTGTGTTCCGGTTACCAGGTTGAGGGTACACGCCCCCATCTCCTGAAGACCTGTGAATATGTTTGCAAGTTCATCCTCGGAAACAGTGATTCCGGCACCTCCGGCAGTTGAGATCTGGTAGTTCTGGCAGTAGGCGCAGTGAAGCGGGCAACCGCAGAAAAACACCATTCCGGAGCCCTTTTCTCCCACAAGAGGCGGTTCCTCACCCCGGTGAAGACCTGCCCATGCAATCCTTATCTCAGACGTCTCACCGCACACCCCGCGTTTTCCGGCCAGCCTGTCAGCATTGCAGTTGTTGGGGCACAGTGTGCAGTTCGAATACAATTCCTCTTGACCCATACCTGACATAGTAATTAATTTCTATAAACATGAAAATAAGAAACCCGTTTCCGAGACGAAAACAGAGCCCTCCCGCAGAGCTTCCGGAAGAAAGAAAACCGGTTGCAAAAGAGCCTGCCCGCTGGATTCTGAGTCTTGACGGAGGCGGGATGAGGGGCGTGATTCCGGTCCGCATCCTCATGGAGCTGAAGGCCTGTCTCGAACAGGAGGGCCTTGACGGAAGACCGGAAACATACTTTGATCTTGTTGCCGGAACTTCCACCGGCGGCCTCATTGCACTTGCACTCACATGCTCGGACATGAGTCTTGAGCAGCTCATGGAGACCTACCGGACCTGCGGGCCGGTGGCGTTCCCCAGACAATCGCTGGGTATTTCCCAGACCCTGCGGGCAATTACGGCGGAAAAGTACCCTGCCGGGGGAATTGAAAGCCTTATCAGCAAGTGGTACGGAGACAGGAAACTGGGCAGTGCGGATACCAGGACCATGATCATGGCCTACGACGTGCTTACCGGTCAGGAAGCGGAGATGTGCAGCTGGGAGGACCCTGATTTCAGGGTTTTCGATGCGGCAAGGGCCACAAGCGCGGCCCCAACCTACTACAGTCCCCACCGTGTGGGAGACAGGCTTCTGGTTGACGGCGGAGTCATTGCAAACAACCCCTCCCTCTTTGCCGTTTCAAAAGCAAGGCTGCTGTGGCCGCAATGCAGGGAATTTGTGGTTGTCTCAATAGGCACGGCCGGCCTTGTGCACACCATGGAGGAGGAAGGCTCATCCGGAATCCTCAACTGGCTGGACAACATTGTCCCCCTCTACTCCAACGCCCAGAAACGTACTGTTGACAGGATTCTGGAGACCATGCCGGATGTCAGATATGTCAGGATCGAGTCCCAGATGGCGGAAACCGTAAACATGGATGACTGCTCACCGCGGGCAATTGCCCTCATGGAAAAGCACGGAAACTGGCTTGCAGGCCAGTACAGAAGCAGGCTTGAATCCATTGCCCACAGGCTCAAAGAGGAAAGGAGGGCCTGATGGACCCCAGACAGGAAGAGTTTGAATCATCCCTCAATGTCCTTTGCAATGAGCTGGACAACTACCTTGAAGACTCATACGAGGGAGTTTTCGGAAGGCACCCCAACAGACCCGGACGCGGAAGCGGGGCAAATCCGTCTTTTGACGGACTGTTCTGCACAACAGCGGCCTTCACGCTGGGCTACGGCTCGCAGTACGGAAGGGGTTATCTCATAAACATAGATGTCAGGACCCTTGAAAGGGTCAGCGCACAGCAGATGGAGGAGATAAAGAACAAGGCCCTTGTGTTCACAAAGGCAAAACTTCCCGTTGTTTTCCCGAAGAGAAAGCTTGATATAGTGAGGGACGGCAACCTTCTGAAGATTGTTGGGGATTTCTCACTCGGAGACGTCTGATTCCAGACTGAGAGCTCCTATTGCAGCCCCTATGATGGGGCTTCTCTCTATTTTGGCAAATCTCACCTTTCTGCCCCTCTCCGCCAGGAATGCTCTGAGGTGGTTCTCGATATGCTCCTTCAGTCCGGGCGTCTTATAGAAGGTGGAGCCGTCCGCATTGATCAGAACCGGCATCTTCTCACCGTACTTTGTGAACAGGACGGAGGCGGCAAGGTTTGCAGCCGCAAGCTTTCCGGCTCTTTCAACAAAGGCAGTCAGTATGTCCTTCAGATTCCTCTGGTCATCCTCCGTGTCCACGAACATGTCTATGGGAGACGGTTTGTCCAGAATGAAATTTCCCATCTCCTCTGTGGTGAGGCTTTCCGTTTTCAGAACGGCATCCGTACAGGACGGGCTGAAGAACCTGTCCCCTGCTGCAGCCTTGAGAATCTCAAGGGCCAGCGGTCCCAGATAGGCTCCGCTCACCATCTTCTCAAGGAGGTGGTTGTCCGGATCAAGGGTGCTGTCGGTGAACTTTCTGTCAATGTCACCCAGCCTCAGGTCCAGATTTGCGGATTCCTCGTTGTATATCCCGTTCAGACCTATGCATGCGGTGTTTGTACCGGTTCCCAGAATAAAGCCCACGCAGCCCTCACAGCCCGTCTTCTCGGCATAGGGCAGACCGGCAAGAAGTGTGGTCACGGTGTCATTCATGACAATTATCCTCTTGCCTTCCATGTTGAAGCCCCTGGAGGTCAGCACATTGAACAGCTCTTTTCCAAGGTGCTTTCCCAGCAGGTCGGGAACCTTTATTTCCTTGCTCATCAGGATGGGAATTCCGTCATGGTCCTCGGTTATGTCCGCCGCATATGAGAAGCAGAAACCTATTGTGTCCACCTGGTTCACAAGGCGCTCCACATGGTCGGCCAGGGTGTTGAAGAACTCCTTTGCGTCAATCTTCTCCTCAATTCCGGGCATTGCGGCATTTGAATAGTCATCAAGAACCGGTTCAAGCTGTTCGTTGAAGTACACGGTACAGGTTCTGAGGTTGGTTCCGCCGGCATCTATGACTGCAACCTTCTTGTTCACCGGAACCGTGGCAACCGGCTTGCAGTAACTGTCAAGCATGGCAATGGAAGTTTTCTTTCCGTTTACCGCACTCTTCATCTCCGACAGTTTGTACGAGCACACCTTCTCAATATCCACACTGGCGGGACTTATCCGGTGTTCGTCAAGAAAAGCTTCAAGATATGGTGACATATTTCCTCCGTCTCATCCGGGAATCAGAAACTGAACTCCCCGAAAGCAAGATTGTATCCGTTTATGTTGATCTGGCCCGCAGACCTGACGACCACAAGGCCGTCATCTCCGACCGACAGGGTGAAATCCCCGGCAATTGTCATGGGCTCGGGCATTTTCAGGCCGTAGAGGCCCAGGTTCATTGAAATGTTCATGCAGTCATCCGCCTTCTCACGTTCCAGCCACACCTTCTTTATCTGCTCAAGCGTGGTCCCCTCAGGGTAGGAAAACGTAACGGCTCCACTTAAAAGGTAATCCGAGACCTTGTAATTCCTTGATGACAGGGTGTAACTGACCTTTGCCAGGAAGGGATCGGCGGTTCCCTTGGAAACGACGGAGAAAATGCTGCTCCAGAAATTTCCGCTTCCCCCGGCAAGGGCCTTTGCAAGGACGTTGTCGTAATCACTGGGGTCGGCAAGGAAATAGGCAATACGCTGGGGCAGACCCGTGGCCGGGTCCGTCGATACCGTAGAGCACGGCAGGTCAAGTTCGACCGGAGAGTATTCCGCGCAGAGTGAGGAGTTCAGACAATCCAGTATAACCGTCAGTGTCACCGCAACATCTTTTTCCGAAGGAGGTGCCGGGAATGCGCCGTCCGAAAAGACAGGTACGAGCAACAGCAACAGCAAGCACATGAGAATGCCGCGTTTTGCCATATGTGTTATAATACCCCATCTTATTTGTTTTTCAAGGGTTTTATGGTAGCATCGGATATATGGAAAACGTAAAGGAAACCTTCCTGTGGTATGATCTTGAAACATTCGGAATCAATCCCGCCTATGACAGGATTGCCCAGTTTGCCGCCCGGAGAACAGACATGGACCTCAACCCGGTGGGATCTCCGGAGACCCTTTACTGCAAGCTCTCCCCGGATTACTTTCCGGATCCCTCTGCCTGTCTTGTCACAGGCATTACCCCGCAGACCGTCAAGGCCCGCGGCATGATTGAATATGACTTCATAAGCCGCATCAACAGGATGATGAGCGTTCCGGGAACCTGTACCTGCGGTTTCAACAGTATACAGTTCGATGATGAGTTCATAAGAAACGCCCTCTACAGGAACCTGATGGACCCCTATGAGCGTGAATACAAAAACGGCTGTTCCAGATGGGACATCATAGACCTGGTCAGGGCCTGTCATGACCTCAGACCGGGGAAAACAGCCTGGCCGCCCTCAAAGGAAACCGGGAACCCGGACTTCAGGCTGACATCCCTTACAAAGGCCAACAACATAGACCAGACCGGTGCACATGATGCATTTGTAGATGTAAATGCCACAATTTCCGTTGCAAAACTGATTAAGGAGAACGAACCCAGGCTGTTCGGTTACTACCTGAGACTCAGGGACAAGAAGTACGTGAGGAACATCCTTAACCTTCAGTCCTGCGAGCCGCTTCTCCATGTGAACAAAATCTACACCAGGCCGGAAGGCTGCACCTCCCTCATAGTTCCGCTCACAACCTGCACCGGACAGGAAAACACGGTGTGGTACTTTGACCTGAGAAAGGACCCATCGGCCCTGATCACGGCCTCCGGGGCTGAGGTTACCAAGGTTTCGGGACTTGGCAGGCTTGCAACCAACAAATGTCCGTTCATTGCAAAGGCAAATACCCTGGACAGCGCCGGTTACAAGCGTCTGGCAATTGACCGTGATATATGCATGGCCCACCTTGAGCAGATCAAGGCGAACATAAAGAGCATAGTGGTGAAGCTCAGACAACAGGAATCCTCATTTGAACCCGTTGACGACCCTGATTTCAAAATTTACTCCGGCTTCTTCCCGGATTCGGACAAGAAGCTTTTCTCTGTTGTCCTTGCCACCCCGCCGGAGCAGAAACTCTCACTGAACTTCTCTTTCACTGATTCCAGATGCAGTGAAATGGTTTTCCGCCACACCTGCAGGAACTGGCCGGAAAAACTCAATGCCCGGCAGCTTGAGGAGTGGAAGGCCTTTGCCGTCAAGAGGCTGGACTACCCTCTGGATGATGATATAAAGAGTCTGAAGAGGATTGAGATGGAAATATCGGCCGGCCTGAATCCCGGGTCCGGCCTGGATGAGGGGAAAAAGGATGTTCTGAAGAGCCTTCTTGCCTACGACAGGTCCCTCAGGAGATATTTAGGCATGCCTGAGCTTTCAGAATCAAAGCTTTCTGCCATTCTATCAGGAAGTTATGAAGGCTGAGTGAGCGCTCGTCATTACCCTTCACGTCACAGATGATTCTGAACAGGGGCTCGGTTCCGCTGGGGCGCATCCAGATGTAAGCCGGAATCTCTTCCTTTGCATTGTAGAAACAGATCTTGAGTCCGCCCTTGTCTCCGTTTCCGGCTTCACAACGCTCAACAATCCCCTCCGTCTGGAATTCCTTCCAGCCTGTAATTCCGTATTCACCGAAGAAGGCCATGTTTTTCTCAAACTCTTCAGGAAACATCTCCTCGTAATGCTTTTTCAGGCTTCTGTAGTCCCTGGTCTGCAGGTGCAGTATGGCTCTGGGATCCGTTGCACTTGTTGTGATGTACGGCGGAAGCTTCTCAAAAGCACTGTCAATGCTGTCCTCCAGCAGGATTCTGGTAAGGCACATAAGCGTATTCATGGGGTCTCTCACCCTTGCCGGATATGTAATGTTTCCGCCGTTCGAGCCCTCTCCCAGAATAGGTACGCTGTAACCCTTTTCCCTGAGACTGTCCGCAAGGTTCACCGCATTTGCCTCTCCAACCTCGGCACGGAAGGTCTTTGCCCCGTACCTTGAGGCAATGCTGTCAATCCTCATTGACGTGGGGCCGTTCACCGCAACCGCAAGGTTCTTCATGCCGCTCCTGCAGGAATACCTGAGAACCGCCTCAACGCAGAGGGCAAAAACCTCCTGGGGAAGCAGAACCTTGGCCGTTCCGTCATTTGCCATGTAGACCACGTTGCCCCTGTCTCCGTCATTGTCCGGAACATAGCCAAGAACAAAATCCGGGTCCTCTGCATGCAGGCTCTCCAGGAGGGCTTTGCAGTCATCAAGGTTCTTTCCCTCCGGAATTATCCCGTGGGCAATCTTTCCGGCCTCATCATTGATAAAGTACGTTTTGAAGCCCATCCAGGCCAGAAAATCCCTGTCAACGGACACGGCTCGGGCACTTCCGTTCAGATCCGCGCAGATTCCTATTCCCTTTGCGGCTATCTGCTTTCTCAGTTCATCAATGCTTCCGTCAGGACAGGTTGTCTCACATATGAAGCGGATATAGTCCGTAAGGCTTGTCCTCTTGAGACCCGGACTTTCCGGAAAATCTCCGGAATATGCATTACAGGCATCCGAATACAGTTTTTCCAGTGTTTCTTCTTCTTTGACTGTCTGTCTTATAAGCTCAATTGCCGGGGCAATTTCCTTCTGTCCGAACACTCCTCCCCTTCTTCCGAACTTGAAGCCGTTGTGACCGGCGGGATTGTGACTTGCAGAGACATAGTAGAAAGCCTCATAGTCTCCGGTTGCGCTTTCGGCCATGGTTTCCGGAGCACTGCATATTCCGGCATACCTGACATCAAGGCCAAGATAATCCAGTGTCTTTGCGGTAATGTCACAGATTGTCCTTCCTGTGGGGCGCGCATCCCTTGCAAGCAGTATTCTGTCCCCCTTCTTCAGACCGAAACTTCCGGCAAATGCGGCGGCTGCCGCAGTGCAGATAAGGGAGCCCTCACGGGAGAGTTCCTCCGACATGCTGTTCTCATCCCCGTCAGCGGAAAAGACCATTCGCCAGCCGCTTGCGGAGAGTATCATCCTTGAAAATTCAGTTGCTAAGCTCATGAGCAGGATTTTATCACAAAAGCCTCTTTTGTTGTGATAAAATTCAGACTGAGGAGATATGCGCAATGTCAGTTTTTACCGTCAACGGAAAGTCTTATTCAACAGATGAGGAGAAAAGGCTGCTCCGCTTCCTCAGGGATGATTTGAGACTTACTTCCGTAAAGAACGGATGCTCGGAGGGCGCCTGCGGAAGCTGTACGGTTCTTATCAACGGCCTTCCCGTAAAGGCCTGCACCCTTGTGACGGATGAAGTGAACGGCATGGATATCCTCACCGTCGAGGGCCTTTCTGACAGGGAAAAAGACATTTTCACCTGGGCATTCGGAGAAGCCGGAGCCGTTCAGTGCGGTTTCTGCATCCCCGGAATGGTAATGTGCGCAAAAGGCCTTCTGGATAAAAACCTCAACCCCTCTGAAAAGGAAATCAGACACGCAATCAGAAACAACATCTGCCGCTGCACAGGCTACGTCAAGATTGTCAGGGCAATTGAACTTGCCGCACAGGTAATGCGCGGTGAAAAGGAAATGACCGACAACAGGAACTGGAAGCTGGGACAGCGCGTCCACAGGGTTGATGTCAGGGACAAGGTAACCGGCGCCGGAATCTATCCGGACGATATCTACATAGACGGCATGCTCCATGCCGTGGCATTGAGATCAAAGCATCCGCGTGCAAAGGTGTTGGGAATTGACAAGGCTGCCGCACTTGAGATGCCGGGAGTTGTTGCCGTCTACACCGCAGAGGATATTCCCGGAAACAAGGTGGTGGGCCATCTGAAAAAAGACTGGGATGCCATGATTGCCGTGGGAGAGACCACAAGGTTTGTAGGGGACGTGATTGCCGTTGCCGTTGCGGATACCGAGGTTAATGCAAGAGCAGCCGCCGCGGCCGTGAAGGTGGAATACAAGGTACTCAAACCCGTGAAATCTCCCTCAGATGCCATGCTTCCCGACGCACCGCTTGTCCATGAAACAGGAAACCTCCTGGGCCATGTACATGCAGAGAGGGGAAATGCAGAAGAAGCAATTGAAAACTCGGAATTTGTTCTTTCCGGCCATTTCACCACCCCGTGGACAGAACATGCGTTCATTGAACCGGAGGCCGCCGTTTCCGTTCCCATGGAAGACGGCAGCGTGAAGATATACTCCACCGACCAGGGTGTCTATGATACAAGACGTGAAACAGCCCCCATGCTGGGTCTTCCCGAGGAAAAGGTTCTGGTCCAGAACTGTTACGTGGGCGGAGCATTCGGAGGCAAGGAGGACGTATCAGTCCAGCATCTGAGTGCACTTGCAGCCGTTCTGACGGGCAAACCGGTCAAAATGGTTCTGACAAGACAGGAAAGCCTTGCCTTCCACCCCAAACGCCACCCCATGGACATGGATTTCACGGTAGGTTGCAACAAAGACGGTATTATTCAGGGCGTTAAGGCCAGAATAATTGCGGACACCGGAGCCTATGCATCCCTGGGAGTTCCCGTCCTGCAGAGGGCATGCACCCACGCCTCGGGCCCCTACAACTATCAGAACTTCGAGATTGACGGCTACTCATATTACACGAACAACCCGCCTGCGGGAGCATTCAGGGGCTTCGGGGTAACCCAGTCCTGCTTCGGCATTGAGACCATGCTCAACAGAATGGCCGATAAAATCGGAATCTCCCACTGGGAGATAAGGTACAGAAACGCAATCAGGCCGGGTCAGGTTCTGCCCAACGGCCAGATTACGGACAATGCTACGGCCCTTGCGGAGACACTTGAAGCTGTAAAGGAAGAGTTTGAGGGTGCAAAGTACGCCGGAATTGCCTGTGCAATGAAAAATGCAGGCGTAGGCGTGGGAATTCCGGATTTCGGACGTGTAAGACTGGAAGTGAAGGACAAAAAGGTTGTCATCCACTGCGGCGGATCCTGTCTGGGACAGGGCCTGTGCACAGTCCTCAAGCAGATGGTGATCAATGAGACCGGTCTGGATCCGGATCTGGTGGTTGAGGAAAAGTCAAACACCTTCAATGCCCCTGACAGCGGAACCTCGTCAGGATCACGCCATACAACAATATCGGGAGAGGCCGCACGCAGGGCTGCCGTAATGCTCAGGGAGGCTCTTGCGGAGAAAGACGGAAAGCTTGAAGCCCTTGAGGGCAGGGATTTCTATGCCGAATATCTGGGAGAAACCGACCCGTTCGGCTCGGACCTTCCCAATCCCAAGAGTCACGTGGCCTACGGTTATGCAACGCAGGTCTGCATCCTTGATGAGAAGACACACAAGATTGACAGGATGGTTGCCGCACACGATGTGGGAGTTGCGGTAAACCCCAACAACATAGAGGGTCAGATTCACGGCGGAGTTGTCATGGGCCTGGGTTATGCCCTGAGAGAAAACTACGAACTGAAGGACTGTATTCCCATTACCAAATTCGGAGGACTGGAGCTGTTCCGTGCCGATGAACTTCCGGAAATCAAGGCCGTTGTGGTTGAGAGACCCGGCCTGGATGTTTCCAACGGTGCCAAGGGAATAGGAGAGATTGTCTGCATTCCCACAGCCCCGGCTGTTGCGGATGCCTATGCAAAACTTGACGGAGAGGAGAGAAACAGTCTGCCGGTTTCCAACACACCATACTCCAGGAAGGACGGACAGAGCGGGCACAGAGAGCATAAGGTTCTTGTTGCGGACAGCAGGGTGCGCTGCATAGGCTGCTACGAGTGCGTCCACACCTGTGCAAAGGCCTACAACAAGACGGAACTTGCATCCAAGGCCTACCTGCGGATATCCGAGAAACAGGGGGTAGGAAACCAGAGCGGCATAAGCGGAACCATAATGAGGCCCGTTGTCTGCATCCAGTGCGGAAAATGTGCATCGGTCTGTCCGAACAAGGCCATAAGCCGGAACCGTTTCGGAGTCTGGGTTGTTGATTACAAGATGTGCAACGGCTGCGGCAAGTGTCGCCAGGCCTGCCCCATGGGCGTGATGGTTGAGAATGATGAAGGCCTTTCATCAAAGTGCATAGCATGCGGACTGTGTGCAAAAGCCTGTCCCATGGGTGTTCTGCACATAGAGATGCCGCAGCTCTGAAGTTGACAGCATTACGGGTGACAGATATAGTTTTCTGAAATGATTACAGACAAGCTTCCGGGTTTTGAAAACAGGCTCAGAGAGATAGATGAAAAATTGTCTCTGCCTGAAACCATGAAGGACATGAACACATACAGGGATCTCATGCAGGAAAGAAGCCGCCTGTTGCCGGTGGTTGAGGGGCTTGGTGTCCTCAGGAACCTGCAGGCCGAACTTGAGGAAAACAGGATTCTGGCCGGAGACTCCGACCCGGAAATCTCAGAAATGGCAAAAGAGGAGATTTCCCGCCTTGAAAAAGAGATTCCGGCTGCGGAAAACAGGTGCAAGGTTCTCCTCATTCCGCCCGACCCTCTTGAAGGAAAGAACATAATCATGGAAATAAGGGCCGGAACAGGCGGTGAGGAAGCCGCACTCTTTGTTTCGGACCTTCTGAGAATGTACTCCTACTTTGCCGAATCAATGCACTGGAAGATCCAGGAAATAAGCTCAAACCCCACCGAACTGGGCGGATACAAGGAAGTTATCCTCTCAATAAGCGGAAAGGAAGTCTACGGAAACCTCAGATGGGAAAGCGGAGTGCACCGCGTCCAGCGTGTTCCGGAGACCGAATCCGGCGGAAGAATCCACACCTCTGCGGTAACGGTTGCAGTTCTTCCCGAGGCGGAGGAAACCGAGGTTGAGATCAGGCAGGAAGACCTGAGAATTGACGTCATGAGAGCAGGAGGCCCGGGCGGCCAGTGCGTAAACACCACGGAAAGCGCCGTAAGAATAACCCACCTGCCCACAGGTCTTGTGGTTATCTGCCAGAACCAGAAATCCCAGCTGATGAACAGAGAAGAAGCCATGAGGGTATTAAGGTCAAGGCTCTATGATCTGGAGGCCGGCAAAAAAGCCGCCGAGCGTGCCCAGGAGAGGAAAAACCAGGTGGGCTCCGGAGACAGAAGTGAAAGAATCAGGACCTACAACTTCCCTCAGAACCGCCTTACGGACCACAGGATAAACCTCACACTCTACAATCTGGACCTTGTCATGGAAGGAAATCTGGGCCAGGTGATAGAGGCTCTGAAAATTGCCGCCGGCGAACAGGCTCTTCAGGAGGCCAAATGACCCTCTCGCAGTGTCTCTCACACTGTATCTCCGTCCTTGAAAACCACAGCGACTCCGCTGCAGCGGATGCGCGTATATTCATCAATGAAGTCTGCAGTACAAGTGACACGGACTTTCTCATACATCCTGACAAAGAAGTGACGGATGAGCAGTTTGAAAAACTGAAAACGCTTTTAGACAAGCGTATTTCAGGGTTTTCCGTTGCATATGCAGTTGGATACAAGTGGTTTTACAGACATTGTTTCAAAACACCCCGGGGTGTTCTTGTCCCAAGACCCGATACTGAAACCCTTGTTGAAAATGCAGTTGAATATGCAGTGTCTTTGATTGACGGCGGAAAGAAGGAACTTATGATTCTTGACCTTTGCGCGGGAACCGGCTGCATAGGAATAAGCACGGCAGCGGAAATTGCCGGAAAAAGAGCCGGATGCAGGGTGGAGCTTCACATGTCGGACATAAGCCCTGTTGCCTACAGCACTTTCACTGAAAATGCCCGGAACATACTGTCTGAAAGCAACATTTCGGTGCACGGGCATCAGGGAGACCTCTTTTCCCCCCTCCCCGGACTGCGCTTTGACATGGTGCTTACAAACCCGCCCTACATAGAAAGCTCCGTCATACCCACCCTCAGTGCAGAGGTTCGCAGCGAGCCGCTTCTTGCCCTTGACGGCGGAGAGGATGGTCTTGATGTGATAAGAAGAATAGTCACACAGGCTCCCATGCACATGCACAGGGGCTCGGCTCTCATGATTGAGACAGGATACAATCAGGGCCCTTCCGTGAGGGCCCTGCTGGAGAACAACCTGTTCTCGGATGTAAGAATAATAAAAGACCTTGCGGACAATGACCGCGTTGTATCAGGCCTCTGCAATACACTCAATTTCGCATAATGCGGCCTTTGGAAGGGCCTTTACTGCAAAACAGCTTCTTGCCGGCTTTGAGGTGAAATACTTTGCGTAAACCTCATTGAAGGCTGCAAAATCAGCAATATCGGCAAGGTAGCAAGTTGTCTTCACAACCTTGTCAAAACCGGAACCGGCCTCCTTCAGAATGGCTCCCACATTCTCGCAGCTCTGGGCTGTCTGTGCGGCAATACCTTCAGGCATGGCGCCTGTCTTCGGGTCAACGGGAAGCTGGCCGGATGTGATTACAAGACCGTTTGCAGTGACAAAACCCTGTGAATAAGGTCCTATTGCTCCGGGTGCGTTCTTGGTGTCTATTACTTTCATATTCAATCTCCTTTTCAGTCAGTATATCACAGTTGCGGGGTCTGGAGTTTTATTTCTCCCCCGCCTTTCTTCCCCTTATGCCCAGAACGGCCCATCTGTAGCCCGGAATGCGGGAAATAACCGCATACAGGCCGTAGCCGCCTGCAAATGCGCACACAAGGCTCAGGACGTACACGCTCCATGCGGGCAGAACTCCCCGCGATGCAACAAATACGGCAAAGGCCGATATTCCCAAATAGTGGAATACATACAGGCCGAAGCTGTTCCTGCTCATCCACGAGGTGAACGGAGTGCTGAAATCCATGTATCTTGCACAGCCTCCTATGATTGCAAGGCTTGCAGAATATGCATTTGCCAGGTAGAGGAGAGAGCGGTTCACCGGTTTGTCCGAATAGACTGTTCCGAAATACTTCACGCAGAATGCAACTCCCGTTGCCAGCGCAACAGCAAGCAAGAGGAAAAAGTACCTCTTCAGAACCTCAATCACCTCATCATGGGAGAGGACAAAGTATCCGACAAGGAACACGGAAAGGTAGAAGCCCACCCTGTAAACCACAATCATGGGGGTGTTGAGAACCTGTGCACAGCCGAAAACCGGAACAAACAGGGCAACAAGTACCGGAAGACCGGCCTTTACACATCTGCTGTACAGCCTGTCTTTTTCAATCTTTCTTATAAGGACCAGCAGAAGACAGTAAACCCACAGGAGCTGGATGTACCACAGAACACCTATTCCGCTTGCAATGCAGATTGCCACCCTTGCCGGAAGCGGAATGTCCGGAGCATGGAGAATGCCGCTCAATGCGGTATTCACATAGCCCTGTATGAACTGGAAGGCAAACAGGCCTATTGTGGAGGGAACAAGCAGTTTGTCGGTTCTGCTCTTCAGAAACTCCTTCGAAGTGTGGTTTTCCAGATAGATGCGGCTGCAGATGCCGGAAACCATGAAGAGGACCGGCATGATCCACGGATAGACCATATACTGATAAACGTCCCAGTACTGGACATCTGCATCAGTTATCTTTCCCAGAACACCGGCAATCCCCTGGCCGTTGTACATGTAAATGACGTGATAGATGACCACGACCACAACGGTCATCCACCTGACATTGTCAATATAGTGCTTTCTCATTGTATTTCCGTCCGTCAGAGGACCTTTTCCACAGCCTCCCTCACTTCCTTCATATCAACGGTGGGCTCGAATCTTGCAACAACCCTTCCCTCCCGGTCAATGAGGAACTTGGTGAAGTTCCATCCTATGTAGGTCTTGTCCCCGAACTTCTTGTTGTTCATTGCGGCAAATTTGTTCAAAGCGGCATTCTTCAGACCCTTCCCGAAGCCTGTAAACGGTTTTTCGGATGCAAGGAATGCAAAAAGCGGATCTGCAGTCTCCCCGTTCACGTCAATTTTTCTGAACTGCGGGAAGTCTGCACCGAACTTGAGTGTACAGAACTCATGAATCTCATCCGCACTGCCCGGGGTCTGGTTGGCAAACTGGTTGCACGGGAAATCAAGAATCTCAAGACCTTTGTCCTTCAGATCCCTGTACATTGCCTCCAGAGGTTCGTAGTGCGGGGTGAAGCCGCATCCGGTAGCCGTATTGACAATCAGAAGAACCTTGCCGCTGTACTGTGCAAGGCTTACGTCGTTTCCTTTTCTGTCCTTAACTGTAAAATCATAAACTGTCTTCATATTCCCGATTATAGCATTTTTTTATTTTATTGAATTATCGAAATGATGATTTATAATTATTGGAGTAACACAATTTCCAAATCGAAAAAAAGGAGATATTTATGAAGAAAATTTTGGTTACACTTCTGGTAGTCTCTCTTGTCCTGTGCGCATTCGTATCATGCGGCAAGAAGGCTGAGGCAGCTCCCGCTGCAGATTCAGGAAAAGCAGCAGCAACTGAAGCAGCTCCTGAAAAGAAGTATTCAGGCAAGGTAATGCTTTATTCATCAATGCAGGAAGCACAGCTTCAGGCAGTTGAGAAGGCATTTGAGAAAGCATATCCCGGCATCGACATGGAATACTACTTCGCTTCCGGCGGAAAGGTACTTACAAAGATGACAACAGAAGCCCAGGGCGGCCAGATTGCAGCAGACGTTGTATGGCTCGGTGACCCCTGTGACTACGAGGGATTCAAGTCAAAAGGCTGGCTCGAGAAGTATTCCTCACCTGAGGAAAACCACATTGCAAAGCCCTACATCGACCCGGACGGATACTACACCGCAGGAAGACTTGTAACAATGGGTATTGCATGGAACACCACACTGGTAAAGGATGAAGAAGCTCCCAAGACATGGAATGACCTCCTCAATCCGCTTTGGAAGGACCAGATCATCATGACAGACCCCGACCAGGCTTCAACAACAAAGTACTGGATGACAGCCATGATGCAGAGTGACAAGTACGGTGAGGCATTCTTCCAGAAGCTCCATGACAACGGAACAAAGCTTGAGTCCGGTACAACAGCAACACACAACAGAGTTGCAGACGGCTCCTACAAAGTAGGTATCTGTCTTGACTACGTATCTGCAAACCTCATTGCCGAAGGTTCACCCATGAAGTTCCACTTCACAACAGCAGACGTATGTACAATGACAAGCCCCGTTGCCCTTATCAAGGGTTGTGCAAATCCTGAGAACGGAAAGCACCTGATTGACTTCCTCCTTTCCAAGGAAGGACAGGAAGTACTTGTTGGTCAGAACCTCGTTTCAGTAAGAGACGACGTAGCAATGAAGGTTGACACATCTGCAATCGCAGCAATCAACATGCCCGTTGACTTCATCAGACTCGGTGAGAACATGAAGTCCTATCAGGCAAAGTTCAACAAGATCTGGAACAAGTAATTAACTTTGATTCAGGGCGGGAACCTCCGCAGGGGGTTCCCGCAATTTTTTATATGTTAAGGATTTAAAATGGCAGAAGTAAAATTTGAAAACATTACCGCCAGTTACGGAAAGAAAACGGTCCTGAAGGATTTTTCCCTTACTGTCAACAGTAATGAAATTCTCTGTCTGGTCGGCCCCTCCGGCTGCGGGAAGACAACACTTGTCCGCTGCCTTCTGGGCCTTATGAAGCCTGAATCAGGCGTCATAACAGTGGGAGACCGCGTCCTCTTCGATGCAAAGAAGAGAATCAACGTACCGGCTGAAAAGCGCAACATCGGTATTGTTTTCCAGGATTATGCGGTATGGCCCCACATGACAGTAATAGAGAACGTTTCCTATCCTCTGAAGAAAAGGCGTGTACCCAAAGAAGAAATAAGAGAACGTGCTATGAAAGCCCTTGAGCTGGTACACATGGAGACTTATGCAAACCACCTCCCCATGCAGCTCTCAGGCGGTCAGCAGCAGCGTGTTGCAATAGCAAGAGCCCTTGT
>CAMZFA010000013.1 GCA_947305945.1 uncultured Spirochaetales bacterium | reverse complement strand
GGGGGAGAGCTGTCTTACCGCGTGAGGAGTTACCTACGCCGTAGAGTGTCTTGCCGTTTGATTCTTCAATGGCCTTCTTAGCAAGTTCCTCGAATGAAAGCTTCTGTGCTTCTGCAATTACCTTCTGGACTCTTGATGCTTCCTTGACGGGAGCTGTTTCCTTTTCACCGTTTGCGAACAGCGGGAAAACCATAACAAGAGCAAGAAGGATAATCATAAATTTTTTCATTTTTTCCTCCTGATGACGGACCTGCGGCCCGCCTTTGTTTTTCTATTACAACACTAAATTCTAACACAGAAAGTTCACATTTCAAGAAAAACTCATCTTTTTAATACAAGAATAGTACGCAATTTTTAAAACTTCCTTTTTCGGTCAGAAATACCTTTATTCCGGCCCGTAATCATTGTATTATTTGACTGGAATCGACACAGTCAGGCAAAGGAGTCCTTTATGAAAAAACTGGTGGTCATCACACTTATATTGACAGTATGTATTGCCGGCGTTTTTGCCGGAAATTTCAAATTCAGCCTTAGAGATACGGAAAACCATTCCGAGATTCTCTTCGGAATTCCCACCGCGGGAACACTCGGCGTGGAGTATGACGGCTTTACCCTCATGGAAGGAAACAGGTCGGCGGTGAAGGTATCGGCCGGTGCCGGCTATGCACAGCGCTTCCTCCTCCAGGATCCGGACACGGGCGAGCCGTTGAAATCACAGATCCAGATTTATGACACCGTACAGTTCAGGTGGGGCCTTGAGTTCTCACAGGGCTTCTCGAATGACCTGTACACCCTCTTTGCCGGCTACGAGGGACGCTGGGAGAAGGCCCGGGATTCAATCCTCCTTCCGGACGGCGGCGGCTTCCCCAGAAAGACAAATATAGAAAGATGGAGGGGTGAAGGCCCCAAGCAGAAGGTCGTGACCTTTGAAGACTGGTTCGGCACCGAGATGGCGGCAGCATCCACAAGGGAAAACACAAAAATCTACCCGGACATCGGCAAGGACGGAAAATTGTTCCACATGGCCGTGCTGGGCGGCAGACTCAACCTGATCAATGAAAGCTTTGACAGGGTCAGCGGCTACACCGCAACCCTCAAGGGCATGTTCAGCCCGTCATGTTTCTACGGCTTCAACCTCACAGGCAAGGGCGGCTGGGTACTTCTTGAAAACAATGCCTTCACCCTCTCCGCGGCCGATACCGTCAGCCTCACCTATATTGACGGAGACGCAGTGCCTGTCTATATCCAGAAGCAGTATTCGGCAGGTGCAGCAGTGCGCGGCCTTGTTTACAACAGCTACAACACCACAGGTTCCGTCGTGAACAGAGCCGATCTGAGACTTGCATTCAACTACAAAATCTTCAACAGAATCCAGCCCAGGATCACGCTCTTCTTCGACAACGGATATGTATTCGGCAAGTACTTCAACACCGGACATAACGGAATTGCCGAGGTCAGGGAGAACAAGGTTCTTTCAACTCTGGGAGCCCAGGCGGAATTCAGGTTCTTCAACCTGTTCACACTCGGCATTCAGGGAGCAACCCTCATCAGCGGAGAGTATGCAACAAGACCCGATACACAGCTTCAGTTCAAGGTCCTTTTCTCAATGTGAAAACCGCAGAAGCTGACAGGGGAACACTATGGAATACATGGATGTGAAAATTGCGGCGGAAAAATGGGGCATCAGCGAGCGCCGCGTGAGGGCCCTCTGCCTTGACGGAAAGATTGAGGGTGTGAGAAGGTGCGGAAACTGGAACTGGAACATTCCGGCGGACAATCCCAAACCCGTTGACGGAAGAAAGACAAGGTTCCTCAAGAACCATGACCTCAGAACCGGCAACCAGGACTACAAGGAAGTTGACGCAAGGAAAAAGAAGCAGAGAGGCAAGATAGATGCCGCCCGGAGAAGGGACCTTATCCTTGAGATCCTGGAATATGACGGCAAGTCCTATACCCCCGAGCAGATAGAGGATGTGATAAGGCTCAACAAGCAGGAATTCGACCTGAAATCCCACCTTGAGATTCTGAACATGAACTCCGTCTTCTCCGATCTGAACTATGACGTTTCGGAGACTGCAATCAGGAATGTGAACGAAAAACTCATGTTCAACATCCTTAGCAGCGGCATCTCGTTCAAGAGCGACAGGGCCCAGGCCGAATTCAATGCCGCCCTGCTCCAGTATTCAAACTCCTGGAACATCATCCACCCCGTTGCAAGGGCGGCCTTCCTGTTCAGCGAGATAATGCGAATACAGCCCTTTGAGCAGGCCAACACGGCAACAGCCTTCTACTTCCTTGAAGTGGAACTGCTGAGAAACGGCTTCCCCGCCGTGGTCTTCACGGATGTAGGCTCAACCGAGCTCAAGGCAGCCCTGGCCCAGGCCATGATACGCGGAAACACAAAGAACCTGATTGACATGATAAAGGAGGCTGTTATCAAGTCATGAGGACCCTCATAAAGAACGGTTCCGTCATTGACGGAACCGGAAAACCCTCTTTCAAGGCAGACCTTCTGATTGAAGAGGGTTTAATTGTATCCATAGGGAAAAACCTGAGTGCAAAAACGGACAGAACCCTAGACGCCTCAGGCTGCATTGTCTGCCCCGGTTTCTGGTACTTGCACGCCCAACTTTACCTTTTGGTCTTGGGGTATCAGCCCATGCACCACAATTTTGCCAAGGGCTTTACATTTGACCTGTCGGGCAACTGCGGCGTTGGTGTTTTTCCGCGCCGCGCGGACGGAGAGCCGGCTTTTGCCGATATCCTTGGTCACTACCCCACCTGGTCCTGGACCGACTTTCCCTCATATGCAGAACTGATTCACAGTGCAATGAACATAGCCTTCCTGCAGAGCCACGGAATGCTCCGCATGAGGGCTCTGGAGGGCAATCCCAACAGACCGGCCACAGCCGAAGAGGTCCGCAGGATGTGTGCCCTTCTGGAAGACTCCCTCAACCAGGGCTGTCTGGGCCTTTCATCCGGCCTGTACTATGCACCGAACATGTATGCAGACAGGGAGGAAATTCTTGCCCTGCTCAGGGTTGTGAGAAAACACAACGCCCTTTTCTGCGTCCATCACCGCTGCGAGGGGGACTTCATCCTCTCCTCGGTGGACGAGGTTCTTGATTATGCCCGCGAGACGGACGTCAGGCTTGAGATTTCCCATCTCAAGGCCATAGGAACAAAGAACCAGAAATACGTGGATGACGTTCTTGAGAAGATTCACAGTGCAAGGAATTCAGGTGTGGATGTTGCCTTTGACCAGTACCCCTATGAGTACGGAAGCACAAGCCTTTACAGCCTGCTTCCTCCCTCACTGCTTCAGAAAAGCCATGAAGAACTGGTGCGCTGTCTTGAGAAGGCCCTCCGGGATCCCTCTTACAAAAAGGGCCTTACGGATGAGATTGAGCACCCCCGGGGCTGGGACAGTGTCATAGAACTGTGCGGCTTTGACAACATAAGTGTTGCGGTGCTTGAGACCAACATGCAGTACCGCGGCCTTACGCTCACACAGTGTGCCCGGAAGATGGGCTGTGACCCCTATGACGCCCTTTTCACCCTCCTCATAGAGGAAAAAGGCAGCGCCCTCATGTTCGACATAACCCAGAGCACGGAGAACCTGATAAAGATAATGAAGGATGATCTGATGTGCTTCGGAACCGATGCTCTCTACACCGGTAACGTTGCCCATCCCAGAAGCTCAAGCGCAGCCGTCCATATTCTGGACGTCTTCTGCAAGCAGAAGAAGATCTTCACATTTGAGGAAATGATAAACAGAATGACAGGCCGTGTTGCTCAGCGCACCGGTCTTACGGGCAGAGGTACTATTGCAGAGGGCAAAAAGGCTGATATTGTGGTCTTTGACCCGGTTGAGCTGAAGGACAATTCCTCGGCGTGGGATCCCTATGCGGAGCCCTCGGGCATCAAAGAGGTGTTTGTAAACGGGGAAAACGCCTTTGAGAGCCTCAGCGGAGAGGTTGCCAGAGCTTCTCGAGAGTATAGAAATCCCTGAGCTCCTGACTCATGAGGTGAATGACAATGTCATTGCAGTCCACAAGTTCCCATCCGTCTGTTCCCGGGGTCTTGCGGCGGTTGTTCACCTCAAGTCCCAGTTCTCCCAGAAAACCCCACATCTCGTGTGCAAGGCCCCTGAGGTGTCCCAGGCTGTTTACAGTGGTTATGACAAAGCAGTCCGTCCATGAGCATTCTCCGGATACGTCTATGACCTGTGTGTTCAGACCTTTGTGGTCGTTGAGGAACTGCTGGATTGCAAGGGCTTTTTCTTCTATTTCTTTTCTCATCTTTCTTCTCCGAGCACATGGGCAAGCCATCTGCTGAAATAGTCTTTTGAATAGTAAATGTCTTCGTTTGTCAGATAGGGGGCTATGTCAAGGTACCTGACGGATACCGACTTACCCTCTATGGCATGTATCAGGCCGGAGAAATCCGTCCCGCACAGCCTGTTCATGTTGTCAATCAGTTCGCTGTTTCTGAGAAGTTCCTGTCTTGAGACAAGCACCTCCAGTCTTGACTGGGGCGTGTGCCCGCTCTTTGATGACAGGGCATCCAGAATATCCTCCACCGCGGCAAGGACCTGGGCGTTTCCCTTCATGAAACCGTCCTCATGAAGGCCCACATAGCTGAGCATTGAGGCACTCATGCTCTCAATGCCGTTGGCCCTCCCCCACAGCGCAATGCTGTCCACCGGAACGTTCACCCCGTAGAGGGTGTTCTTTGATGAGGAATAGAGGAGCAGCACGGCCTTTTCACCGAAGTAGCCGTAGTAACAGACATCGCCGGAGGCGGTGCATGATGAGAAAAAGAGCAGTACTGTGAGTGCAAGCACAAGAACGGCCGTTGCCTTTTTCATATTCCCAGTTTTTCCTCAAGTTCCCGCTTCAGGAGCAGCGATCCCTCCGAAGCATCGTGATATCCCTTCTCCTTCCAGTGTGCAATCATGTCACACAGGATGGCATATTCACAGGCAGTCAGGCTGGCTTTTGCCAGATACTGCCGGCGCTTCTCCTCCGTCAGGAAGGTGCGTGAAGGCTCTATGAAGTCCGCCACGAACAGGGCCTGGGCCAGGTCATCAAGACCGTTCCGGCCGGTTGTGTGGGCCTCAATGGCTTTTTTCCAGCTCTCGGGATAGCCCGGGGCCAGAAGGGAGGCCATGTGTGCACTTGCCTTTCCGTGGGCAAGCACGGGGCTTTTGATTTCCCAATCCGTCAGCTCAACGCCGTTGTTTCTGCAGTATTCAATCAGAGCCTGTCCGGGCATTTCCCTGGCCAGATCATGGGCAAGACCGCAGAAGGCACCGGCTTCAAGTCCGTTCCAGGTCTTCACGTAGTCCGTGCATCCGTAGTATTCCAGAAGCATGGTTGTAGTCTGTGCAACACCCACGCTGTGGATGAACCGCCTTTCGGAAACGGTCTTTTTCAGCACGTCCGAAAGCTGCTCAATTGTACAGATTCTCTGCTCTGACATATTCCCTTACCCCCGGTGACAGGTAATCCATGCAGGAGTCCCTGTTCTCCCTGATTGCAGTTGCGCTCTGCGGCGCCGTCTCCCTTATGTCCAGCAGTATGTACTGCGTACCCTGCGGCATGAGGGCCTGCTCAAAAGACGCCCTGTCTTCATTTCTCCTGCACACAATGAACTCAACCTTTGTCTTGAGCTCTTCAAAACGGTACCAGCGCGTAAGACCTGCAATATGGTCATCCCCTATTATCAGCCCCACCCTGTTCTGTTTTTCAGTCTCAAGAATCTGATTCACCGTGTCCAGCGTGTATGAAATCCCGCCCCGTTTCAGCTCCATGTCACTGACAGTGATACTGACCTGATCGAGCGGGTAAATGTCCCTGTAATCCGCTGCGGCAAGTCTTGCCATTTCAAGACGCTCTTCTGCGGATGCCCTGCAGGCGTTTTCCCGCTTGAAGTTGCTCTGTGCCGCCGGAATGATGTAAATGTTGTTGTACTGCGTCTGCGTTACAACACTGTGTAGAAGAAAGAGGTGACCGAGGTGGATGGGATCAAAGCTTCCGCCCAGTATTGCCGTCTTCATTGCGTTTCCGGAACCTCCGGATAGTATGCATCCGTGTCGGGGTGGCTGGTAAAGCCGTCCGACTCTTCCTCCTGTTCATTGTTGCCCGCCATTTCGGCAAAGGCATACATGATGGGTCTGACCGTACTCTCATCAAGTATGGTCATGCCGAAGCATTTCTTTTCCTCTCCGCTCCTGCTGAATCTTTCCTTGAGAAGGGCAAAGTTCTCAGGTGCCCCGTCCTCATCCAGCTTTGTTCCTATTATGATTTCCTTCTTCCGGAGAAGGTCCTCGGAATAGGCGCCCAGTTCGGCGCGCAGTTTGTCATACCTGTCCATGAAGTCCGGCTGTGAGCAGTCTATCAGATAGGCCAGTCCGCCGGTTCTTGAGATGTGCTTGAGGAACTTGAAGCCCATTCCCGCACCCTCGCTGGCTCCTTCAATAAGCCCCGGAATGTCTGCAAGTACAACATCCTGGTCGTTGAGCCTCATCATGCCCAACTGCGGAATTTTTGTTGTGAACGGATAGGGAGCAACCTTGCTGCGTGCATTTGTCAGCATGTTCATCAGCGAGCTCTTGCCCGCATTTGGGAAGCCGACAAAGCCTATGTCCGCTATGACCAGAAGCTCCAGTCCCACGCGCATTTCAATGCCCTTCTCACCGGGCTGTGCAAAGCGCGGTGCCTGCCTTGTGGATGTGCGGAAATGCCAGTTTCCCAGACCTCCGCGTCCGCCCTGCAGGAAGACATACCTGTCAATTCCGGTCAGGTCCTTGATTATCTCCCCCGTCCGGGCATCCTTGATTACGGTTCCCTCGGGTACCGGGATTTCCATGTCCCTGCCGTCACGTCCGTAGCAGCGTGCTCCGCTTCCGTTTCTTCCGTTCTCCGCCCTGAAGGTCCTGATGATCTTCAGATGCGCAAGTGTTCTGAGGTTTTTCTTCACTACAAAGACAATGTCTCCGCCCCGTCCGCCGTCACCGCCGTCGGGACCTCCCTTGGGAACGAATTTTTCCCTTCTGAATGAGACACAACCATTGCCCCCGTTTCCGGAGGCAATGTCTATATAGGTTTCATCTGAAAAACCGAACATGAGATTTCTCTGTGCTTACTCTTCTGTCACAATGCTGACATAGTGTCTGTTGTTCCTCTCGTGGAACCAGACCTTGCCGCTTGCCTTTGCGAAAAGAGTGTAGTCGGAACCGAGTCCTACGTTTTCACCTGCATGAATTCTGGTGCCGTGCTGGCGTACCAGAATCTCACCGGCCTTTACAACCTGTCCGCCGTAGCGCTTGACACCCAAACGCTGGGCATTGGAGTCTCTTCCGTTCTTTGATGAACCACCACCTTTATGATGAGCCATTGATTGCCTCCTTATGCGTTCACGCTGTCAATCTTGAGAACTGAATACTGCTGTCTGTGACCCTGGGTCTTGCGGTATCCCTTTCTTCTGTGGAACTTGTAGACACGGACCTTTGCGTCCTTGAAATTGGACTGAAGGGTTGCTACAACACTAGCACCTTTAACATAGGGTGCGCCGAATTTTGCCTTGTCTCCGTCAACAACTGCAAGAACAGACTCATATGTAAGCTGGGCACCGAGCTCTGCGTTGACCAGGTCAACCTGAATCTCCTTGCCTGCTTCTGCCTTGTACTGTTTTCCGAGAATTTCTACGAGTGCGTACATTTTACACATCCTTATTCTGAAATTTACATTGAGGTTATACCCGTTTCCCGCATGGGGCCTCAATGACTCTGAAACAAATACGGCGGCCAATTTCACTTGACAACCGACCGTTCGTTCGTAAAAATAACCTCATATGGATAAATCCACACGCCGCAAACTTATTGAATCATACCTGATTGAGGGCGGGGAGCACGGTTTTGACACCGTCTCTCTGGGCTCTCTTGCCAAAACTGTGGGTATAACCAAGTCCACAATCTTCAGTCATTTCTCAAACTCGGAGGACCTGCACAATGCGGCAATTGAGTTCTGCACATCCTCAATCAATGCCGGGAGTTTCTCAGTCAACTTCAAAGCCCGGAATCTCCAGGACCTGTTCACAGGTCTTATCAATTCGGTTACAGACACATTCACAGCCTTTCCCATGAATGCCTACCTGTCTTTTCTGGAGCAGAAGAAACTGACGGACAACGGTGCAGCAGCCCTTGACGGTTCGCTGAACTCAATGCTGCGTGCCCGCATCCTTGTAGCCCTTGACTACGCAGTGCAGAGAAGCTGGCTCTCAATAAACGACACTGACTCTTTTGCAGACATTCTGACCCCGTACTTCCGCAGGGGCCTGACAATAACTGATGAATCATACTGGGATAGTCTGATGGACTTACTCAAAGACCTGCGCTGAACCGCTCTTTCCGTAATTATCATGCGGGCACCGTGTCAGGCAGTAAGTGTCAACCCAGGGACAGAACAACGTCATTGAAGACGTGGACGCGTCCTTCATGTTTGGTGCAGACCTTCACTATGCCATCCTGGGATACAACTATGACAATGGCACCTTCAACTGAGTCCGCAAAGCGGTAGCCGGAGCGGTGGCGCGTACCGTTGTCCGTGAATCTGGCGTTTTTGTCCTCAGTGTTGTCATTGCGCAGAAAGCACATGGCCGGCTGCTTGCGTGTCATGCGGTCCGTCAGAATCTCCGCTCCGAAGCCTATGAGCTCAAAGTCCTTGGTCAGAATGACGGCTCCGTCAACAGAGGTGAGTTTTGCCACAAAGTCCGCATAGGTCATCAGTTCCTTGGAACGGCCTATGAATTCGGCATCAAAGACAAAGCCGGCGGGGAGCCTGTACTTCACGTCAACAAACTCCTTGCAGGATTCGTAATCGGGAACAATGAGTACAGCACCGCCGTGGGCGTACTTTTCGGCATGCCAGACAACCCTGGAGAGGAAGGAGAACCACTCGCGCTCCGGGACGGAGGACATGGCTCTGAGTTTGTCGGCAACAATGCTTGTGGTGAAAACATCCGTTCTGGGGAAGACGCAGCTTCCGAACTTATAGACAACAACGGGGGTTTCTCCGAAACAACCGGTGATCTCACCGGGGCCGTTGACGCTTATGTTGGGTATCTGGGGCATTCTTATGCCGCCGGACTGCTGTTCTCCGGCCACTTTTTTCTCCCAGGTTGTGTAGGCCACAATTATTCCGCGGACAAGGTACGGCTGGACCGAGGTGTCCAGAACCAGATAACTCATTGTCGGGTTGATGGCAGGAGCCAGTTTGTGGATGGTCTTTGTGTTGAACGGCATGGGGTTGTCGAACAGAAGGCTGTGCGAGAAGAAATAGGCGTCAAGGAACTCCGAATCAGGTCTGAGAAAACAGACTCTGAATGTGGAAAAACGTCCCTCATCGCGCATGCAGCTTGCATCAAGAAGCACCGAACAGACATTGTTCAGAACCTCCTTTGAGGGAAGCTGCTGCTCATCCTCGAGGATTCCGTCCAGCTTATTGTAATTCTCGTAAAAGACGTCTACAAAATGTGCTGTTCTGTCCATAACTCACCCGCTTGTTGCAAGTATAACACCTACATTCTCTCCAGAAAAGGAATTCCCACAAGGAAGAAGGCGTTCTTCAGACACTGCAGAACCATCCTGCAGAGGGAGACACGGGCTGAGATGAGAGCGGGTGTCTCGGCGTTGAGGATGCGTGTGTCATGGTAGTACTTGGAGAACTTCTTGGAAAGGTCATAGAGGAAGGCGCAGATGTATGACGGGTCATACTTCTCTCCGGCCTTCTTGACAACCTCCGGGTAGGAGCCTATGAGTTTGAGGATTTCCCTCTCGTCCTCCATGGAAAGGAGTGCAGGGTCAAAGGCCGGGGCGTTTGAGGCATCGTACTTGCGGAGCATGGAACAGATGCGTGCGCCCATGTACTGGAGATAGGGACCTGTGTTGCCGTTGAACGACAGGCTTTCCTTCGGGTTGAAGGTTATGTCCTTGGCGGGGTCGAACTGGAGCATGTAGTAGTTGATGGCGCCCAGGGCAATGTCATGGGCTGTGGCGTCAATGTCTTCAAGCTCCTCTTCCCTGCCCTTTTCGATTATCTGCTCGCGGGCCATTTGCGAGAGGGAGGTCATGAGGTCATCTGCGTCCACAACCGTGCCCTCGCGGCTCTTCATCTTGCCTTCCGGGAGGAAGACCATGCCATAGCTGAGGTGGTGGAGGTTCTTTGCCCAGGGGTAGCCCAGTTTGTCCAGAACGTGGAACAGGACCTTGAAGTGGTACTGCTGCTCGGAGGCTACAACATAGACCAGGCTGTCAAACGGCCAGTCCTCGTGACGGCTTATGGCAGTTCCTATGTCCTGGGTTATGTAGATTGACGTTCCGTCCTTTCTGAGCAGGATTTTGCGGTCAAGGCCTATATCAGAATTATCAATGTAAATTGCTCCGTCTTCCTGCTTCTGGAAGACACCCCTCTCAAGGCCGTCAAGGATTTTGTCCTTGCCCAGCTTGTAGGTGTCCGACTCGAAGTAGTAGCGGTCAAAATCTATTCCCATGTTGCGGTAGGTCTCTTCCATTCCGGAGATTGTCCAGCCGTTCATGAGTTTCCAAAGCTCTATTGTCTCAGGGTCTCCGGCCTCCCATTTGACCAGAAGTTCCTGGGCCTGTCTGTCTGCATCCGGGTCTTCTTTCTCCCACTGTGCAAAACGAACATACCAGTCTCCCACAAAATGGTCACCCTTTATGCCGGTGCTTTCGGGGGTCTCTCCGTTTCCGAACTTCTTATAGGCAAGCATGGACTTGCAGATGTGCACTCCCCTGTTGTTGATGAGGTTCACCTTCATGACCTGTGCACCGTTTGCCTTGAGAATGCGGCTCACGCTTGCTCCCAGGCAGTCGTTTCTCACGTGGCCCAGATGAAGCGGTTTGTTGGTGTTGGGACAGCTGAATTCAACCATGATCCTGCGGCCTTCCATGCTGTTCGTGTTTCCCCAGGTCTGCGCGTCTTCAAGCACGTTTCTGTGAAGGTCGGAGACAAGACTGTCCATGGCCACGCGCACGTTCATGTAGGGACCTGCTGCAAAGGCCTCTCCTTCCGGCTTGTTCTCAAGGGCGTTGACAGCCTGTGTAAGTTCCTGTGAAATCACATTGGGAGCCTTTCTGAAGGCCTTTGCATATGCAAAAAGGGGAAATGCCAGATCTCCCATTTCCGGTTTGGGCGGAACCTGAATCACAACGGCAGCCAGTTCTTCCTGACCGCCCTGCTTTGCGTAAAGGTCCTGCAATGTGCTCTGTACCGTCTCTTTCCAACTCTGCCTGTCTATCATCTCAACCTCTCAATCAAGCCTTATGGTAATCTCTCCTGTGGAGAGTATCATTTCACCTTTCTTTTCATCAAGGACATGCAGCGCGCAGTTGTCATCAATTTCTGTCACAACCCCGCTTCCCGTCTGCCTGCCCGCCTGAAAAACCTTCACCTTCTTTCCGGTCACCGCACTTGCGCCTTTATACTCCCTGAGCCAGGACGGGTCATCATCCCCGGCCAGAGCATACATGTGGCGCACAAGGCTGTTCACAAGATCCATGGCATCCGAATCCGGCTCCTCCCAGCTGTTGTAGAGAGATGAAGCGCTGTCCTTCAGCTCAGGTCCAAGCGCCCCCATGTCCGTGTTGAAATTGATTCCAATACCCACAACCACGGTCTCGCCCAGTCCCTGCGCCAGAATCCCGGCAACCTTCCTGCCCTTGTACAGAATGTCATTGACCCACTTAATCTGAACCCTCTTGCCGGTAACCTCTTCAATTGCCCTCTTTGCCGCAACACCTGCCTTGGCCGTAAGGGTCATTGAACTGTCCGCAGGAAGGAGCATACTGATATAGATTCCGCCTTCCGGCGATTCAAACGTCCTTCCCAGCCTTCCCCTGCCGGCACTCTGCTTCCAGGCCACAACGGTTTTTCCGGGCTTTGCCCCGTCAAGGGCCATCTGTCTCAGAATCTCATTGGTGGATGTCACTTCGTCGTAGTAATCAATGTCAATGTCAAACATTTGAACCTCCTGCTCCTGCCTCAGAGCAGTGCCTGTGCGGTATCGGGTCCGGTAACCCGGACCTTCAGCAGGTCTCCCGGGCTGAGGAAGGGCGCATCCGTGCTTATCATCAGCCTCATGTAGTTGCCGGAAAGGCCCTCCCAGCGGCCGGCCTTCCTTGTTTCCAGTATGACCTCGTTCTCCCTGCCCACCTGGCGTTCAAGATAGGATCTGTTCAGGCTCTCCGAAAGGTTTCTCAGAATGAGGGCCCTGTTGTCCCTCACGCTCTCGGGAACACGGTCCCTGGCCTTGAACAGAGGCGTGTCGGGTCTGGGGCTGAACGGGAAAACATGAACATGTGCAAAACCCTTTTCCTCAATGAAGGCCCTTGTTATCTCAAAGTCCTCATCCTCCTCCGAGGGAAGACCCGTGATTATGTCACAGGCCAGGAACGGGTCATCCTTGATCTGCCTTATGGCGCTTACAACGTAGTCCAGATGTTTTGAGTCGTACTTTCTGTTGATGCGCCTAATCACCTTGTCCGAAGCGCTCTGGATGGGAATGTGGAAGTAAGGCTGCATTCTGGGATCTTCAAGCTGTTTCAGAAGAAGGTCATCTATGTGGTCAGGCTCAAGGGATGAAAGGCGGAACCTCATGTCCGGTCCCACGGCTGCCAGAAGACTCTCCAGCAGGCCTCCCAGGCCCCTTCCCTCATGGTCGTACATGGTCAGGTTCACACCGGTGAGCACAATCTCATGGTAACCGTTGGCCTGAATCTCAAGGGCCCTCTCAACTGCGGTGGCTCTGTCAAGGAAAGTGCTTTTTCCCCTGGCAATATGAACACGGCAGAAGGCGCACTCGTTGTCACAGCCGTCCTGGACCTTGAGGTAACTTCTGGTGTGGTAGCTGAAACCGCTTGCGGCATAGTCAAACACACTCCCGCCGCCATGTTTCCGTGCGCAGAACTTTTCAAGAGCCTGTTCAAGTCCAAGATCCCTGTTGTCTGCCAGAAAAAGAGGCAGGCCCAGAAGTTCCTGTTTTCTTGAAAGCGGAAGAACGTACACCCGGCTTCCCAGGGCGCTGATTTCAGAAGGACTCACCTGTGCATAGCACCCGGTTACAAGAACGGGACATTGCTTTTCAAACAGTCTGATTACCCTTCTTGCCTTCTGCTCCGCCTTACCGGTAACGGTACAGGTGTTCACAATAATCAGACCGGCATCCTCCGGTTTCCCCAGAACCTCATGGCCCATATCGAGAAAGGCCTTTGCAACGGCCTCCGATTCACACTGATTCACCCTGCACCCCAGAGTGTACACATATACCTTCATGTCTAGGATTTTATATATTTTCTCTTCAGTTGCCAACCGACTGCCCGTGAGGCCGCACCGGCAAATACAATGCAGGCCGCAAAGACGGCAAAGGCGGTCCATGAGGCGGCCGGCAGCCTTCCGGCAAAAGTGAACAATTGAGCCAGAAATGAGGCAATGTGCCCGGACAGCTTCTGGAAAAACGGCAGAGGAAAGGCAAGGCAGATCAGACACACAGACATCTGAAGAGAGACAACCAGGGCGGCAAACGGACCTGCAAGAAGGGCCGCAGGATGCCACTCTCCGGTCAGCAGTATCTGAAGCGGAGCGTTGAGCAGCAGCACCGCTGCCGATGCCCCCGCCAGTCCCGCCGCAGCGTCGGGCAGGAAAAGACGCAAAGTCTGTCTCACATACGGGGACAAAAAGATCAGGGCAAAGGCGCTTATGTAACCATAGGCAGCCCCCTGTGTGAACACGGTCCAGGGAAATAATGCAAGCTGGATTATGAAGGCTGCGGCAAGACGCTCGTCGGAGGGCAGGAAGAACAGTACAAAAAACAGGAAGGAGCGCAGAAGTGAAGGCCCCGGGCCTGCGGCAAGGAGGAAGACAAGAGCTGAGACAATTGAGAGAATGCGGGCAGGTGTCTTCCTTCCGGTAAGTTTTTTCACCGTTCTGTACACTCCCCCGCCTATTATGTTCAGATGCATGCCGCTCAGGGCAAGAACGTGCATGCAGCCGCACTGTGAGGCAAGAGTTGCCAGCTCCTCACTCCGGCCGGTCCTGCCCAGAAGGAGCATCTCCCCCATACTGCAGTTCTCAAGTCTCTTCTGCATGAGCAGAATCAGGTTCTCCCGGATGAAGTTCAGCCTTCCCTTGGATGTGACGGCAAGGCCTTTTTCCCTGCTGCACACGAACAGGTCACCTGAAAACGAGCCCTCAAGACGCACCTTTGTCCCGGCACAGAGAACAGCTCTTTCCTTTGAGACTGCCCTGATTGACCCGCGGACGGAAACCGTGTTGCCGTAGTTGTTTTGTGCCTTCTCAAGGTAAAGACTCAGAACAAGGTTTCCGGAAGAACCGTACGAGCTGTCCCTGATCAGGGTGCCCTCAACGGCACAGACCTCACTTCTGTCCTCTGTTCCATAATAGTGAAAAACCGAACACAGATAGAGTACGCAGCATATTGTCAGGCAGACAATTCCCGTTATGAACAGAAACTGCCTGCGCTTTCTGAAAAAGAATCCGCCGGACAGGGAAAGCAAAAAGACTAAGGAGAGATGTGGAAACAGACAGCTCACAGCCTGCCCGGCGGAAGGGAAAACCGTAAGGACACAGAGCAAAGGGAAAGAAAGAGAAAAAATGAAAACAGCCACTGTGTCCATACACTTATAGTTATGTCGTTTCGCAGGATTTTTCTCCCCCCTTTTTCGTATAAATTTTTCATTTTTTTTATAAATTTTCAGTCAGCCCGCAGCCACATTCAAGTCAATTTGCATCATTCTCTTTATTCAATTGAAAAAAGCCCTTCCAGCGCTTATACTCAAAGCAGGCTTATCAGGAGGAACAAACTATGGCTAAGGAATTTATGGTTGAAACCAGTGCAAGACACGTTCATGTTAATCAGGAAACACTTGAGATCCTGTTCGGCAAGGGTTATCAGCTTACAGAGAAAAAGGCACTCTCCCAGCCGGGACAGTATGCTTCAAACGAAAGAATTACAGTAGTAGGCGCAAAGAAAGAGATTCCCGGAGTCTCCATTCTGGGTCCCTGCAGATCCTTCAACCAGGTTGAACTTTCAGCAACCGATGCACGCTCAGCCGGTATTGATGCTCCTGTAAGGGAATCCGGTGACATCAAGGGTTCAGGCGCATGCAAGCTTGTAGGACCCGCCGGTGAGGTTGAACTCAAGGAAGGCGCAATTGTTGCAAAGAGACACGTCCACATGACCCCGGCCGATGCCGAGGAGTTCGGTGTAAAGAACGGTGACATTGTTGCAGTGCTTCTTGATGCAGGAAACGGCAGAAAGACAGTCTACGGAGACACAGTAATCCGCGTTTCCGAGAAGTTTGCCCTTGCAATGCACATTGATACGGATGAGTCAAATGCTGCTGCCTGCGGCAGAGACATGAAAGGCACAATTGTCAAGCTTGGCTGATGAGCTGGGATTTTGACTACAGCGCAGTAAACTCAATTTCAAATCTGCTCGAAGAAAACGGTCTGAACATGACCAGGAAATTCGGGCAGAATTTTCTTGTCAGCAGGGCCTCGCTGGAAAAGATAGTAAGTCTTTCCGGCGCCTGTGCCGGCATGAAGGTCTGGGAGGTGGGGCCCGGCATAGGAGCCCTCACTTCCCTGCTCCTCAAATCAGGTGCCCGTGTCACGGCATTTGAGATAGACCGCGGCTTCTGCCGCATTCTCAGGGAAAAAGCCTTTGCAGATGAACTTGAAAACGGACAGCTGAAACTCATTGAAGGGGATGCCCTTAAGACCTGGCTCCCAGAATTTGAGGAAAACGGGGCCCCGGATGTAATCTGTGCAAATCTTCCCTACAACGTGGGCTCGGTTCTAATAGGATCCTTCATTGAACACAGATGTCTTCCGCCGCTCATGGTCTACACTCTGCAGAGTGAGGTTGTCCACAGAATATGCGCAAAGCCCGGAGATGAGGATTATTCCGGCTTTTCCGTTGTGACCTCACTTGATTATGAGAACAGGGAGGCCTTTGTCCTCAAAGCCGGAAACTTCTGGCCGGCTCCCAACGTGGACAGCAGCGTAGTTGAGATGAGAAGAAAAGAGCAGAGCGTGATTGAACAGGCGGACGCCCAAAACTTCTTCAATACGGTCCACGCCCTTTTTGCCCAGCGCCGCAAGACGGTGAAGAACAATCTCAAGGCACTGAAACTCAGCTCACAGACAATTGACGGCGCACTTGAACGCGCAGGAATTCCCGCCACGGAAAGGGCGGAGAACCTGAGTGTCAGTCAGATTGCACGTCTGTCAAAAGAACTTATTTGATTATTTTCAGGATAAAGACTTTCAGATACTCGCTTTCAGGGAAGGCAAGCCTCACCGGATGATCTTCGGCCTGTCCCAGTGTCTCAAGGACCTGGGCTTCAACTCCGGCATCCTTGGCGGCCCATGAAAGAACCGTGCGGAAGTCCTCACGGCTCAGAGCTCCCGAGCACGAGCATGTGACAAGGATTCCGCCCGAGCGGATCTTCTCCATGGCGGAGCGGTTCAGCTCCTTGTAGCCCTTTTTGGCCTCCTCAAGGGCCTTGGAGGTCTTTGCAAGTTTGGGCGGATCAAGGATGATCACGTCATATTTGTTGCGCGACATAGAGCGCAGATAATCAAACATGTCCGCCTTCTCGGAGCGCAGTCTTGATGTGTTGAGATCCGGGTTGAGGGCCAGGTTTTTCTGAAGTGAGGCAAGTGCGTCCTTTGAGGCATCCACGCTGTCCACAAACTTTGCTCCGCCCCTCAGAGCATGAAGGGAGAAGGCTCCGGTGTAGCAGCACATGTCCAGAACGGCCGCATCCTTCACGTAGCGCTCAACGCGCAGGCGGTTTTCCCTCTGGTCGCAGAAGAAACCGCTCTTCTGACCGCTTCCGGGAAGCACGCTGTATTTAATTCCGCTTTCACGGACAACAATATCCTCAACAACGGCGTTTTCCGGATAATTCTCGGTTATCTCCTTCATCTTCTCAATGCCGCAGAAAGAGGGGTCCGTGCTCAGGACAATGTAATCCGGATGAAGAAGGTCCTGAAGCTCTGCAACAATGTCCTTCCTGAACTCCCAGGCAACACGTGCGGAGATGATGATGCGGATGACGCGGGCGTAGATATCGGCGGCAACGCCGGGAAGGAAGTCCGCCTCCCCGTGTATGATCCTGAAGGTGTTTGTGTCGGATTCGGGGTTGAAGAAGGCCCTGCGGCGCATGACGGCCTGCCTGACGGTGTTGCGCCACCAGGCGGAATCAACCTTTTCCGCTTCGTTGAAAGAAAGCAGCCTGAGGGGGATGTGGGATGACTCGTCATACCAGCCCCATGCCAGGAACCGGCCCTGCGCCGAACGTACTTCCTGCACCCCGGCCTGCTGAGCACCGGATTCTATGGCCCCGGAAAAGACCCAGGGGTGATGTCTCAGAAGGCTCTTCTCCCTTCCCTCTCTGATTACTACCATCTTACTTGTTTCCTATGTTCACGAACTTCTTGATTTCCTGAGTGTAGATGATTCCTATTCCCGGCTGCTGGAGGCACTTGAGGTTCTTTATTGCATCCACAATTGCAGGGGCCTTGTCCTGCTCTGCAACAATCATGATCATTTCCTTCTCGGGAACAATGGTGATGTTCAGGAACTTCTCGGCAGCGTCATTGGGTGCGGTTCCGCGGGCGTGTGTGATTGTTCCGCCTGTGGCTCCGGCCTTTCTTGCAGCCTCCATTACGTCATCGGCATAACCGGAATTGACTATTATCGTGATCATCGTGTGTTTCTTATCCATTTTTCCGTCTCCTTCCTCATTTCCCAAGAGGACACAAATTCCGGCAAGCCTGCTGTCGGCCTTTGCCTTCTCAATCATCTTTTCCGCCTTGCTTTCATCCGTCAGGACAAGAACGGCCTCACGCTCCTTCTTGCCCAGCCCCAGAGCCCTGAGCATAATGCTCGAAACCGAACCCTCAACGGGATAGGCGGTAGCACCGGTAGCGCCCTCTGAGCGGGCGATTTTCACAAACCTGTCCGCCTGACCGTATCTGACAATTGTATAAAGAAGATTCTTTTCAAGTACCTGCATATCACTGCACCTCCTTCTGTCCAAGGACCTTCTTTTCCTTGTGTTTGAACAGAACGCCCAGAATCTGGATTGCAACCAGCGGAGACATGGCTATCATTCCCACAACTCCGAAGCCCAGATCCGGCGAGCCGGAAAGACCCATTATCATACTCAGAATAAAAGATGTGCTCATGGGTCCGCTGGCAACTCCGCCCGAGTCAAAGGCAATTCCCACAAACAACGGCGGTGCCAGCCATGACAGGATGAGCGACAGACCTACGAGAACGAATATGAAAACAGTGTAATTTATGTTGAAGTAAACCCTTACAACCGAGAGAGCCACACAGACCGAAACACCCACGCAGAGGGCCAGCATGACAACAAGGCTCTTGATTCTTCCGGCCGTAACCTCCTCAACCTGGTTGGTGAGAACCCACACCGCAGGCTCTGCAAGAACCACTATTGCACCCAGGACAAGGGCAAGGAGGGTGGGAAGCAGGAAGGTTGAGCACTTCTCCGAAAGCGCTGCTCCCAGAAAGAGCCCAAGTCTGGAGAAACCGTACTCAATTCCGGTCAGAAGAAGCACAATTCCCACAAAGCTGTAGAACATGCCGGCGCAGATGATCCTGAACTTCACCGGCGGGAAATGCATGAGCGTGAACTGCAGGACAAAAATCAGAAGCAGAAGCGGCAGAAGCCCCATAACGGTGTTCTTCATGGTGTGAAGAAGCATTCCTCCCAGGCCCGAATAAACCTCAACAACAATCTCCTCTGCCTCGCTTGCAGCGGCACCCCTTGAGAGTATGGCAAGAAGCAGGACCGCGTAGATGGGACCTATGGACGCAACTCCGGTCAGACCGAAACTGTCATCCGAGCCACCTGCGGAGGCCTTTGAGACACCCAGGCCCAGAGCCAGGATGAATGGAACGGCAAGAGGTCCGGTGGTGGAACCCGAGGCATCAAAACTTATTGAAGCCATTGACTGACCGGCAAGCAGTACCAGACCGAAGATGATTATGTAGAACACGTTGAGTACAACGTTCAGTTTGTAGTTCTTGAGTGTCCTTAACAGTCCCAGATCAATGAAAACTCCCAGTCCCAGGGCTATGAGAAGCTTCAGTGTATTGGGGTCCATTGAGGAATTGAGGGTATGAATCTGATTGCACAGGACGTTTACATCCGGTTCGGCATAGGTTACTCCGAAACCGATGAGAAAGCCCACAGCCAGAATGAGCGGAAGGTTTCTCCTGTTTGCCAGTGCAGATCCCATTTTTGCACCCACGGCTGAAAAACCCACCTCCGCTCCGGTAAGGAAGAGCGTAAGTCCCACAACCAGGAGCACGCTTCCGATAAGGAAGGGCCCTATCATCCCAGGTACCGGCGTGATTGTGAAATGCAGAATCAGCACTATTACTATGATGGGAAGGATTGAAAACAGATTCTCCTTCGCCTTTCTGATCAGGTCCAAAACATTTCCTCCTGTATTTTAAACCAATATAACTATACGATATTTTCCCTCAGCCAGGAATCTGCAAGTTCCGGCCACACAGACACTTCGCTGTTCACTTCCCTGTGCCTTGAGGAAAGAACGGATGCATCTGCAAGAGAGAGACCGTGACCTCCGCCTGAAAACAGTTTCAACTCATGCGGAATGCCGCATTTTTCCAGAGCCTGTGCAAAGAGCACGGAATTCCTGTAGTTAACACTCTCATCCGTCATTGTGTGCCAGATGAACGAGGGCGGCGTAAGCGGACTGACGCACTTCTCAAGGCTGAGCTGCTGCTTCATCTCACCGTATTTGCTCCCCAGGAGATTCTCAAAAGAGGCTTTGTGCTCATACTCTGCGCTGCTGATTACCGGGTAGCAGAGAACAAGGGCATCCGGACGGCAGTCATCCGAAATATCACGCCACATTGTCCCCAGGCATGCGGCAAGATGTCCTCCTGCCGAAAAGCCCATGACAAAGATTCTGTCAGGGTCTGCAAAGTACTTTGTGCAGTGGTTTCTTATGTAGGTGACGCTGTGTGCAAGCTGGTGAAGTGCAACCGGCCAGTAAGCATCCGGACAGACTGAATAACGAAGCACCGCACAGGCATAACCCAGGGCCATGAACCTTATGGCTACAGGCTCCGCTTCCCTGTCACTGCACCTCTCATAACCCCCTCCGGGGCAGATGAGCATGAAGGGCCTTTTCCTTCCCTCACTGAAAGATGAAAAGTTGGAAGGGGCGTAGATTGTCAGAACAGCCCCGTCAATCAGAAGTCTTTCGTAGATCATGTTCTTTTCTTGGACAGTCTGTCGGCAAGAAGCTGGATGGTACGCCACTGCCACACCGGGAACATAGAAGGAACTATATCCCTTGCCTCGGCACTTTCAATGTTGCCTTCCCGGTCCATGAAGAGAAGAAGCCCTGTCCAGTTTGTCTTCCCGTTTGCCTGCATCACCGCGGCAATGCTCTGCATTCTCTGACTGTCCGTCATGGGATCTTCTGTTGACGAGACAACGGCAACGGTGATTGAGAGACCGGCAATTGTGAACATCTTGTCCCGCTTGTCGGAAGCCCATGCGGATATGGCATTGGCCGTTGCTTCCGATATTTTCTCCCTCTGTTCTTCATTGCAGGAAAGGAGACAGGAGGCACAGCGGGAAGATTGGGGAATAAGGGAAACCATGAGGTCGAACAGGGAGTTGCCCTGAGGTTTTTTCTCCTCCTTTTCCTCTTCCTCTTCTTCCTCTTCGTAGAGCTCGGGATAGACACTCTCCTCCGCAGGGCTTTCCTCCGCAGCAGGGTTGTCCTCCTCGTTGTCTATCTCATCAAAGAGGGACGAGTAGGCATACAGATGGGAGTCATCCTCTTCATTGTCCCAGGGGATTTCATCCCCGGGTTCCTGTGAGTACAACTCATCATCCTCATCATCAAAGAATGAGGAATCCTCCATGTCCTCCTGCTCCTGAAGCAGTTCGTCATGAAGAAAGTCTTCCTGAGGTGTGTTGTCGAGGTATTCATAGGCATCGGGACTGATAAGTCCTTCGTACTCTCCGGTATGCATTGCAGTTCCCTTGTTTCCTTTTTACACAATTACAGGAAAAATGAAAAGTTCTTGGTGAAAACATTTTGTTTAACATACAATAGTGTCCGGAGGCTCCCGTGTATTTTTGTCTGAATTGTTTTGCAGGAAAAGAGGAAAGGGTCAGGGACAGTGCAACAAGGTTCCTTGAGAAGACCCCGGACGGAGACTTCCAGATATGGTTCCCGCTGAAGCAGAACAGGGAAAAACGTCAGGGTACGGTTGAACTCAGAGACAGGCCCCTCTTCCCCGGATATCTGTTCATATGGTGGGACGGCACGGATGAGAAACTCTTCCCCTTCGGGGAAATACAGAAGATCAACGGAGCAATCAAATTCCTCAGGTATGAGAACGGAAGCCGTGCCCTGATCGGTACGGACCTGGCCTATGCCGAGTGGATTCATCTGAACCGCGGCGTGATAAGGCCGTCAAAGGTCAGGCTTCAGGAAGGCCAGCGTCTTCAGATTGTGGACGGACCGCTCAAGGGCTTTGACGGCAGCGTGACCAAGGTGGACAAGCACGGAAGGCGCATAAAGGTACACTTTGACCTTGGAGGCATTGCCTCCGATGTCACCTTCTCGGTTGAGTTTCTGGAAACACATTCAAAAAAAATCATGGAAGTCTGAATCAGATCAGACTGAGTCCCCTCTTCTCCCTGTACACTTCAAGACCGGCTTTCAGGCAGACGCATGCCTTCTCAAGGTCTTCGGACTTGAGGACATATGCAATTCTGACCTGGTCTCTTCCCAGATCCTTGGACTCATAGAAGCCCTCGGCCGGGGCAAGCATGACCGTCTCTCCGTTCAGGTCAAACTCCCTGAGCATGAACAGAGCAAAGTCCTCTGCATCCTCAACGGGAAGTTTGGCAACAAGGTAGAAAGCTCCGTTCGGACTTGAGCATCTGACTCCGGGAATGTCCCTCAGGGCTTTGACCAGGGTGTTTCTCCTCTGCTCGTACTCCGAGATTACTCCGCTTATGTACTCCGGGGGAGCGCTGAATGCGGCAAGGGCTGCGGCCTGCTCAACTGCCGGCGGGCAGAGTCTTGCCTGTGAGAGCTTGAGGGTCTCACGGATAACATCCTGGTTTTTGGAAACAAGGGCACCCACTCTGGCTCCGCACATTGAGAAACGCTTTGAGAAGCTGTCAACGCAGATGACCCTGTCTGCATACTCCTTGTATGTCATGACGCTGGTGAACTTCTTTCCGTCATAGCAGAATTCCCTGTAAACCTCATCCACAACAAGGAATATGTCCTTTTTCCTGCACATCTTGAGAATCACTTCAAGTTCCTGGGGTGAGTAGATGTGGCCTGTGGGGTTGTTGGGGCTGCACAGCAGGATGGCCCTTGTCTTGCTTGTAATCTTCTCCTCAATTTCCTTAAGCGGAGGAAGGGCAAAGTTGCGCTCAAGCAGGCTGGTCACGGAAACTATGTTCACGTTTGCCATTCTTGCAAACGAGTGGACGTTGGTGTAATAGGGCTCCGGGACAATAACCTCGTCTCCGGGGTCGCAGAGGGTCATGAAAGTAAACAGAAGAGCCTCAGAACCGCCGTTTGTGATGAGAACGTCCCTGGCTTTTATGTCCGCACCGAATGTGCCGTAGTAGCGGGCAAGAGCCTCCCTCAGTTCAATGTCACCGTCACTTTCACCGTAGGCAATTATGTCACGGGGATAGTTTCTGATGGCGTTTATTGCCTCAACTGGGGTCTTTATGTCCGGCTGACCAATGTTCAGGTGATAAACCTTTATTCCTCTCTTCTTGGCTTCAATTGCATAGGGAGAGAGCCTTCTGATGGGTGAGGCCTGGAAACCTCTGATTCTGTAGGAAATATCCATGATCAGTTCTCCTGATTGTCCGCAGTCTGCTGGGTGCCATCAACAAGGCGCTGGACTATGCGTCTGTTGTCAAGGAGCGGGCTGATGGAACGGCCGTGGTGCAGGCGGCTGATGGTCCTTGCAATGAGCTCGGACACGTCGGTCTGGATGAACCACTTGCAGGACAGAAGGTCATCGCCGTGGTAAACGGCATTTGTTCCTATGATGTAGTCGAAAACGCCTTCCTTGTTGGCCTTGTCAAACTCCTCCACGGCATTGCCGTTGAAGAACGGGAGGGAGACAATGCAGATTATCTTCTTTGCGCCCAGTT
>CAMZFA010000012.1 GCA_947305945.1 uncultured Spirochaetales bacterium | reverse complement strand
CAGCTTTCTTCTTTCTCTTCTTCTCTCCTGCAACGTTGGGATAGACTTTTCTGATGTTTTTCAACTGAACGGTAGCCATGGACGCCTCCTGATGCTTTTCCTTAACTGTTATAATCGCCGACCGCAGTACGGCATTTCAGATTATAAATCAGGGTTTTGGCGTTTTCAACAAAATACTCCTGACATCTTGTGGGATAAGGAATTCCGCTGGTAAAATGTATTTCCGGCAGGTATAGGTATGGCAGATTTCTTCAATCCCTCAAGACAACCCTGGAAGGCCCTGGGAAGGGCCGTGGATTTTGTAGGCCTGAGTCTCTGCTGCGCATTCTGCTGTCTGGGAGTTGTGACAGCCGGAGCCTCCCTCAGTGCGCTCTACTACACCGTGGTGAAGGTTTTCCGTCACGATGAGGACGGGGCCTTCGGAATCTACTTCAAATCTTTCAAAGACAATCTGAAGCAGGGCTGCATTGTCACCCTCATCTGCCTTCCCGTGCTCGCGGCCATGGCATTAGGCTACATAATCCTGCGCGGAAACGCCGTCTCGGATTCCACCGCGGCAGTAATGTTTTCCATATATTATGCCCTTCTGATAGTGCCGTTCGGCACAATTCTCAACATAATCCCCCTCATGGCGCGCTTCTCATACAGCACAAGGGAACTGATCAAAACGGCCTTTAAAATGACCTTTGCACACCTGCCCAGCACCTTCATCACGGTGCTGCTGGCAATTGAGCTCACAGGCTGGACCGTCATCTACTGGTCCCCCGTTTTTGTAACCCCGGCAGCCTGGGCTCTCCTGTCTTCCCTGTTCTGGGAGAGAAACTTTGAAAAGCACATGTCGGAAGAGGAAATAGCCGTCTTCAGAGGCCCCGGCAGGGACGGGGAAAACTAATTCCTTGTTTGTGCGTATATTGTGGTTTATCATTGAATGTACGCCCGGGGAAATGTCCCTGCGGTGAGAAATCTTTCAGGAGGAAAATAATGAAGAAACTTGCAACAGTACTTCTTATTCTTATGGTCATGACATCAGTCTTTGCCGGTGGTGCAAAGGAAGAGGCCGGTTCAGCAAAGTCCATTTCTCTTTGGACATATCCTATCGGCGGCTGGGGCGATGAGGCCAAGGTAAAGGCTCTCACAGATGCCTTCACAGCAGAGACAGGAATTGCAGTTGAAGTCCAGTACCTCACCTACACAGACGGTGATGACAAGGTCAACACAGCTATTGCAGCAAAACAGGCTCCGGATCTGATCATGGAAGGACCCGAGCGTCTGGTTGCAAACTGGGGAGCAAAGGGCTACATGGTAGACATGGCAGACCTGCTTGATGCCGGTGACAAGGCAGAGCTCAACCCCGCAACCCTCAAAGCATGTCTGACATCAGACGGAAAGTTCTATGAATATCCGCTGGTAATGACAGCCCACTGTATGGCAATCAACCTTGATGCGTTCAAGGCCGCAGGTGCAGACAAGTATGTTGATCTGAAGACCCGCACATGGACAACAGACAACTTCATCAAGGCAGTTGACGCACTGTACAAGTACTACAAGGCTCCGGTAGGCGCTGTTTACTGCAGCGGACAGGGCGGTGACCAGGGAACAAGAGTTCTTGTCAACGGTCTCTACGGCGGCACATTCACAGATGCAGCACACACAAAGTACACATGGGATTCTCCGGAGAACGTCAAGGCTCTCAAGCAGCTGTATTCAATGCCCGGTATTGTTTATGATCCCGCTATCAACGGCGGAGAAGAAATCAACCTCTTCCGCAACGGAACATTCAAGATGGCATTCTGCTGGAACATTGCTCAGCAGCTGAACGGTGACAAGACAGATGCCGGTGAGGAGATTGTATTCATGTCCTTCCCGTCACAGACCGGCAAGACCGAGCTGAACGGCGGTATCTGGGGCTTCGGCATCTTCGACAACGGCAACGCAGACAAGATTGCATGGGCAAAGCAGTTCGTAAAGTTCATGTGTGACGGTCCCAAGACCGCCGATGCAGTCAAGACAGCCCAGTACTTCGCAGTCAGAGACAAGGCTGACGGCAAGGATATCTCAGGAATCTGGGCAGACAATGCAATAATGAATGAATACAACATTCTGATGCAGTACCTGGGTGACTACTATCAGGTAACAAAGGGCTGGGCTACCGCACGTACATGCTGGTGGAACATGCTCCAGGCTGTAGGCGCAGGCAATGATGTTACAACAAGTGTTGCCAAGTTCGCAGCAGATGCAAACGCAGCTGCAGCAGCCGCAAAATAATCTCATTAATCAAATTATCGGCGACTGTCCGGGTTTCCCGGGCAGTTGCCTGCTTTTTAATCTAATTGACAGAGGGTATGTATGGCACAGAACAACACATCTCTGATTACAAAACGGCTTAAGAGGAAGGAGACGGTTTCCGCCTACCTTTTCCTGCTTCCAAGTCTTGTGTTCTTCCTCGGGTTTGTAGTTTTCCCCATGGTCTTGTGTCTGGTCACAAGTTTCTTTGATTCAAATCTCAATGCAACCACGCCGGACAAGTTCATAGGCCTTCAGAACTACGCGGAACTCTGGAAGGACCCGGTGTTCCTCAAAGGCCTTAAAAACACTCTCATCATAGTTGTGGTGAGCGTGCCTGTGGTCACGGCCTTTTCACTTTGGGTTGCCTCGGCAATCTACAAGATGAAGGAATGGATGCTCAGCGCATTCCGCTGCATCTTCTACCTCCCCGTGGTAACAGGTTCGGTTGCCGTAACCGTTGTATGGAAATGGATGTACAACAACTACTATGGTGTTCTGAACTACGTATTCAAGGGTCTGGGAGTAATTGATACCAATATCAACTGGCTCGGAAATCCCTCTACCGCTCTGTGGTGTATCATTGTGATTCTGCTTACCACTTCGGTCGGACAGCCCATAGTCCTCTATGTGTCCGCCCTGAGCAACGTTGACCCCACCCTCATTGAGGCCGGTCAGGTTGACGGTACCACAAAGCTCCAGAACTTCTGGAAAATCAAATGGCCTCAGATCATGCCCACAACGCTCTACATTGTGGTCATCACAACAATCAACAGCTTCCAGTGTTTCGCACTGATCCAGCTGCTCACATCCGGCGGACCCAACAACGCAACCCAGACGGTCATGTACTACATCTACTACACCGCCTTCAAGCTTTACAGGTTCGGCTACGGAAACGCCATGGGTATTATCCTGGCCCTGTTCATAGCCGCCCTCAGTGCCGTCCAGTTCTACGTTGCAAAGGAAAGATAAGGAGGGTCGCGGTATGAGTCTTAAATCTGAAAACAGAAGCGTTTACTACATTGTTTCGCTCATCATAATCATTATTCTTGCCATCCTGTTCACCTTCCCGCTCTACTGGATTCTGACAGGAGCTTTCAAGACAGCCAGGGAGATCAACTCCACAACACCGGTCTGGTGGCCGTCAAAATTCGTAACCGAGAACTTCACAAAGCTGTTCTCCAAACGTTCGGCTCCTCTGTTTGAGATAGCCGGAATCCAGGGGCCCATGATTCCCGGAGCCATCAGGTGGCTTCTCAACACCGTTGTCATGGCAGTTGCAGCCATGATTCTCACCTGTATCACGGCAGCAATGGCAGGTTATGCCCTTGCCAAGAAACGCTTTACAGGTAAGGCCACGCTGTTTGCACTGATTGTCTGTGCAATGGCACTTCCCAAGCAGGTCATCCTCATCCCGCTGATCAGGGAAATGAGTAAACTGGGCCTGTACGACACACTGTGGGCGGTAATCTTCCCCACTGTAGGTTGGCCGTTCGGCGTCTTCCTCATGAAGCAGTTCTCGGAGGGTGTTCCCAATGAGATGATCGAGGCTTCCAGAATCGACGGGGCAGGAGAGGCCAGGGCATTTATCCAGGTCATTGTACCCATGATCAAGCCGGGTATCGGCGCTCTGGCAATCTTCACCTTCATAAGCAGCTGGAATGACTACTTCATGCAGTTGATTATGCTTTCCAAGTCCAGCAACCTTACAATCTCGCTCGGTATTGCAACCATGCAGGCTGAGAACAGTACGGACTTCGGACTTATCATGGCGGGTGCCGCACTTGCATCCGTACCTATCATCATTGTGTTCCTTATCTTCCAGAAGTACTTCACAAAGGGAATCACAATGGGAGCAGTCAAGGGTTGATGACACGGAGGATTTATGAACAGAACTGACAAATACAGGGGTATCATCCCCGCTTTCTATGCGTGTTATGACGGCCGCGGAGAGGTCTCCGTCGAAAAGGCCGCAGTCTTTACGAAATACCTTGTCGACAAGAAGGTAAAGGGCCTTTACGTGGGCGGAAGCTCCGGAGAGTGCATCTATCAGAATCCCGATGAGAGAAAACGCCTCCTCGAGTCCGTTGTGAAAGCTGCCGACGGCAAGCTTACAATCATAGCCCATGTGGCATGCAACAACACAAGAGACTCGGCTGACCTTGCAAAACACGCCCAGAGCGTGGGCGTCGATGCAATAGCCTCCATTCCTCCCATCTATTTCCACCTTCCCGACTATGCTATTGCCAAGTACTGGAATGACATTTCTGCCGCAGCTCCGGATACGGATTTCATAATCTACAACATCCCGCAGCTTGCAGGCGTGGCCCTCTCGCTTCCCCTGCTTCGCATCATGCTGCAGAACCCCCGTGTGGTGGGTGTAAAGAACTCATCCATGCCGGTCCAGGACATCCAGATGTTCAAGGCCGAAGGTACCGCAGGCGGACGTGAGTTCGTGGTCTTCAATGGTCCGGACGAGCAGCTTGTCTCCGGTCTTGCCATGGGCGCCGACGGAGGAATCGGCGGCACCTATGCCGTGATGCCCGAGCTTTACAACGCCATTTACGCCCTCGTACAGAAGGGCCATATCGCCAAGGCGCGTGATATCCAGAACAAGGCGGACGAGATTGTCTACGCCATGTGCTCATGCAAGGGCAACCTCTATGCCGTGATGAAGGAGATTCTGAAGATCCGTGACGGCATTGACTTGGGCGGAGTGCGTGATCCTCTCTTCAACCTCGTTCCCGAAGATATGGATAATGTTAAGCGCTGCAAGGCGATGATCGACGAAGCGATTGCTTCAATCTGACGGAGGTCTGAGATGAAGAACGAAGAAATCCTGAAAAAACTGAAAGGTCAGCTTGTCGTGTCCTGTCAGGCCCTGCCTGATGAGCCGCTTCACTCCTCATTCATCATGTCCAGAATGGCGCTTGCAGCCAAACAGGGAGGAGCAGGCGGAATCAGAGCCAACACAAAGGAAGACATTGCCGAAATCAAGAAACTTGTAGACCTGCCCGTCATTGCAATCATCAAGCGTGACTATCCCGACAGCGGGATATACATTACGCCGACAATGAAGGAAATCAGGGAGCTGATGGAAGTCAAGCCGGAGATTATTGCTCTGGATGCCACCGACAGGCTCAGGCCCGAGGGAAAGACCCTGGACCAGTTCTTTGCAGAGATCAAGGCGGAGTTCCCCGACCAGCTTCTCATGGCTGACTGCTCAACATATGAGGAATGCATCCACGCCGACGAACTGGGTTTTGACTTTGTTGGCACCACAATGGTGGGCTACACCCCACAGAGCAAGAACCTGAAGATTGATGAGGATGATTTCAAGATTCTCAGGGATGTTCTTGCAAACGTGAAGCACCGCGTCATCTGTGAGGGCAACATAGACAGCCCGCAGAAGGCAAGACGCGTCATTGACCTGGGTTCCTTCTGCGTTGTTGTAGGAAGCTCAATCACAAGACCCCAGCTCATTACCAAGAAGTACGCACAGGCTCTGGAGGCATAAACGGCATGATGGAATATGCCTGCATAGATATCGGGGGAACTGCAATCAAATACGGTGTTCTCAATGAGAAGGCCGAGATCCAGTTCAGTTCCTCCATGCCCACTCTTGCACAGAGGGGTCCATCCGTCTGGATGCTTGATGTGGTGCGCGTTGTTGAGGAGATGAAGGAAAAATATGACATCCGCGGCATAGCCGTCTCCTCAACTGCAATGATTGACTCCGAAAAGGGCACGGTTGTGTTCTCCCTGCCCCAGGTTCCCGACTATACCGGCTTTGACGTGAAGGGCTTTCTGGAAAGCCACTGCAAGCTGCCCTGTGAGGTTGAAAACGATGTAAACTCAATGGTTCTTGCAGAATCAATCTCCGGTGCAGGCAAGGGTTATCCCTCCGTCCTGGGCCTTGCCGTGGGCACCGGCATAGGCGGAGGCTTTACCATTGACGGAAAGCTGTACCACGGTGCAAGTTTCAGCGCCTGCGAGGTGGGCTACATAAAGGTGGGTGACAGCGACCTTGAGCACACAGGCTCCACCACGGCGCTTTGCCGCCGCGTGGAAAAGGCCAAGGGTGCGGAGCACGGCTCGTGGAACGGACGCAGGATATTCGAGGAGGCTGATGCCGGTGATGAGATATGCAGGCGTGAGCTTGAGTTCATGGCAGACAGCATTGCCCGGGGTCTCGGAACACTTTCCTATATCCTCAACCCGGCCGCCATTGTTCTTGGCGGAGGTGTTATGGAGCAGAAGAGCCTTTTCAACAGGGTCAAGGAGCTCTATCCGCAGTATGTGAAGCCTGTTTTAGCCGAAAAGACTGCAATTCTTCCGGCCTGTTACGGCAATGAAGCCGGCATGATAGGGGCCTTCCACCACTTCATGAACAAGCACGGCATGTGGAAGAAGATTTTCTACTGAGGATTCTGTGTTATGAGATCATTTCTTGCCATAAACCTCACGGATGAGGTCATTGAGCACCTTGCGGATATTCAGGATCAGGTCAAACTGACAAACAGGGGCAAGGGCACCTGGAGCAAGCCGGAGAACTTCCACATGAGTCTTGCCTTCCTGGATGAGATTACCAAGGATCAGGCGGACGTTCTTACCCGTATTCTCACAAACCAGCTCTCCTGTGCAAAGCCTTTCAACCTTGTTCTGGATAAACTGGGCTATTTCGGCTATGAGAACGCCGCCACGCTGTGGTGCAGCGTGAAGCCGGACAACAACCTCAAGGCCCTTGTATCCTCGGTCTACAGTGCCGTGCGGGATTCACGCATACACTTTGACAGCAAACCTTTCAAGGCCCACATAACCCTGGGCAGGAAGATAAACATAATGAACTGCCGCCTCAACGACATTGAGGTCAGGCCTCTGGTTTTCCCGGTTGACTGCGTGACATTGTTCAAAAGCACGCTTCTTCCGGACGGACCTGTTTACAGAGAGCTTTATTCTGTCTCTATTCCCAGTACCTTGTAATCCTGGTCCTCAACGGCCTTTTTCAGTGCTTCATCAGATGCGTTTGCGCTCAGTGTGACCACGGCTGTTCCCTTGTTGTGGTCTGCAACTGCGCTCTCAACACCTTCCACGCTCTCCAGAGCCTTCTTCACGCGTGCCTCGCAGTGGCTGCACATCATTCCTTCTACTTTGAGTGTCTTTGTCATTGGTATATTCTCCTGTATTTCTTTATTATCATTTTTCGCGGAAGCCTTTTTCAGGGCCTTGTCGTGCCTGCCGTCATAGAGTCTGAACAGGTTCAGTCTCAGGGCGTTCATGCAGACAAAGAAACTTGAAAGGCTCATTGCCGCAGCTCCGTACATGGGTTTCATCTCAAGTCCGTAAAGACCTATTGCAAGCGGAATGCAGATTACATTGTATATAAAGGCCCAGAAAAGGTTCTGGTGTATGTTCCTTATGGTTGCGCGGCTCAGCCTGATTGCAGCACTCACGTCGGTAAGGCGGTTCTTCACCACAACTATGTCCGCAGCATCTATTGCAACATCCGCTCCCGCTCCTATGGCAAGACCCACATCCGCGCGCACCAGTGCCGGAGCGTCATTGATTCCGTCTCCAACCATGGCGGTCTTCCCGTCCTTCTGAAGTTTTCTGATCACCTCTTCCTTTCCGTCCGGAAGAACTCCTGCAATCACCCGGTCAACGCCGGCCTGACGTCCTATCACCTGCGCCGTTTTCTCGTTGTCTCCGGTAAGCATTACAACGGAAATGCCCATATTATGCAGTTCCTGCACGGCTTTTGCCGAATCTTCCTTGATTGTGTCCGCCACTGCTATCATGCCGCAGGTCTGCTCGTTCTTGCTTGCAAAGAACAGGACGGTCTTGCCCTCCTGCTCAAGGCTCTGCTTTCTCCGAACAAGGTCACCGGGAATAGAGACAAACTGCTTTACATAGGTCTCTTTTCCGCCGTAAACCTCGCTGTTTCCTATTGTTGCCTTAAGGCCCTTTCCGGGAACTATCTCAAAATCAGTGCTTTCGGAAAGTTTCAGATTGTCTTCCTCTGCCTTCTTCATTATTGCCTTGGCAAGCGGGTGCTCGCTCTTGGCCTCAAGGGATGCGGCAAGTACGAGGAGTTTCTCCTGTGCGCCTGCGGGAAACACAATATCCGTAACAACCGGCTCTCCCTTTGTAACGGTGCCTGTCTTGTCCAGTACAGCGGTTTCTGTTCTTCCAAGGCCTTCCATGGCAGCGGCTGTTTTATAGAGAATACCGTTTCTTGCACCCACGCCGTTACCCACCATTATAGCTACCGGTGTGGCAAGACCCAGTGCACAGGGACAGCTGATTACCAGTACGGAAATGGCTCTTGCTATGGCCCAGCTGAAGGGCTTTCCTGCAAGCATCCAGGATATGAGGGTCAGCAGGGCTGTTCCTATGACTGCCGGTACAAAAACACCGGAAACCTTGTCTGCAATACGCGCAAGAGGTGCTTTTGTGGCTGAGGCATCGGATACCATCTGTATTATCCTGCTGAGCGTTGTGTCTTGACCAACCCTTGTGGCGCGGCACTTCACATAGCCCGAAAGGTTCATGGTTCCGCCTGTCACGGCATCTCCTTCCGTCTTGTCCACAGGCATGCTCTCACCCGTCAGGGCACTTTCATTGACCGATGTTATCCCTTCCGTTATCACCCCGTCGGTGGGAATGCTCTCTCCGGGTCTTACAACAAATATGTCACCCTCTTTAACGTTCTCTATAGGAGTTTCCGTTTCTTTACCGTCCACAAGCAGGGTTGCCGTTCTGGCTGAGAGCTTCATCAGGCCCTTCAGTGCATCCGTGGTCCTTCCCTTGGACTTGGCTTCAAGTGTTTTTCCCACGGTGATCAGGGTCACTATCATGGCCGCGGACTCAAAGTACAGGTTCATGCCGTACTTCATTACCGTCATATTATCCCCGTTTCCCATGGCCGTTATCATCATGAACAACCGGGCAACCGAGTAGACAAATGATGCGGACGAACCCATGGCAACAAGAGTATCCATGTTGGGCGCTCCGTGCATGACGCTTTTGAAACCGGATGTGAAAAATTTTCCGTTGATCATCATGATCACTGCGGCAAGAATCATTTCAAACACGCCCAGGAAGACCAGGTTGTCAAAAACAGCAGGTGCCGGCCAGCCCCACATTGTGTGGCCCATTGAGAAATACATGAGAACGGCAAGAAAGCATACGGAGGCTATGAGCCTTTTCAGAAGTCTGGGAGTCTGGGTGTCTTTGAGAATATCTTCCTGTGAGGATGTATTTTGGCTCGGGGTCCGGGTGTTTGCGTCCTGAAGGCTTGCTCCGTAACCTGCCTTCTCCACGGCCTGAATTATCTTTTCCGCAGATGCGGTGCCCTCCACACCCATTGAGTTTGTAAGAAGGCTTACCGCGCAGGATGTCACGCCCTCAACACCGTTTACCGCCTTCTCCACACGGGCACTGCATGCGGCACAGCTCATGCCGGTCACATTGAAGCGTGTCATTTTGCCTCCTCCGCTTTTTCCATTTCTCTTGAGCGTGCGGCTGCCGCACTTACAGCTTCGGACACAATTATATCAAAGCCCTTCTCCTTGAGAACCTTGATTCCCTCTATGGTTGTACCGCCTTTTGAACAGACTGATTCTTCAAGGCTCTGAACACCGGAATTCGAGTTTCTGTACAGCTCATATGCACTTTTCATGGTTTCAAAGGCCATGTCCACAGAATCCCTGTAGGGTATGCCCTCAATCTGTCCTCCCATGCCTAAAGAGTGTGCAAAACGGAAGACATAGGCTATTGCGGAGGCACTTACACCTATGAAGGCTGAGAACTTCTCCTCAGCAAGTTCAAAGGCACTTCCGAAACTCTCTGCAATTCCGACGGCCTGTTCAAGAAAGTCCTTTGAGCATTTGGGCGCACCCGCAACGGCAGTAACGGAGGCACCCGTTTTTGCCGCTATATTGGGCATGAAACGTACAACTTCATCGCTGCCAAGCTCGGATGCAAGGGTTTTGAGATTCACCCCGGCTGCCAGGCTGATCCACTTTTTTCCCTCACTTCCGGCTGCGCGCAGTTCATCCCACATTGTCCTCAGGGTCTGGGGTTTGACGGCAATGACAATTGCATCATTTTCAGCAATAAGTGCGCTGAGACCTGGGCAAAGCTTTGCTTTTCCTTCAGATGAGGATGCAAAAGTCCGGGCGCTTTCGCCCTTGGAATAAACGCTGACTTTGAATTTTTCCTGAGTCATGAGAGCTTTTGCAATGGCCGAGCCCATGTTTCCGCAGCCTAAGAATCCTATTTTCATGGTCATCCCCTATGTATATTCATCTTTCATGATTGTATACTATAAACATGACTTCGGTAATAGACAGACTCACAGAACTCAGGAAGGTGTGTCCCGCACTTTCATCTTCGTCACAGCAGGCACGAAATGCGCTGCTTCTGGAGATTGCCCGCGGTCTTGAAAAGGACAAAGAGAACATTTTCAAGGCCAATGAACAGGACCTTGAAAACGCAAAGGACCTTTCTCCGGCCGTCAGATGCCGCCTCAAGTTCAATGAAGACAAGCTCATGGGCGTAACAGGCTCCCTGAGGGACGTTGCCGCCCTTGAAGACCCGGTGGGCAAGGTGCTCATGAGAGAAGAACTGGACAACGGCCTTCTTCTGGAGAAGATAAGCGTACCCATAGGGGTCATAGGGATGATATTCGAGGCAAGACCGGATGCCCTTGTTCAGATTGCCTCCCTGTGTCTGAAAAGCGGAAACTGTCTTGTTCTGAAGGGCGGAAAGGAAGCCTGCCTTACTAACCGCGCTTTGTATGAAAGTATAGTCAGAAGCAGCTCAAATCAAGGTTTTGGAGGTTGGATTGAACTTCTTGAGACCCATGAGGATGTGGCTGCCATGCTCAAGGCCGAGGGTCTGATAGACCTTCTCATACCCCGCGGTTCCAACGCTTTTGTGCGCTATGTCATGCAGAACACAACCATACCGGTGCTCGGTCATGCAGACGGCCTGTGCACCATGTACATAGACAGGGATGCGGATCTTTCCAAGGCCGTGACCTGCGCCCTGGATGCTAAAACCAACTACCCCGGAGCCTGCAACTCAATTGAGAACATGCTTGTCCACAGAGACATTGCCCCTTCCTTCATCCCCCTCATGGTCCGGGCCTTTGAAAAGGCCGGTGTAACGGTTCTGGGAGATGAAGAGTGCAGACAGTTTGCACCCTGCACACCCGCCGCGGATGAAGACTGGGACACCGAGTATCTGGATCTGAAGATAAGCATCAAGGTTGTCTCCTCCGTTGAGGAAGCTGCCTCATTCATTGCACGGCATACTTCCCATCATACGGATGCAATCATTACGGAAGACCATGAGGCCGAACGGTACTTCATGGAACATGTGGACAGCGCCTGTGTTTTCTGCAACTGCAGCACCCGTTTTGCAGACGGCTTCCGCTTCGGCCTGGGGGCGGAGGTAGGTATAAGCACGTCCAAGATCCATGCCCGTGGCCCTGTGGGGCTTGAAGGCCTTATGACCACCCGTTTCCTGCTGGACGGAGACGCCCACATTGCCGGAACCTACATGGGAAAGGACGCAAGACCGTTCACCCACAGAATGCTTGCAGCAGAGGGTGCATCTCAGATACTCAAAGGATGAAAAACCATGTCCAGAAGCTTTGAAAACGTGAAAACCGTTGTTGTTAAGGTTGGAACAAACCTCCTTTCCTGCAGGACGGGAATAGATGAGAAGAGAATTGAAGACATTGTGGCCCAGATAGCAGATCTGAGAAAGAGAGGCCTGCAGGTCCTGCTTGTCACATCCGGTGCCATAGGCATGGGACGCAAGGAACTGGGCATTGAGGGCAAGCTGACAAAGATTGAAATGCGTCAGGCCTGCGCGGCAATAGGCCAGCCCATCCTCATGTCCGCCTACCGCGAGCACTTCTCAAAGCACGGTCTTCTCTGCGCCCAGGTCCTGCTGACACGTGAGGAGATGAACAACAGGCGCACCTACGTGAACCTGCGCAACAGCGTAGCCAAGCTCCTGGAACTGGGCATTGTGCCCGTCTTCAATGAGAACGACGTGGTCAGCACGCAGGAAATAGGCACCACCTTCGGGGACAACGACCGCATGGGCGCCATGGTGGCCAGCAAGATTGACGCGGAGCTTTTCATCATCCTCTCCGACATAGAAGGCCTCTTCACGGCCGATCCCCGCAAGGACAGCTCGGCGCGTCTTCTGACGGAGGTAGAGACAATAGATGAGACAATCCTCTCTTACGCCGGAGGTGCGGGCAGCAGCCTGGGCACCGGCGGAATGAAGAGCAAGATTCTTGCCGCCCGGATTGCGGGCACCGCCGGCTGCACATGCATCATTGCAAGCGGCTATGTTGAAAACGTTCTTCCGAGACTGCTTGACGGTGAGCAGATAGGAAGCTGCTTTGCGCCGAGCGTGAAGATATCGGCGCGGGAGCGCTGGATCCTGAACAACTCCCACAAGGGCCGTATCGTGGTGGATGAGGGTGCAAAGAACGCCCTTATTGAACACAAGTCTCTGCTGCCCAAGGGCATAGTGCGCGTGGAGGGCAGTTTTGATGCCGGGGATGTTGTGAAAATAGCCGGTCCTGACGGCAGTGCGTTTGCCAAGGCGGCCGTCTATTACAGCAGTGCGCAGATTGCAATGGCAGCGGGAAAGGACAGCCGTGAGCTGGAGAACATACTCGGGAGCGGTCACAGCGAAAAGGTTGTTTTCCGCCCCGAGGACATGGTTTTGACTGACTAAATCTTCAAATAAAATTTGTGTTTTCTCCAAAGGTGTTCTAAAATTTTTCTGTAACAAATAATTGAACCCCGTTCCGGGGTATAAACATCAGGAGGAAAAACGTGAAGAAAATTCTCACAGTATTACTGGTACTTGCTCTCGCAATGTCAGTCGTATGTGCCAAGGGCGCAGAAGAAAAGAAAGTAGGCGGTGGCAGCCTTGTCATCTATTCACCCAACTCAGACGCACTTGTCGAAGCAGCTTATGCATTCGGCACACAGTACGGAGTTGATGTTCAGGTTCTCAGCATGGGAACAGGTGAGTGTCTCCAGAGAATTGAGAATGAGGCAGCAAACCCCCAGGCAGATGTAATGTACGGCGGTGTAAACTATGCCAACGGTATCAACTATGCCAAGTTCTTCGAACCCTATGTAGCAAAGGGAAACGACAAGCTTCCTGAGGCTTACCGCAATCAGGGCGGCTGTGTAACAAGATACTGCCTCGACGGTTCGGCAGCTCTTCTCATCAATGTTGATGTTTTCAAGAAGCTCGGAATTGACCCGGATTCATTCAAGGGCTATGCAGACCTCCTCAATCCCGCTCTCAAGGGCAAGATTGCTATGGGAGACCCCGCAAAGTCATCTTCAGCTTGGGCAGAACTGACCAACATGCTCCTTGTCATGGGTGAGAAGCCCTACGACGAGAAGGCTTGGGAATGGGTAGCAAAATTCGCAGCACAGCTCAACGGCGTAATCCTCAGCTCCTCTTCAGCAATCTACAAGGGAACAGTCAACGGCGAGTATGCAGTAGGCGTCTCATACGAGGATCCCTGTGTAGGCCTGCTTAAGGACGGCGCAACAAACGTCAAGCTTGTTTACCCCGCAGAAGGTGCAGTATGGCTTCCTGCAGGTGCAGCAATCATGAAGGGTGCTAAGAACATGGACAATGCAAAGCTGTTCATGGATTGGCTCATTTCCGATGAAGGACAGAAGGAAGTTGCAAAGTCAACGGCAAGACCCGTTAACCCGGAAATCAGCAACACAACTCCTGTTATGCTTCCCTTCTCAAAGATCAACGTTGCTTACGAAGATCTTGAGCTCTGCGGAAACAGCAAGAAGGCTTGGCAGTCACGCTGGACAGAGATTTTCCAGGCTGCAAGCAAGTAATTGTTTTGTAAGTAATCTTAGGTTGCAGGTGTGTCTTTTCACACCTGCATCTTTTTAAAAGGACATAATCGTGAGCGTAAAAATCATAATCAGAGATGCCGTAAAGGCTTACGGCGACAATATTATAATCGGCGACCTTAATCTGGACATCAGGGAAGGCGAGTTCTTCACCCTCCTCGGCCCGTCCGGCTGCGGTAAAACCACACTCCTGCGCATGATTGCAGGTTTCAACTCAATTGAAGGAGGAGACTTCTTCTTCAATGATACAAGAATAAACGACATGGACCCGGTCAAGAGAAACATAGGTATGGTGTTCCAGAACTATGCAATCTTCCCCAACATGACAGTTGAGAAGAACGTTGCTTTCGGTCTCAAGAACCGCAAGCTGCCCCCTGAGGAAATCAAGCAGAAGACCGATCAGTTTCTGAAGCTGATGAAGATAGAAGAGTACAGAGACAGAATGCCCGAGCGTCTGTCCGGCGGACAGCAGCAGCGTGTTGCTCTGGCCAGAGCTCTTGCAATCACTCCTGACGTACTTCTGATGGACGAGCCCCTTTCAAACCTGGATGCAAAGCTCAGGGTTGAGATGAGAACAGTCATCAAGGAAATCCAGAACAGCGTTGGAATCACAACAGTCTACGTCACACACGACCAGGAAGAGGCCATGGCCGTTTCCGACAGGATTGCCGTCATGAATGCCGGCGAAATCCAGCAGATCGGAACTCCCAAGATCCTGTACCAGAGACCTGCAAACCTGTTTGTTGCAACCTTCATCGGCCATACAAATGTCATCAAGGCAAAGCTTGAGGTCAAGGACAAGAAGGCTGAGCTGGTTCTTGCCGGCGGTTTCAGGGTTGAGATGGAGAACATCCTTGCCGCAGAGAAGAAGGACAGAGACGTTATTGCCAGCATCCGTCCCGAGGAATTCATTGTTCTTCCCAAGGAAGCTGAGGGCGTGAAGGCCTTTGTAGATGACGCAGTCTTCCTCGGACTGAACACCCACTACTTCGTACACTTCGAAGACGGTGAGAAGGCTGAGATTGTCCAGGAATCACAGATTGACAATATTATTGCCAAGGGAACCGAGATCAAGCTCGGTATCAAGAAAGAGAAGATCAACGTCTTTGACGACCAGGGCAATCACAACCTGCTCAAGGGTGTTCTGAACGATCTTGACGTTTACAAGAAAGAGGCAAAATGAGTACACAGACCATCAAACGTAAAAGAGACGTGTGGCATATTGTTTCCTTCGGGGTCCTGGCTGTTTATGCCCTTTTCCTGCTCTATCCTCTCTTCAGGCTTCTGAAAGAGTCCGTAATGGTGCAGGGAACTTTCACCATGCAGGCGTTCAAGCAGTTCTTCACAAGCCCCTATCATGTGACAACAATATTCAACAGCCTTAAAGTCAGTATCGCCGCCACGGCGGTATCCCTGATTATCGGTGTTCCTCTTGCTTATTTCTATCAGATGTATGAAATCAAGGGTAAGTCAGTGCTCCAGGTTCTGGTTATCCTGTGCTCCATGTCAGCCCCGTTCATCGGCGCTTACTCATGGATCATGCTTCTGGGAAGAAACGGTATCATCACCCAGATTCTTGCCAAGATAGGTATAAGCGTTGGAAATATTTACGGATTCAAGGGAATCCTTCTCGTTCTTTCACTCCAGCTGTTCCCGCTGGTCTTCCTCTATGTCTGCGGAGCCATCAAGAACATTGATAACTCCCTGCTCGAGGCAAGCCAGAACATGGGCTGCACCGGCGTGAAGAGATTCTTCAAGCTTGTTGTACCACTCTGTATGCCCACCATCATTGCAGCAACCCTGCTGGTTTTCATGAGGGCATTTGCAGACTTCGGTACTCCGTTGCTCATAGGAGAAGGTTACCAGACATTCCCGGTTGTAATTTATGATGCATACTTTGCTGAAACCGGCGGAGACCACAACTTCGGTGCTGCCGTAGCAGTTATCGGTATCTTCATTACGGCAATGATCTTCCTGTTCCAGAACTGGGTCAACAGCAAGCACAGGTTCACAATGAACGCCATGCACTCCGTTGAGAGAAAGACCGCTCACGGCGTAGGTGCATTCTTCATGAACTTCTACTGCTGGTTTGTTGTTCTCCTCTCCTTCCTGCCGCAGATTTACGTCATTTATTCTTCTTTCCAGAAGACAAGCGGAAAACTGTTCGTGGAAGGCTACTCTCTGGAAAGCTACAAGTTTGCATTCAGCCACCTGAAGAAGGCCATTCCCAACACCTTCCTCATCGGTCTGCTGGCTCTGGCAATTGTCATTGTCCTGGCCATTCTCATTGCATATCTTGTTGTCAGAAGAAGCAATGCAGCCAACAAGGTCATTGATACTATCTCAATGATCCCCTACATCATCCCCGGTTCTGTTGTAGGTATTGCCCTTATCCTGGGCTTCAACAAGGGGCCGCTCATGATGACGGGTACCATGTCCATCATGATTATTGCTCTTGTCATAAGAAGAATACCCTACACCATCAGATCCTCGGTTGCAGTCCTGCAGCAGATCCCCATGTCCATTGAGGAAGCAGCACTGAGCCTCGGTTCTTCCAAGATGAAGACATTCTTCACCATCACGGTTCCCATGATGGGTAACGGTATTATGTCGGGTGCAATCCTTTCATGGGTTACAATCATTACGGAGCTGTCAACGGCAGTTATCCTGTACAACATCAATACCATCACGCTTACTCTTGCGGTTTACACATACGTCAGCCGCGGAAACTACGGTATTGCCGCTGCATATGCAACAATTCTTACAGTCACAACCATTATCTCGTTGCTTGTCTACATGAAAGTCACGGGAAACAAGGAAGTTGCCCTGTAAGCTTATTATTAAACAAATTGGGGACTGTGCATTCTGTCACAGTCCTCATTCTTTTTGACGGTTTTTGTACCACTGCGCTCATGTGCATAAGCGGATGGATTAAGTAAAGTGACCTACAGTCTCTGTTCTCCGCCCACAAAGACGGCTTTGGGATTGAACTGTTCGTCAAAGACGCAGATGTCCGCCTTTCTGCCGGGAATCAGTGCTCCGAGATCGGTGCGTTTGTAGATTCTTGCAGGATTTGCGGTTGCCATCTGGATTGAGAGGTCCGGGTTGACACCCCACTCGCTCATGTTTGCAATGGCTTTGTTCAGAGTCAGCGCTGACCCGTTGAGCAGGCTCTGGTCGGCGGCGGAGACAAAGGCGCCTTCTTCGGAGAGAACCACTTCAACACCGTTTGCGTAGAGCTTGTCTGCAACCTGGCCTGTGGGTTTGAGACTGTCTGTGATGAGGATTATGTTCTCAGCCGGTTTGAGCCTTGTAAGGAGCTTGACCAGCTCTCTGTGAACATGAACACCGTCTGCTATGACCTCACAGCACATCTCGGGATTGATCATTATTGCGCCTACGGCACCGGGGTTGCGGTGGTGGAGGCGGCTCATGGCGTTGAAGAAGTGTGTGGAGTGCAGAATGCCGCACTGCATGCCCTCTATCATGTTTTCATATGAGGCATTGGTGTGCCCTGCAAGAAGGACAACACCTCTTTCCATGGCCCTGAGGGCCAGGTCATGCATGTTCTTGAGCTCCGGAGCAACGGTCATGCAGACAACATGTCCGCGGCCGTGGTCTATTATTCTGTCAAAGTAGGGAATATCAACTTCGCTTATGGACTCAACGGGAAGAGCTCCCGGTCTCTTTGTGGAAATGAACGGACCTTCAACATTTATTCCCATTATTCTGGCACCCTGCTCGTTGCCCATGGCTTTCAGGATTGCCTCTTCGGAGCGGAATATCTTCTCCTCTCCGTCCGGATAGATTGTGGGCAGGAATGCAGTGATTCCATATTTTATCAGGGTTTCGGACATGCCCAGAATTGACTCTGCGCTCATGTCCTCGGTTCCGTATCCGCCTATGCCGTGGATGTGGGTGTCTATGAGACCCGGGGTGACTATGCTGCCCTGAGCGTCATATTCACGGGTACCCTGGGGGAAGGTTTTTTTAGGAAAACGGGACATCTTGAAGACGTCTGCTATCAAGCCGTATTCATTGACATAAACACCGCTGTCAGGAATGACGGTGTAACCTGTTTTGAGATTTGCGTTGATAATTACCAGAGGTTTATTCTTTTCCATGGTAAATATTATACCACGGTTTTCCTCAGCTGCGTTCGAGTTTTCTCGGGTCCTGCATTATGCTCTGGATTACGTCCTGGGGGTGTGCGCCCTCATTGACTACGGAGTTGACGGCACGGATGATGGGAAGCTCAATTCCGAACTTCTCCATGAGCTGCATTGTTGCGGGAAGTGCGTTTATGCCCTCAACAACCATGCCTACTTTTTTGAGGACATCGGCAGGGGCCATGCCCTGGCCAAGAAGGCGGCCGGCCCTGTTGTTGCGGCTGTGCTCGCTGGTGGCCGTTACAATGAGGTCCCCAATTCCGGCAAGGCCTGCAAAGGTCTGTTCGGTGCAGCCCATTCTGGTGCCCAGTGCACTTATCTCGGCAAGGCCTCTGACCATGATGGCGGCCTTTGCGTTGTCTCCGAATCCGAGGCCGGAAGATATACCGCAGGCCAGTGCAATGATGTTTTTCAGTGCGCCGCAGAGCTCGCATCCGCGGGTGTCACCGTTGACGTAGACTTTGAAATAGCCGGTGCTGAAGATGTTTCTGACCTGCTCGGCGGCAATGGGGTTTCCGCTGGCGGCAACTATTGCGGTGGGCAGGCAGACGGCCACTTCCTCTGCGTGGGTGGGACCTGAGAGGGCTACTATGGCGGGGCGTTTGCGCTCGGGAATGAATACGTCCTCAAGGACCTCGCTCATGGTGAACAGCGTGCCGCTTTCAATTCCTTTTACCACGGTGACCACGGTCTGGCTGTTGTCTATGAAATGTACGGCCTTTTCCGCCGTGCTTCTCATGAAGACCGACGGGACGGCAAAAACCACAACCTCGGCGCTGTTGATCACGCTCTGGACATCCGTTGAGAATACTATGTTTTTGGGAATCTGCGTTCCGGGGAGGTTGGGATGAACCCTCTTGCTTTCAAGGTTTTCAATTTCACCTGGTACGGGAGACCACATGCGCACATTGTGTCCGTTGTTGCTGAGAAGTGTTCCAAGGGCAGTTCCCCAGGTTCCTGTTCCGAGTATTCCGACTTTTGCCATATCAGGCCTCCCTCTCTTAACTTTCTATACTGTATCTGTTTTTAGAGATTATTCCAACTGTTATACTACAGGCATGACATACGATTTCACCACGGTGTACAACAGGCACAACATGGACAGCATCTCCCAGGATGTTCAGGATGACGAGTTCAAAGGCGCAGAGCAGGACAGGAGAATTCCCCTCTGGGTGGCAGACATGGGCTTTGCAACGGCCCCGGCTGTGACACAGCACATTGAAAAACGCATGAAACACCCCATCTACGGCTACTATCTGCCTTCGGATGAGTACTATGACGCCATTACGAAATGGCATGAGCAGTCGTACGGATGGAGCGGTCCCACAAGGGAAACAACAGGCTATGAGAACGGCGTGCTGGGCGGTGTTGCCAGCGCTCTGCGTCTTCTGGCCGCCCCTGGAAGTCCCATACTGCTGCACAGCCCCACGTACAACGGCTTCATCCATGTTCTGGAAGGCATGGGCTACCGCATGGTTCTCAGTCCGCTGAAACCGGACTCTCAGGGCACGCCCCGCATGGACCTGAACAATATGGAACGCAAGATCAGGGAAGAAAACATCCGGGTTGTGCTGTTCTGCTCGCCTCACAATCCCAGCGGCAGGGTCTGGACGCGGGATGAACTGAATGAGGCAATGAAACTGTTTGAAAAATATGACCTGACGGTTATTTCCGATGAAATCTGGTCCGACCTTACGCTTTACGGAAACAGACACATTCCCACTGCCTCGGTTAGTGAGGATGCCTCACAAAGGACCATTGCCTTCTACGCTCCGACCAAGACATTCAACATTGCCGGAATGATAGGAAGTTACAGCGTGGTTCTGAACCCGAAGTTGAGAAAGGCCCTGACGGAGCTTGAGGCAAAGTGTCACTACAACAACATGAACGTTCTTTCCATGCATGCCCTCACAGGAGCCTACAGCGATGAAGGAAGAGCATGGATGGAAGAGCTGAAAAAGGTGCTTGAATTCAACATTGACAGCATGTGCAATTTTTTCTCATCCATAGAAGGAGTGAGGGTTTTCAAACCGGAGGGAACCTATATTCTCTCACCGGATTTCCGCAATTGGTGTGCCTCAAAGGGCATTTCTCTGTCAGAGCTTGCCAAAAAAGGAATAGAGACGGGTGTTATGTGGAGGGACGGAAAATACTACAATATGCCGGACGGGATAAGGCTCTGCCTTTCACAGCCGTCAAGCATTATCCTTCAGGCAATAGAGAGGCTCAGGCCTCTGTTCTCAGTGTAGATTCTCAGTAGAACAGTTCGAAGACCACGCTGGTGTTGACCGTAACGCTCAGAAGACCTGTGGGAGTCTCGGTCTGCGGGCCTGCGGCTGCAGCAGCCTCAAGATTTACCATCTTGGCATCCGAAACAGTGTATCTGACTGCACCGTAACTGTCATAACCGTCATTTATACTCAGCGGTCTGCCTATGACCATACCGCTTGCATTTGCATAAACTATGGCCTTGTCCCTTGCATTCTCATATGCAAGCTTTCTTGCCTGCTCGGCGGCCTTTGTGTAGTCCGAAGCCTCGAAGTTCACCCTGTTGAGTGAGATGCCGGTGACATTGGCGCCCAGCATGTCGACAAGGGCTCCGAATGAATCAATATCCTCAAGTTTTACCGAAACGCTCTGGCTGACCTGCTCTCCGGTCTTTGTCTCCTCTCCGTCAACCCACTTGTACTGGGTGGAGAAGCTGAGTGAACTTGTGGAGATGTTTGTATCGGGAACGTTGAAGGATCTGATTATCTCAAGAACCTTTGCCATCTTTGTATTGGCTGCCTTCTGCGCCTTTGCCGTTGTGGTTCTGGTCTCACTTACGGAAACCGTGAAGGTAACCATGTCCGCCTTCAGGTTTACCGTTCCGGTTCCCGAGACGCTGACCGTTCTTTCCTTTGTATCAGGATTGGCTGTAGTGCTGCAGGATGCAAGCAGAACCAGAAGCAACACTGAAAACACTGCAAATAATGTATTTCTTTTCATCTTTCAACCTCTTTCGGCAATCAGTTTCTGAAAAAGAAAGGCGGCTATGAGCATCATGCCGTTGTCCATGCCCTTTTCCCCTATCTTCCTTTCAAACAAATCTGATACCTCAAAGGTTACTGTTTCCATCTGCTCATTTTCATCCGGATGTCTTATGCCGGTGTCCTCAAGGTCCTCGGCCACAAAGAAATGTGCCCGGGCGTTGATGAATGCGCTGTTGGGGTTCACGCACCCCGTCTTTGTGAGTTTGTGTGCAACAAGACCGGTTTCTTCCTCAAGTTCGCGCAGTGCGGCCTGTTCGGGTGTTTCTCCTTCATCAACAATGCCTCCGGGAAACTCGAATGTCACATCAGCACTGCCGTGCCTGAACTGTCTTATCATGACAACACGCTTTTTCCCGTCCGTTCCTGTGAACAGAGGTATGACGTTCACACAGGGCTTTATCTTTACCTCCACAAAGTTTCCGGAGCGCCCGTCCGTACTCTCACGCCTTATCTGGTTTACATCAAAAATGACGGTTTTAAGTATCTGTGAGCGCTCTTTATCCTTCCAGACCAGGTTTTCCTCCGGTCCAAGTCCGCAGGCAGTCGGGAATGTGTGTTCGTCAACTTTCTTCACGTTTCAGCCTTTCTTTGACGGGCAGTCCGCCGTGCATGAGGCACAGGACGAGGGGCTGCAGCCCTCTTCTTTGGGAACATAGCCTATGTCCTTTGAGGCAAGGGGTTTTGTGCTGCTGTGAATTATGTCTGCAATGCTTCTGAAAGCCTGTCCTGAAGCACTGTCAGCTTTCACCGTACCGCCGTTTTCAATCTGAAGACCTGTTTCAAGGGGAATTGCACCTATGAGGGGCACTCCCTCCTCCACGCACATCTTCTCTGCTCCGCCCTTTCCGAAGACGTTGATCACCTGTCCGCAATGCGGGCAGACAAGGCCGCTCATGTTCTCCACAACACCCAGAATCCTGAGATTGAGCTGTCTTGCAAATGAAACGGTACGTTTTGAATCCAGCACGGAGACTTCCTGGGGAGTTGTGACTATTATGCAGCCTGCAAGTGCCGGGATGTTCTGTGCGGCGGCCAGCTGTTCATCGCCGGTTCCCGGCGGTGTGTCTATGAGAAGGTAGTCCAGGTCGCCCCAGTCCACGTCGGCCAGGAACTGCTTGATTACGCTGAGTTTCATGGGGCCCCTGAAGACTATGGCGTCTGCGGGGTTCTCAAGGGCAAAGCTCAGGCTCACAACCTTCATTCCCTGTACGGTTACGGGGATAATTTCGCCTTCCGAGCCCTCCAGAAGCGCATTTTCGCAGCCCAGCATCTTTGCAATGTTGGGTCCGTGGATGTCCGTGTCCAGTATTCCAACGCGGTATCCGGCCCCGGTCAGGGCCTTTGCAAGGTTGACCGTGACGGTGGTCTTTCCAACTCCGCCCTTGCCGCTCATTATCATTATTTTCCTGCCGATTCTGTCCATTCTACGGCAGATTCTCATGCTTTCGGATTCAGCCATTTTGTCCTCCGCAACCGTGTTTCAGGCACATTATTCATTGCCGGATCACGAGTCTCATACTGAAAAGATAACCCTGCCCGCGATTTTAGACAAGCACCGGAATATTATTGTCAACCCTCTCCCATTTATTATAGAATATGCTAGGAAAAGATTCGGCGTATTGCACGCCGTCTGGAATTTAAATTAAGGGAGAACGGTTATGTTTGCAATAACGCAACTACCTAAAGACGTGCTTGCTTCCCAGCTTTCGAACGGCCTGCTTCTGCTGGTTCTGGGAATGGGTACTGTCTTCGTTTTCCTGACAATCCTGGTATTCGTAACCAAAACAATGTCAAAGGTGGTCAGGAAACTGGATTCAAGGAAGCCGGCACCGGCTCCTGCGGCAGCAGCTGTTCCAACTGCAGCTCCTGCAGCGGCCTCTGAGGCAGAAATTGCTGCAGCCATTGTCGCAGCGGTAGTCAAATCCGGAAAGTAACGGGAGGAAATGAGTAAAATGACAAAGAAAGTAAATTTCATGTGTACTGCATTCCGTGACGGCTTCCAGTCCGTTTACGGTGCAAGAGTATTCACAAAGGACTTCATGCC